>JAJFJB010000490.1 GCA_021774435.1 Alphaproteobacteria bacterium
ACTTCCTGAATTTCCTCTCGTGTCAGTCCGTTGTTCAGCGCGCCACGAATGTGCACCGCGATTTCATGCGGACGGTTCAGCGCCGACAACATCGCCAGATTCATAAAACTGCGCGTGCGCCGGTCGATACCGGGCCGCGTCCAAATCTGCCCCCAGGCGAATTCCGTGGTGAGCTCCATCAACGGGCGCGCAAAGTCCTCCGGATCCTTCATCGTCTCGTCGACACGCTTGTCGCCCAATACAGCCCGGCGCACTTTTTCGCCGGCTTTGTAGTTTTCACTCGTCATCTCAATCTCCCCAATATGTTCATCTTGATCTTAAGGACTGATGCCTAAGACAGCAGTTCGACGACCGCATCGCGATAGGCTTCCGCCGCCGCTTGTTCAAAGCCGTGAACGCCCTGCTTAACACACCAAATTCCACCGACCATAACATCTCGAACGACCCGGTCATTGCCGGCAAATATAAAGCCGTCCAGAATATCGTCGCCCCGGCGGCCCGCAATATTTACGTGATTGTCGTCGAGGACGATCAGATCGGCCCGCATACCGGCTTCAAGAACACCAGCGTTCCGGGCCAAGGCTTGGGCGCCCCCCGAACAAGCCGCTTTCCACAAATTCGCTCCAACGGACGGCTGAGTGGGCGACGCCATTATGTTACGGCGGCGGCTCAACAGCCGCTGCCCATATTCAAGCCAGCGCAACTCCTCCAAGGGACTAATCGAAACATGGCTGTCCGAGCCGATCGCGTATCTGCCACTGTTCTCCGCAAATTCCTCCAAGGGAAACAGCCCGTCCCCGAGATTGGCCTCGGTCGTCGGACAAATCCCCACCACGGCGCCGCTATGCGCAAGCAGCTTGGTTTCTTCCGTTGTCATGTGAGTCGCATGAATCAAACACCAACGCTTGTCTGGTGGCATATGCTCGAAGAGCCACTCGACAGGTCGTTTGCCGCTCCAGGTCAGGCAGTCCGTAACTTCCTTTTCCTGCTCCGCGATATGAATATGGACCGGGGCATCAGGATCGCCTTGCTGTAATGCCGCAATCGTGGTGCCCAGCGTGTCCACCGTAACGGCCCGCAAGGAATGCGGTGCGAGTCCTATTCCAACCTCGGGATCGGTCCGGTGCCGCTGCCTAAGCTTTTCAATGATAGTAAGCAGCGAATCCGGGTTATTTTGAAATCGCTGTTGCGCGGCTCCTAAAGGAGCGCCACCGAATCCGCCGTAACCATAGAGCACCGGCAGGTGCGCGATTGCGATACCCGCCATTCGAGCAGCCGCAATGACCCGTTCCGACATCTCCGCGACATCGGCATATGGGGTGCCATCCGGCCCATGATGCAGGTAGTGAAATTCGCCGACCGCCGTATAGCCCTGTTTCAGCATCTCGACGTAAAGCTGAAGGGCGACAATTTCGAGCTGTTCCGGCGTTATCCGTGAAACGAACCCGTACATCGCCTCCCGCCACGTCCAGAAGGAATCCTCGCCCGGACCCGCTCGTTCCGTGCACCCGGCAAGAGCGCGCTGGAAGGCGTGCGAATGAACGTTGATCATTCCCGGCAATACCGGGCCCGCCGCTATTTCTGCGTCGCCTTGAGCGGCTCCGATGGTAATTTTTGCGATATCGCCCGCGTGCGTAAGTTCGAATAGGACATCGCGGGCCCAGCCTTCGGCCAACAACGCCTGCTTTGCAAATAGTATCCGCGCCGACCCTGCCATTAATTAGGGTCGCCCAAGGTCAGACCCCGCCCAACGCTTTCCAAAACTTCCTATTGGTCTCGGCCTGCATAACTTCGTGGCGATATTCCAAACAGTTACGCATATTATAGCGTGCCGCCGTGGATTTGAGGATTGCTTCACAGCTTTGGACGATCTTTTGGAACCGTTCGCGTGCGCCAATTCCAACGATACCGGCTTCGGCACTTTCCGTATCACGATAGGCGGCATCGAGCGCCATTTTCTCCAAGCGGCCCTTTCTTGGCAGCACATTGATCAAATGTGTGACCATCGAGACGGTCTCTGATTTTTCGCCGCCCTTGTCGAAGAACTGCTGACCGGTCTTGCGATATGCGCCCGTCGCAATCGCCCGCTCTTCAGCGCTGTGCAATGCCGTATCGCCGGGACCAGGAACCGGAAGCAATGACGCGAGCGGACCGATATGTAAGCTGACCTGTGCCGGTTTCAGGCTTGCAAGGCGCGCCGTTTCGACTTGCGCCAAAATCGACGTGTAGTCGAGGCGGGTCTGGAAAGTGAGATAGTCATGCCCCGGCAGCCGAAGGGTACGGCCATCTTTTGTTTCGACGATCAGTGTAATTTGGCTATTCGGGGCGGGCGTGTAGGCAGCCCGGCTGCTCGGGGGATGGCGTTCCTCTTCCAGGCAGAAAGTACTCAAAAACCCGATGCAAGACCCTGCCGCGCATTGCATCGGCATATCCCCCCGCGTGGCGACTAGACCCAATATTTGAGGAGCGGCGCGAGCCGTTTCGGGAACGATCAAAAGCGACCCCAAAAGCCCAAGCACGCCGATCGACTGAATCCACGAAATTTTTGCCATGACATTTACTCCTCTCAACAAATTCGGAGACACAATGCGCAGCCAGTATATCGACGAAATCCCTATCGCGCATGTATTTGCGCGCGAAAAATATGCTTGTCTGATATCGTCCCATCGGCTCGAATTATTCCTTGCAAATCACCAGTGAAGGTTCCATATCGGGCGGCCATTTTGACAAAGAACCCCACAGTTGGAACACAACATGTCAGACGGGATTACAACGCGGTACGACAAAGATAGCGAAGCAAATCAGCCTATTGATGTGCCTACGGAATCTGGTACCACCCCCGTCAACGATTATTTTTTCGAACATGATGGCGAGCGTTTCGCCGGCCTGCATTTGATCGTCGATCTTTGGGACGCCGAGCGGCTCGACGATCTGCCTTTCATCGAGCGGACCTTGCGAGACTGTGTCGATGCCTCAGGCGCAACCTTACTGCATATACACCTGCATCATTTCACCGAAAACGGCGGCGTTTCTGGTGTCGCCGTCCTCGCGGAGTCGCACATTAGTATCCACAGTTGGCCAGAACGCGAATATGCTGCAGTGGACATCTTCATGTGCGGTGAAACCGAACCGCATCGGGCAATCGATGTTTTGCGCGACGCATTTCGTCCCGCCCGCGTAGAAATCGGAGAGCACCATCGAGGCCGCTTGTGACCACCGACTGGTTCGAGGAGACCTTGCACTCTGGCTTACGTGCGCGCCTGCGCATCGACAAATTGCTCTATGAAGGCAAAAGCGAACACCAGCATCTGATACTTTTCGAAAACAAAGAATTCGGTCGCGTGCTTGCCTTGAATGGCGTCATTCAAACGACTGAGCGTGATGAGTTCATTTACCATGAAATGTTGGCTCATGTACCCATATTGGCTCATGGCGCAGCGCGGGAAATTCTGATCATCGGTGGCGGCGATGGCGGCATGTTGAAAGAGGTGTTGAAACACAACACGGTCTCCCGCGCGACCTTGGTCGAAATCGACGCCAGTGTCATTGCCTTCAGCAAAGAATATCTATCCATGATTTGCGAGGAAGCATTTGACGACCCGCGCACGGATACCGTCATTGCGGACGGTGTTGACCATGTCGAGACAACGGACCAACGATACGATGTCATCATTGTCGATTCGACCGACCCAATCGGCCCAGGCGAGGTCTTGTTTACGGATCGGTTCTACGCTGCGTGCAAACGGTGCCTCGCATCGAATGGCGTATTGGTAACGCAGAACGGTGTGCCGTTCTTACAAGGTGAAGAACTGACAAACACAATCACCACGCTGAGACAGCTGTTCTCCGACGCAACGTGCTACACCGCCACTGTGCCTGGTTATGTCGGCGGCTGCATGGCCTTCGGATGGGCAACAGACAACAAAAGCTCACGCGCCACACCCTTGGCTGAATTGGAGGCGCGTTATATCGCCGCGGACGTGAAAACGCGTTGCTACAGTCCCGCGGTACATCAAGCGGCTTTCGCGCTTCCAGGCTACATCGCAGAAATGATCGCCTAGAGCAAAAAGTTAGATCAGATTCGCGCGATTGTTGGATCGCAGGTAAACGATTCAAACTAACCGCGACCTGATCTAGACGGACTTCATTCCCGTCGTTTCGCCAAGATCCCAATACAGACCCGTCATAATTCGCAGGCCCTCGCGGGTAATATGATGAAGGATGTGTTCATTCGGGCCGTGCTGGCAGCTTCCCGTGTAGGAATGCGGAATCCATAAGGTTGGCACCCCAAGATTGCGGGCGAAGATGTCGCTCGGCAAACCGCCCGCCGAATTCGGCACCACGATTGGTTGCTGCCCCTGCGTCTTGGTAATCGACTCCCTCGCAAATGGCACCCATGGATTTTCCGGATCGGTGCGTGACGCCGGGAAGAACCCGTCGGGCAATTCCTTAATCTTCACCTGCGGAAATCCCTGGCCGTCGAGATGGCGGCGCAGTGCCGGTACGAACTGCGACGGATCAACGTCTGCTGAGAACCGCAACTGACAGCGCGCGTGGGCATCGGGTTGCACCCCATTCACCGGATTCTCCGGCCGGCCGGTGATGAAGGCGAGAATGATGAAGCTGGTCCAGGCGAACATCTTTTCTTCACGGCTCAGGCCAGGCTCACCCCATTCCGGATCAATCTCCGGAAAATCGTTGCCGGGATCGACCTGACAATCCTTCAGCGCGGTGCGAATTGACGGGGGAATTTCGTCCGGTGTCCAG
Organism: Alphaproteobacteria bacterium; assembly: GCA_021774435.1. Taxonomy (GTDB): domain Bacteria; phylum Pseudomonadota; class Alphaproteobacteria; order UBA8366. The sequence continues at coordinate 4,768 of JAJFJB010000490.1, forward strand.
CCTGGCACCAGGATTTGCCCCTTGCGGGTAACGATGCAAGCCAGCGCATGCGCCAACGTCACGCCAGGGTCTTCCAGCACACCGCCCCAATGCCCCGAATGTCTGCTGCCAACCCGCAGGTCAATTTCGAGATCGAAAGCAAGCATACCCCGGTTTCCGAGCTTGATATCGGGCCGGGCCGGGTTCATGCGTGGCCCGTCCGACGCCATCAGAACATCGGCGGCAAGCAGCTCTTTGTGGGAGGAACAGAATTCTTCCAGTCCTGGCGAGCCAATTTCCTCACTGGTTTCCAGCAGGATCTTGGTGTTGAAACCATGGCTGCCCCGCTCCGCCAACACGGCGGCCAATGCCGCCATGACAATTGTGTGCTGAACTTTGTTGTCCGCCGTACCGCGACCGTAATAACGATCACCTTCCTGCTTCAGGACCCATGGGTCCAGGCCCTCGCGCCATTGTTCCGGAATGCCGCGAACCACATCGCCGTGACCATAGGCCAGCAAAGTTGGTCGGGAAGGGTCTTCAATGCGGGATGCGACCAGAAACGGCCCCCCATTCTTGACTGAATTCTCGAATATCTCACACTCGTACCCAAGTGGCTTGAGATATTCGCTGATATTATCGCGCAGATAGCGATGCAAATCAGGCAAACGCTCCGGCTCCTGGCTTTCCGTCGGTATCGCAATTCGATGGGCAAGCATGGCAATAAATTCACCACTGTCATATTCCTTTTCGATCCGCGTAATCGCGCCGTCTCGGGTCCCAGCCATGCGTTCCTCTCTCAAATTTGCGACGTCGGTTAAATCGGGTCACGTACCCCGGTTGTGAAAAAGAGCATACTAAATCTCGCACAACGCGGATCCTAAAATAACCGAATTTTGAGTGGGTTAATTGTACACAATCCGCGCAACGCGATACTTGCCGCACCAAAGGGTGATGCAAGCAGCCTCAACCGGTCTAGGCTTCGATTGCTTCCCGCAATTTACGAGCAAGCTCAAATTTTCTGAAGGGCTTTTCGAGCAACAGGACACTGTCGTCGAGCCCTCCTTGATCAGCAAGATGGTTGCGCGTGTAACCCGACATAAACAGCACCTTAATATCCGCAAACCGCGACTTCGCTTCCGCCGCGATTTTCGAACCGTCCATGCCACCGGGCAACACGATATCGGTGAGCAATATGTCGATCCTTTCAGACCGCGACATTTCCGCAAAAGCGCTCTTCCCATCGCTTGCCACAAGTGGACGGTAGCCCAAATCGCGAACTAATTTTTCCGTCAAGTTCCGCATGTCCTGGTCATCTTCGACGACCAGGACGGTTTCGCCTTGCGCACTGGGCGCCTCTGGCTCTATTTCCGAAACAGCTTCGGTTGCGGCATCTGCGCGTGGCAAGTACAGCGTGACGGTCGTGCCGATCCCTTCCTTGCTATCAATCGCGACATGGCCTCTGGACTGTTTCGCGAACCCGAATACCATGCTGAGACCGAGCCCGGACCCCTCGCCAACTTCCTTTGTCGTATAGAAAGGCTCGAAGACATGGTTCAACGCATCCTGCTGTATGCCCTGGCCAGTGTCGCGAACCGCGAGCGAGACATACTGTCCTGGCTCGACGTCCGATATGTCGCTGATGTCATGCTCTGTAAGTATCTCATTCGACAGCTCGACAGTCAGTTTCCCACCATTTGGCATCGCGTCGCGGGCATTAATCGACAGATTGAGCAACGCCGCTTCAACCTGCGCAGGATCAGCATTGCAGGACCAAAGTCCGGCGGTCGACGCAACATCAACTTTGATTGTTTCTCCCAAGGTTCGCCGGAGCATGCTCACCATACCCATAATCTGCTCGTTTAAATCAATCGACCTCGGCGCTAGCGCTTGCCGACGTGAAAAGGCCAGGAGTTGCCGATTGAGATTGGCGCCCTTTTGGACCGCTTCCATGGCAGCATCAAGCATCTCCTTGCCTTCGCCTTGCAGATCGTCGAGTTGTTCTTCGAGAAGCTCAAGATTTCCGATGATGACACCAAGCAAATTGTTGAAGTCATGCGCCACACCACCGGTCAATTGACCAACCGCTTCCATTTTTTGAGATTGGCGCAACTGTTCCTCAAGTTTTTTCGGCTCCGTGATATTAAACCCAATCCCTACCGTGCCGCTGAGCGTTCCGTCGCTTCGGTATGTTGGAACGACATTAGTCAGTATGGTGCTCTCGCTTGGATGCCTTAATTGCAATTCGTGATTCAGTATCGGTTTACCTGTTTCGATAACCTGACAAGCCATTTCATCCGCATTCGCACCGTCGCGATCAGGAAAAAGTTCGTTCCCGGTTTTGCCAACAAACGCTTGCGCCGGAAGGCCCACACCGTTCGCCAAGTGCCGGTTCGCAAACTGATAGCGGGCTTCCGTATCGCGCAGCGATATATTTGCCGGGATCGCATCGAGTACGGTCTGCATTAGGGCCGACTTTTCTGTAGCCTCGCGTTGCGCTTGCATGAGATCGGTAACATCTGAATTGATGAAACCGACACCGAGCAACGTCGTACCATCGACAAACACCGGAAATCGCAACGTCCGCACGGACCTTGTTTTGCCATCCGGGTACTCGATGTCCATGTGCCGAACAATTGCCTTTCGATTCGTAATAGCTTCATCATCGCGGCGTTTGAATTCTTCGGCCGCCTCTTCAGGCCAAAATTCGTACGCCTTTTTCCCCAGGATGCGACTGCGTGAAATGGCGTACCAATCTTCAAATGTTCGGTTCACCAGTATGTATCGTCCCTCGGTATCCCTCAGGCCGGTCAAATCGGGGAAATTGTCGAGCATCGCTTCTAGCAGTGCCCGACTCGCGCGCAGTTTCTGTTGCGCTGTTTCGCGCTCGCTTATTTCCCGCTGCAGTTTGGAATTTGTTTGATGGAGCTCGGCGGTCCGTTGTTTGACGCGCTTCTCCAGATCATCATGCGCAACCTGCAAGGCTGCTTCCGCCTGTTTTTGTGCCGTGATATCCGTCCCGGTGCGCACAAACCCGCCATCAGGCATCCTTTGACCATGCACGAGGAGCCATCGTCCATCTTTCCTGCGGACCTCAAGGGGTTCGCGCGGTTCATGATGGACACGGATAACCTCCGCGAGCCATTCTTCCTCCCGGCCCTCGCTTTCCGGATAGAGCCCCTTCGCGATTCCGGCCCGAAAATAATCTTCCAGTCGCGTTCCAGATGTCGTGAACGCAACAATCTCTGCGTTCAGTTCACGGAATTTCTCGTTGCATAGAACCAAACGGTCGTCTTTGCCCCAAAGCACAAAATATTCCGACAGGCTTTCGATCGCGTTTGCGAGGCGCAGTTCCGATCCCCAAGCCGAAAGTTCGGCCATTACCAGCGCGGTGACATCGTGGCCGGTTCCGCGATAACCAATAAATTGGTTATCCTCATCAAAGACCGCTTTGCCACTGATGGATAAATAAACCTGCCGGCCGTCGGGAAGCGTACGTGGATGCCTAAAGTCCCGAAATGACCGATGCGCGGAAAGATTCGCCAAATGGTCCGACCATTGTCTCGGGTCAACGCCGGGAATGCCGGTTTCCTCTCGGGTTTTTCCCAGCAGTATTTCAGGTGCAACGCCCGTTAGCGCCTCGAACGACTCCGAAAAGTATGAAAACCTGCACTGTGCATCCATTTCCCAAAACCAGTCCGATGACGCTTCGAGATAATCGCGCAGCCGCGCCTCGGAACTACGAAGATCTCGTTCACGTGCTTTCAACTCGGTGATATCTATTCGCACGCCGACGGTTCCACCATCAGCGGTCCTGCGCTCGTAAACGCGGCGCCAGCTTCCATCGAAAAACTGCTGCTCGATCGGTTCCCCCGGGTCGCGATATGCCGCGAGGCGTTCACGTTTCCATTCCTCGACACGACCGTCTGCATCTGGGTGCTGACCACGCGCAGCCGCTTCTTGAACAATCGTTTCGAACCGCGTACCGGGAACCATAATTTCGGCAACAGCCGGATGGAGCTCTCGGTATTTACCGTTGCAGATTATCAGCTGCTCTTCGGCGTCGAACAGGACCAGACCATCAGGAAGCGCTTCGATAGCCTCTATCAATTGCGCCCGTTCATGCAGCAGTTCTTCCTGACAGGCGAGTTTCGCCTTCAGCGCTTGGTTTTCACGACGTAACGCCGCCAATTCTTGATGGAGACCGGTTTCCGGCATCCATAACCTCGCTTCGCTCCGCCGCCAGCTCGGCAACGGTATCCCCCATTCGGAAGCAGGCACCCTATTGAAATATGGTAAACTAAATATGAACCCGCGAATAAATCCGGCCACCTAATCATAGGTTATTCGGCTAAGACAATTCCCTCGCGACGCGGGTCCGCTGCACCGGTCAACTGCCCGTCTCTAATCAAAATTGCATGCAGTCCGCTGTTCAGATTGCGTGCCTTGATCTTGTGGCCTTTTTCCACCAAAGCAGCACTGAAACCTTTCGCCTTTGTTCCCTTTTCAAGGTCCAATGTCTTGCCGTTGCGATGCACGAAATGGCCTGTTTCCAATGCGTCCTGTGGGTTCATATCCCAGTCGAGAATAGCAACGATCGATTTGGCCACGTAGTTGATAATGCGGCTGCCACCGGGTGAGCCAATTAAGAGATAGGGGCGGCCGTCTTTCAGCACGATTGTCGGCGCCATCGAGCTTCGCGGCCGCTTGCCGCCCTCGACCCGGTTGGCGACCAGGCGCCCTTTCTTCTCCGGCTGCCGGTCGAAATCCGTGAGTTCGTTATTTAGCAAAAACCCGCGAACCATAACGCGGCTTCCAAAGCCCGATTCAATCGTCGTGGTCATGGAAAGCGCATTACCGGCGGCATCGCGGATCACGATATGGCTGGTCCCCCGCCGGTCCCGGCTCTCGCTCGGCGCCAAATTTTGCGTTTGCTTCCTTGGCGGATTGCCCGGATCGGCCTTTCCCGTTGATTGGCTCCGGTCGATTTGATTGGCGCGCGATTTCATATATTCCGGTGCCAGAAGGCCCGCCGCCGGAATATCGACAAAATCGCTATCGGCCATATAAAGCGCACGGTCCGCATAGGCGCGCTTCGCCGCTTCGGCGTAAAGATGGACAAATTCGGCATTCCAACCGATCGCGCGAACATCATATTGGGCGAGCATTCCCAGTATCTGCCCCACCGTTAGCCCGCCAGAGGTTGGCGGCCCCATTCCACAAACTTCATAGCGCCGATAGTCCACGCATACCGGTGGGCGGGCCTTCGCCTGATATGCCTGCAGATCGGATAGCGTGATGTTATTTGCCAACAACGACGTTTCGTTAACTGCCGCAACGATATCGCGGGCGATCTCTCCCGTATAAAAAGCGTCCGCGCCCTGCGTCGCGATGTCTCGCATGGTTGCCGCGAATTTCGGATTTTTCAGCAGATGCCCCTGGGGTAGCGGCATATCGTCATCGTCAAAAAAATAGGCGCGCGTTTCCGGAAATTTATCCAAGCCGAAGCGCTGCGCCTTGGAGATAGCGCCGGCGAGCCGCGGCGAAATCGGAAACCCTTTTTGTGCCAGTTCGATTGCTGGCTTAAACAAAGTGGCCCAAGGTGCCTTCCCAAAGCGTTTGTGCGCGACCTCCAATAACCGCAACGTTCCCGGCACACCGACGGACTGCCCACCGACAACGGCTTTCGAAAACTTCATTTTCGACCCGTCGGCCTCCAGAAAGCGTTCAGGCGTCGCCGTTGCGGGGGCCGTCTCTCGGCCATCGATGGTATTCAAGGTCTTGGATACCGCATCCCAATAAAGCAGAAACGCACCACCGCCGATCCCGGAAGATTGTGGTTCCACCAGATTGAGCACCATCTGCACAGCAACCGCCGCATCCAGTGCCGTGCCACCAGCCTTCAGAATCTCGTAACCGGCACGAACCGCATGCGGATTTGCCGCCGCAACCATAAACCGGGATCCTTTGACCGGTTCCTTGTCAATCCACCCGGAACCGGATTCAGGTTGAGGATCCTGCGCCTGGGCGGAAATTGCGGAGGCGGTCAGAAACAGCGCAAGAACGCAAGCCGACCGCCATCCGCTTTTCATGTAGTCGTTTCCTTATGCCGCAGGTTTGAAGACCGGTACCTTCTGCCCATCTTCAGTGTCGAAGAAAGCCAACTCAACGGCCTGACCAATGGACAGCGCGTCGAAATCGCAATCGACGATATTCGTCATCATCGTTACGCCTTCTTCCAACGTCACATAGGCGATCGCATAGTTGGGATCGGCCCGGCGCATTATTGAGTACGTGTAGATCGTACCCTTGCCCGACGCGGCGACCCATTCGACATTGGTGCTGAGCGTGTAGGGGCTGATATTGCGGGGATACCAGAAGAATTTGCCGGTATCCTTGCAGCGCGGAACCATGAGTTTGCCTTCGTTCGCCGCAGCCCAGAAGGCCTTATTTTCGACGCTGCGCGATGGCGATGGAATGTTTCGTTGCTGGCTCATGCGTCAGCCCTCCCCAAGATAACCGTAGAACTACCCATTCGGGTTCCAAGCGAACCGCCCGTGCCATGGGCAAGCGCAATTTGGCAGTCTTTGACTTGCACTGCCGGATGAGCTTCATCGCGAAGCTGCCGCACGGCCTCCAGAACCTTTGTCAGTCCACCGCGATTAATAGGATGGTTACTGCAAAGCCCACCGCCATCGGTATTGAACGGGAGCTTGCCTTGTCCGGCAATCAGGTTACCGTCGGACACGAACTTGCCGCCTTCGCCGACCGGGCAGAATCCCAGATCTTCCAAGGTCTCCAATACCGTGATCGTGAAGGAATCGTAGATCGAAGCATAATCGATATCGCTTTGCGTGACGCCGGCCTCTTCAAAGGCGATCGGCCCGGACCAGCGGGCACCGGTAAAGGTCAGGTCGACATTCCCCGCATTGAGGTTTTTCGGCGCTTCGCCGTGACCCATGACTTTAACGCAATCCCTGTTGAGGCTTTTGGCCACCTCAGGACTGACGACGATAAAGGCGCCACCGCCATCGGAAATCACGCAGCAATCCATGCGATGCAGCGGATCGGAAATCATCGGCGAGTTGACCACTTCTTCAACCGTCACGACGTCGCGCAACATGGCATGCGGATTATGTTGGGCATGATGCGATGCGGCGACCTTGATCCAGGCGAGCTGCTCGCTGGTCGTACCGAATTCATGCATGTGCCGTTGCGCGGCCATGCCGTACATGTTCACCACGGTTGGTCCGTAGATGAATTCGAACGGTACATCGGGTGCCGCACCGTAATCACGCGGCTTCGTACCGGTCTCCATACCTTCCGCCCTCGGCCGTCCTGCCAGCGTGACCAGCGCAATATTACATTTGCCCATCGCGATCGCCGCCGCCGCATGGCCGATATGCAGGACATAAGACGAACCACCGACATCCGTCGCATCCATGTGGCGAACATTCTGCAGTCCCATATATTCGATCATCGACAGGGGCCCGAGGCCGGGAGCGTCTCCGGCGCAAAAGTAACCATCCACGTCATCCTTGCTGATGCCCGCATCCGCTAACGCGCCGGCCGCGACTTCGGCGTGTAGCTGCGCCACCGACAGATCGGTCGCCTTGCGGGTCGGATGTTCATAAATCCCCGCAATATAAGCTTTCCCGTTAATGCTCATATGTTCGTTCCAGTCCCTCTATGAAATCTGCTGCCGACCATAAGCATCGGTCTCAACCCCATCAAGGGGACGAAATCGGCAGGAACTTGCACCCACCGCCACAAAAAACACATTTACACAAATTTTTATTTTTACTATTGACTGCATTTTTACATGTATATATAACGTTACAAATGCTGAAGAATATAGCGCACGAAACTGAAGTGGAGGCCACCATGTTTAAGAAGTCGAACATCTTACGAATTTTTGCAGTAAGCGCTTTCGCTGTGACAATGCTATCGGCGCCGTTAATCTCAACCGCAAATGCTGGTTCCGATTATCGAGGACACGGTCACGGCCACTATAAAGTCGTAAAAAAGAAGCATTGGGGTCATGACAAGCATCGCGATCATTATCGCCACAAGCATTACAAGAAAAAGCATGCACGCAAACATCGTCGCTTACGCCATGACCGTCAGCACGCACATGGCATCCCGCACCGGCATTCCCATCAAAAGGCCTATAAAGTCGTGAAATACGACAAAAGGCCTGCGCATCACCGCAACGACAACCGGCTGGTGAACGAGATTATCGAAGCTCTTATCAGCGCGCAGCTCGGCGTCTATCGGTAAAACTGACAACGAATTGATTACATCCGCCATCGCATTCAACTGCGATGGCGGTTCCGTTTTAGCTTCCGAATTGTTCGATCGCCTTCCGCCGGATAAACTTCACCAAGCCTTTGATCGCAACCGCGGTGAAAAAACGAACAATGCCGAAGCCCTATACACCCAAAACCTTCGGTTCCTTGCCGGCCACGATGGCAGCACGGCTCGGTGGCCATGAAGCGCTGGTTTTCGAGGATCAGCGGCTCACTTTTTCCGACATAAATCAGTCGGTCGACCAGGCCGCCAAAGGACTGATCCAATTCGGCGTCAAACCGGGCGACAAAGTCGGACTATGGCTCCTGAACCAGCCGGAATGGATGAGCCTGATGTTCGCGGTCACAAAGATCGGCGCCATTCTGGTCCCCATCAACACACGTTTCCGCACAAACGATCTGGAATATGTGCTGACACAATCCGATTGTGCATTCCTCATCACGCATGACCAATCCGGGCCTATCAACTACCTGGAAATGGTGCGGGATGTCGTGACGCTGCCCGAGCAAGGCATTGCCATTGACGATCCGCATCGGCCGGCACTGCGCGGCGTTGTGGTCGTCTCGGATGAACGCCATGCGGGCACGACCGCCTGGCCGGATTTTTTGGATGCGGGCGAATCGATCACAGATGACGTGCTTGCCACCCGGGCCGAGATGGTCAATCCGCACGATCCGGCCTTCTTCATGTACACGTCCGGCACGACCGGGTTTCCGAAAGGTGTTGTACATACACACAATCTTCTGCGGCTGATTGAATTCCGTGCGGGCGTCATGGAAATCGACGAGAACGACGTTATCCTCAACTACCTGCCGCTGTTCCATCTGTTCGGCTTCTCGGAAGGGGCCCTTATTTCCCTCCTGACGGGCGCGAAACAGATCCTGACCGCTGCCTTCGATCCGGATGAATGCATCCAGCTCGCCGAACGTGAAAAGGCGACCATCATGCATGGCTTCGAAACCCACCTGAAAGGGCTGGTCGAGGCGCAAGAGCGCCAGAAATGCGATCTTTCCGCTTTACGGACCGGCATCTTCGCTGCCGGCATGCAAAGCGCCGTCCCCATTTTCAAATGGGCGATCGAAACCTTTCCGACGATGCGCACCGTTTCAGGTTTCGGCATGAGTGAAATCGGCGTCGGCGTAACCTTCGGCGCACTCGACGACAACTTGTCGCGCCGGCTGGAGAGTTCCGGCGGCCCGATAGACGGTCACGAAATCCGAATTGTCGACCCGGATACGGGTGCGGATCAACCGGTAGACGTCCCTGGAGAACTACTGATCAAGGGCTACGGCATCATGCAAGGTTACTACAAGAAGCCGGAAGAAACGGCGAAATGCTATGACGAAAACGGCTGGTTCCACACCGGCGACACCGCCAGTTGGCGTGACGACGGCTATATCCGCTTCCTGGGCCGCTACAAGGATATGCTCAAAGTCGGCGGCGAAAATGTCGACCCCATGGAAACAGAGGGCCTATTACTGGAACACCCGGATGTGCACCAGGTTGCCGTTGTCAGCTTGCCAGACTCGCAACTTGCGGAGGTTCCTGTCGCCTTCATACAGCGCGAACCGGAGGCCGATATCACTGATGCTGCGATCATCGAGTACTGCCGTGGAAAGGTGGCGAGCTTCAAAATTCCGCGCCACGTCCAGTTCGTTGAAGATTTCCCCATGACAGCGTCCGGCAAAATCAGGAAGATCGAATTGCGCGAAACGGCAAAGGAGTTGTTCCGGTGAAGGCCGCAGATCTCCATCGTGACGCGATTGTCATAGATGCAACCTGCCCGCTTGCGCGTTCGATAAGCCATATTGACTGGTGGCGCGAGGGCGGTGCCACGGCAATAGCACCGACTGTTACCGGCATGAGCGGCAACGCCCGAACCGGCTTCGGACAAATCGGTGGCTGGCACCGCTACGTGCGCGAACGCAATGACACGATCATCGTGCGTCAGGCCGCAGACATCGAACGCGCCAAGCAGGAGAACAAGCTGGGCCTCATCCTGCACTGCCAGGGTACGGCGCTGATCGAGGACGAGATCGATCTCGTCGACAGCTATTACGAAGCCGGCCTGCGCATCATGCAGCTTTGCTACAACCGAAAGAATCTGGTCGGCGACGGCGCGGGCGAGCGCACCGATTCCGGCCTCAGCCATTTCGGCGTTCGCCTGATCGAAAGACTCAACGCGCTCGGCATCATCGTCGACTGTGCCCATACCGGCCACCGCACCAGCATGGACGCGGTCGAAGTTTCGTCAGCGCCGGTGATCATCAGCCACGCCAACGCCTACGCGGTACAGGACAACGGCCGCAACATCAGCGATGAGTTGATCCGCGCTGTCGCAGAGAGCGGTGGTATCGTCGGCACGGTCGGCTTCCCGCCCTTCCTGACCTGGGAGGGCCAGCCGACGCTCGACCGGTTCATCGACGACATCGCTTATAAGGCGGACCTGGTCGGTATCGACCATGTCGGCATCGGCATCGATTACTATCAGGGCCAGTACCCGGTGGAAGATGATGCAACCGCCCTGGCCCGCTATGAAGGCTTTATCCGGGACGGCCATTGGCGCCCGCAGGAATATCCGCCGCCGCCTTACAAGTTTCCGGAAGCCATTGAAACGCCGCGCACCCTGCAAAACCTCACCGCACGGCTGGTTGAACGACAATTCAGCGAAGCCGATATCCGCAAGGTGCTTGGCCTCAACTGGATGCGCGTCTATCGCAACGTATGGGGCAGTTGAAAGGCAGAGTCATGAAACCCCAATCCGCCGACACCATTCCCCTGATCGATTTGGCGCCCTTAACGGAGGGCGATCCCACCGGCGCCGAAAAACTTGCCCCCGCACTGCGGGCCGCCTTGGAGGATATCGGCTTTCTGATCATCACCAATCATGGCGTATCGCAAGACCTAATCGACCAAACGTTCGCAGAGGCGAAACGGTTTCACGATCAGAGCCTCGAGGC
>JAJFJB010000050.1 GCA_021774435.1 Alphaproteobacteria bacterium
CGGCGGCACGCCCAACCGCCGCCGCATCCTCAAGGTCTTCGCCATGCACAGTACTGGTGTATTCGTAGTCGCGCTCCATTCCCGTGCCTTCGCCGGCGATTACCGAGACGCCCACGCCGTGGCGCGAAATCTGGTATCCGCCCGAAAACCCGTTCGACGAGGCCAACATGACGGCGTTGTTACTCCAAGACGCTTCCGCGCCTTCCGAGTTTGTGACGCCAGCGACCGCGCGAGCGGCATCTTCGGCCGCCTTCGCATGTTGGATGAGTGTTTCGGCAGCCGGCTCTACAGGGTCGAAAATATCAAGATCCGGAATGTCTCCCGTGAACAGCGCCTCGGGCTCGGCGAGACCGCAAAAGGGATCCTCCGGCACGACCTTCGCCATCGCGACCGCGCGGTTAACAAGGTCGTCAAGCGTATTGGCATCCCAGTCGTTCGAGGAAACCACCGCCTGCTGTTTGCCGAAAAAGACCCGCAAGCCGAGATCTCGCGATTCAGATCGTTCGAGCCGCTCTGTCTGTCCAAGCCGTTCGGCATGAGACAGCGACGTGCTGTTTACAACCAGCGCATCGGCCGCGTCGGCGCCAAGCTTTTTGGCTCGGCCAAGCAAATCTTCGAGCAGGGATCGCGCATCGTCGCCATTCATCAGGAAACCCTCTTCATCAACTAAAGTCGCCGCCGCGCTTTCTTAGCGGACCCACAGTCAGCGTTCCAGAAGGAAGTACAGATTCCAAATCTCCAGCGTAATGAAAAACACGATCACAACGGCGAGAAGTATGAGAAATTGGCGCCGCGCACGATGAAATTTGGATTGAATTTCAGTCGGTTCTTCCTCACCCGCCCGTGCCAGCGCTACAGACCGCCGTTGTGCGTGCCGTGCCTGCATGCGCCGAATGCCGATCAAAAGGCCAACGCAACCGACCGACAAACCGATTGCGATCAACCATGCCCATTCCTGCAACAATTCCTGTGATGACATGCCCCTATTTTAGCGGGCGCAGCGGTCCGAATACAGAAACACTTCCAGGGACTATGCCGTCCGCCAACTGAACGACGAAATCCCTGAAATAAGCAACTACGCTGCGCTGGTGTCGGATTTAACGCCCCGGCCCAGCTTTATGGCCCGGTTGACCGCGCTGGTCACGGCCCGCAGAGAGGCCGTAACGATATTGACGTGCTCACCGACACCGAACAGCGCCCCTTCCGGCGTTTCGATCTCGACATAGGCAACGGCCCGTGCATCCGCACCCGCGCCGATCGCGCGTTCGCGGTAATCAATGACACGGAAGTCGACGTTGCACTGACTTTTGAGCGCATCGACATAGGAATCGATCGGCCCATTCCCCTTGCCGGAGATGACCTGATCAGCGCCGTCGACACGGACCACCGCAGTCATATTACGGCGTTCAGAGGCGTGCGTATCGGGCACCGTGCGGTGTTCGACAAAGTCGAACGGTGTCGCGGCGTTCAGATACTCGCTCTGGAACGTATTCCAGATGTCCTCCGACATGATCTCGTCCCCGGTCGTGTCGGTAATCTGCTGGATTACCTGGCTGAACTCGATCTGCAGGCGGCGCGGCAATTCAAAGCCGTAATCCTGCTCCAGAATATAGGCGACACCCCCTTTACCGGATTGGCTGTTGATGCGGATGACCGCTTCATAGGTACTGCCGACATCCTGCGGATCGATTGGCAGATAGGGGACTTCCCAAATGCCGCTGTTGCTGTCGCCGATCGCGGTCATGCCCTTCTTGATCGCATCCTGATGCGACCCGGAGAAGGCGGTAAAGACCAATTCGCCAGCCCAGGGATGGCGCGGGTGCACTGGCAATTGGTTGCAGTGCTCAGCGACTCTGACCAGCGAATTCAAGTCTGACATGTCCAATTCCGGATCGACACCTTGCGAGAACATATTCATGCCCAGCGAAATGACATCCACATTGCCGGTCCGTTCGCCATTGCCGAACAGCGTCCCTTCGACACGGTCCGCACCGGCCATAACACCGAGTTCCGCGGCGGCAACACCCGTACCGCGGTCATTGTGCGGATGCAGACTGAGGATAACCGACTCCCGGTTCTTGATATTGCGCAAGAACCACTCGATTTGGTCGGCATAAATATTCGGTGTCGCCATCTCGACAGTCGCCGGCAAGTTGAGAATGATCTTCTTCTCCGGTGTCGGTTGATAGACGTCCATCACGGCTTCGCAGACCTCGACTGCGTAATCGAGTTCCGTCCCGGTGAAGCTTTCCGGGGAATATTCGTAAATGATCTCGGTTTCCGTTTGGCCGGCTAATTCATGAACCAGTTTCGCACCGTCGGTGGCGATCTTGGTAATCCCATCCTTGTCCAACCCAAACACGACACGGCGCTGCAGGGTCGAGGTCGAGTTGTAAAGATGAACGATGGCCCGTTTGCAGCCCTCGATCGACTCATAGGTACGCCGAATCAGCTCTTCCCGCGCCTGGGTCAGAACCTGGATCACCACGTCGTCAGGGATGAGGTTTTCGTCGACCAATGTGCGCACGAAATCGAAATCGGTTTGCGAAGCGGCCGGAAACCCGACTTCGATTTCCTTGAAACC
>JAJFJB010000491.1 GCA_021774435.1 Alphaproteobacteria bacterium
GATCGAATCTTACCGGCTGGCTCGGGCTGCGGCGCGGTTGGCCAAACGTCCTTCTTCAAATTGCCGTCGATTGGCCACCATACGGTCGTACAATGTTTCGATCGCAAGGCTACCCGTCTTTACGAAGAGGAACGGCAGAAGGGCGTGTACAAGACATGCCAAGCTTGCCACGAACATCCGAATACTGAATGACGACGCCGTAATGAGATGTTCAAAATAGGTCTCATCAACACTGGCAGGATGATCCGTAAAAAGTCGCGAAATCATTTAAATTATCCTCTAGAAGCTCCAATCCTTGAATTGTACATCGAATGATTTGGAAAATATTTGCGAAATTACGCGCCATTCAGCAAAACTTGAGGGTTTCAATCTACGTTCATTCCAATTTATAGTATTATTTATCATGGATACGATAGATCGGAAAATTCTCAACTGCCTTCAAGAGGACGCGACATTGTCCGTCGGAGACATTGCGGAGCGTGTGGGCTTGTCCGCGACACCTTGTTGGCGTCGTATTCGCAATTTGGAAGATGCCGGCGTTATTCAAAACCGTGTCGCTCTGCTAAATCCCGAGAAGCTGAATCTTGGCGTTACGGTCTTCGTTGGCGTCAAAACAAGCCAACATAATTATGACTGGCTAGAGCGTTTTGCTAAAGCCGTCGAAAAAATCGACGAAATCGTGGAATTCTACCGGATGAGCGGCGAAACCGACTATCTGTTGCGAATCGTAGTCCCCGATATTGCGGGATATGACGCCGTATATAAGCGTTTGATACAGGCCGTCGATCTGACCGATGTCAGTTCAAGTTTCGCGATGGAGAGGATTAAATTCACCACTGCATTGCCGCTGGGCTACGCGTCTTAGATCCGATCACGGTTTGTTGGAATTGCTTTCGCGATCCAACTTTCGTGTAAATCTGATCTACCTTATTGAAATTAGAGCACCTTCACAGCATTAGATGGAACCAAGATTGGATCCATCTAATGCTGATGTGCTCTAGCTTCAGCCGCCTTCGATGGCCGGCAGAAAGCATACTTCGCTATTCGGACCAACTTCTTCCAAAAAGTAGTCTTGGAAAATCTGGCCGTCGATCGCGACAGCCATGCCATCCCCCAACACTGCACCAATTCCCGGAAATTTCGCATCGAGTTCGCGAACGAGGGCTCGCATGGTTCCCGCTTCGACAACTACGCGGGTTTCACCTTCCGTGAATTGACGCGCCAGTTCGCGGCTCAAAACGACGTCGGCCATTGAGCTAACTGCCGTTACTCAAAGCGGCCAGGACCTTCGGCGGCGACATCGGCAGATCCGTCAGACGCATACCAACGGCATCCTCAATCGCATTCGCGACCGCCGCCATGGGCGGGATGATTGGAATTTCACCAACACCTCGAACACCATAAGGATGCGTAGGATTCGGCACTTCGACTATCACCGTATCAATCATCGGCAAATCGGACGCTACCGGAATGCGATAATCCAAGAAACCCGAATTCTGCAACCGACCGTCTTCACCGTAGATATATTCTTCGTTCAACGCCCAGCCGATGCCTTGTGCAACGCCGCCTTGCATCTGTCCTTCGACATAGCCCGGATGAATCGCACGCCCGGCATCTTGGATGGCGGTGTAGCGCAAAATCTTGACATGCCCCGTTTCACGATCGACTTCGACGTCGCAAATATGAGTCCCAAATGCCGGCCCCGGTCCCTGGACATTGCTCGACTTCTTGGCACTGATGGGGCCACCGGTCATCGGTGTTTTCGCCGCCAAATCAGCCAGCGTCAGCGGTTCAAATTTACCCGCATTGTCACCGGCCGGGCGCGCTTCACCCTCTTCCCAAACAACGGCATCAATATCGATATCCCAAATCTTGGACGCCGCGGTACGAAGCTGCACGACACAATCTTCGGCCGCCTGAATTACCACCATGCCCAGGGCAAAGGTGACGCGGCTACCGCCCGTATGGCGATTGAACCCGGTTGCATTTGTATCACCGATTACGGCGCGAACTTGGCCAATGTCGATGCCAAACGTTTCGGCTGCCATGATGCACAATGAGGCCCGTGAACCACCGATATCCGGTGCGCCAGACGTCACCGTGACAGAACCATCTTCATTGATGCTCACCGACGCGCTTGACTCGCCGCCAACATTGAACCAATAGCCCGATGCGATGCCTCGGCCCTGGTCTGGTCCCAGCGGTTCGGAAAAATGCGGATGGCTCTTCGCCGCTTCCAATGTTTCTTCGAAGCCGACGACACCCAGGGTCGGACCGTAGGCCGTTCTGGTTCCTTCTTTCGCCGCGTTCATTTCCCGCAACGCCAGCGGTTCGATGTTCAATTTATCTGCCAGTTCATCCATCGCGCTTTCGATAGCGAAGGCGGCGATCGGTGCCCCCGGCGCCCTATACGAAATCGCCTTGGGGCGGTTGGTCACCACGTCGAACCCAACCGCCTTCACATTTTCGATGTCGTAGGGCGTGAAGCCGCACATGCAGCCGAGATGGACTGGCGCACCGGGAAAAGCCCCGGCGAAGAATTTGAGGTCAGCTTCCGCTGCCGTAATTTTTCCGTTCTTCTTCGCGCCGATCTTGATCGTCATCGCCGAGCCCGATGTCGGGCCCGTGGCGCGGAAAACCTCGTCGCGTGTCATGACCATTTTGATGGCGTGACCCGATTTGCGCGACAACAGCAGCGCGACGGGCTCAAGATATACAGTGGTTTTGCCACCAAAGCCGCCGCCAATTTCCGCCGGCGTCACCTTGATATCGCCAATATTCATGTTCAGCAGGCCCGCCGTGTATTGACGCACCATGAAATGGCCTTGGCTACTGCACCAGATCGTCGCCTGTCCGTCTTCGCCCATGTTCGCGACAACGGCGTGGGTTTCGATATAACCCTGGTGAATGCCTTCAGTCGAATAATCGCGTTCGATAACCACATCGGCTTCGGCGAATCCGGCATCGATATCGCCTATCGCAAATTCGACACGTTTGGCGATGTTCGACGGCTTTTCCGGTTTTGGATCGACCCCGCCGGTAAACAAGTCATCGTGCAGCACGGGCGCGTCCGGCTTCATTGCTTCCAGAACATCCGTAACGTGCGGCAGAATTTCATAATCGACTTTGATCAAGCCAAGTGCTTCGTCAGCGATAAGGCCGCTTGTTGCCGCAACCGCGGCAACGGCATGGCCGTCATAGAGCACTTTCTCCCGCGCCATCAGGTTTTGCGACAGGTGATGGTAGTTTGGCGGAGAACTTCCCTTGATCGCTTCCGAGGGTGGAATTTCAGGGAAGTCCGCCGAGGTAACAACAGCTTTTACGCCCGGGAGCGCTTCAGCCGCACTTGTATCAATGGACCGAATGCGCGCATGCGCATGGGGGCTACGCAGGATTTTGCCAACGAGCATGCCGGGAAGAGAAAAATCGGCGCCGAACGCTGCTCGTCCTGTGACCTTGTCGACACCGTCTGGACGTATCGTCCGGGTTCCAATCCACTTATACCCGTTGGCATTTCCTGACATATTTAAGCCCCTTTAGTCTCCGCCGCGACTTCGAGTACCGACCGGATGATCTTATCGTAACCGGTGCAACGGCACAGATTACCAGCCAGCCAGTACCGCACTTCGGTTTCCGTCGGGTCCGGGTTTTTCTCCAACAACGCTTTCGACGCGATGAGAAAACCAGGTGTGCAGATACCGCATTGCAGCGCCGCATTCTCAAGGAACTTCTGTTGCAGCGGATGCAGGTTCTCACCATCCGCCATGCCCTCGATAGTTTCGATCGACTTGCCTTCGGCTTCGACCCCCATGACCAGACAGGAGCAGACGAGACGGCCGTCAACCATGACGCTGCAAGCGCCACAGTCACCGGATGCACAGCCTTCCTTGCTGCCCGTGAGCTGAAGTTCGTCGCGAAGAACGTCGAGTAGGGTTTCCTGCGTTTCGCACAAATACTCAACCGGTTCGCCGTTAATTGTCGTCGTAACGTGATTTTTCGCCATTATTTAGCTCCTCGCGCGATCGAGCGCGATTGCCGTCGCTCGGCGGGCCAGAACACCCGCAACCTTTGTCCGAAATTCAATTGTGCCCCGCTTGTCATTGATGGGGCTACATGCCGCTTGCGCCGCCGCGTCGAGATTGGCCATTGCGGCATCGTCGCATTTGGTGCCGATCAAAGCGTCCGCAGCGTCCTTCACAACTAAAGCCCTTGCGGCAACGGCGCCAAGTGAGACCCGCGCATCGGTGCAAACACCACTATCATCAAGTGTAAGGCAGACGCCTGCGCCAACGACAGCAATGTCCATCTCCGTCCGCGGAATGAAACGCAGATAAGCGTCACCTGTATTCGGCTTTTGTTTCGGCAACAGGATTTTGACGACGAATTCGCCTTTCGCAAGCGAAGTCTGTCCTGGGCCTGTTGCAATGTCCTCTACGGGAACTTCACGCGTTCCATTCGGACCAGCCACGACGCAAACCGCGCGCGCCGCAATCATTGCCGGTACGCTATCGGCCGCCGGAGACGCATTGCAGAGGTTACCGCCAAGCGACGCGCGCCCCTGAATTTGCGTCGAGCCAACGAGATCCATCGCCTCGACCACACCCGGCCACATCGCGAAAAGCTCGGCATTTTCATGAAGCTCGGCGCTGGGTACAGCCGCACCGATACTATACACGCCATCCTCAACCGAAACTGCCATTAGTTCTGGGATATGCTTGATATCGACAACAAGTTCTGGTGCGATCATCGCCGACCGCAATTGAACCAGCAAATCCGTGCCACCGGCCAACACACGGGCCTCCCCGCTCGCGCCGGCCAGCAATGCCGCCGCTTCGTCTACCGAAGTCGGCGCTTTATATTGCAATGCGCTCATATCTCTCCCTTGCCTTTTAAATCCTGCAACCCCTTCGAACAGAACGCTGAAATACGCCAGTTCGCCAAACCCGCACAGTCGTTTCCGGGCATTTTGTAACCGTCCCGCTAACAACCTGATGCGATTTTGTTGATGTCGCTCCGGATACTATTTACTGACGCGCGACACTCCCACACCGGGATCATCTGCCCCTCAGCAAAATCCACTTCCAAAAATATACAACCCCGGACCAGCGGCTTCAAGCGCCTCAGCAAATACACATACCGCCCGCCCAGAATAGTTAATCGCCCCATTAATATCTGCGATAGCGCCGGTAGTGATAGGGGTATCCATAAATCCCGCGATTGCCGTAATGGTAATCAAAGGGGTCGTAAGGCTCTGCGTATCGCCGGTGATAGGAGGAAGGCGGATCGACAATTCGCCAAGCCCCCTCCGCTGTCCGGCATGCGGAGCCGTATGCGATATCCGTCTCGCCACCGACTGTCGCCGTTTGCTGAAATTCGCGGCAATCCGAAGCGTCGAGCCCCTTATAGGTGCGGATTGGCACCACAGTCCCGCGGCGCCCCGTCCCTGGATTATGCCAGTTTGCCGACTGCCCTGTTTTATTTTGTTCGAGTGCCATCTGCAATGTCGCTGCCAAGCGCTCGCGATCGCTGAGATCGAGTACGGCAAATGGCGCCGCCCCGCCACAGGACGCCAAAAAGAAGAGAAATGCTAAGCTTCCAATCCGTCTTAGGCTCGTCACGGTCGCGGTTCCGTATTTCATGCCTTGGTTCTATGCGATTTCAAAAAAATTCGCACAAAAAATTTTTTCGCGAAAGTAAGCGCACGCGGCTTCGAAACCGTCCTAAGACTCCCTATATTACTGTGGGGCGAAAAAGGATGACTGATATGGACTCGAAAGGGAAAACAGCAATCGTCGGCCTTGCAGCTTTCGCAATAGCCGCGAGTACCTCCGCAACGGCCGCCGTGGTCAACACGCCACAAGACAAAGGACTTGTGATATTCGAAGCGAATGAATTCGCGAAAACGACACCGAAACGCGTCACCTTTGTCGACGTATGGCAAGAAGAGGAATATGTGCGCTTTGATGGTAACGGCGCACAATCGGAAATTATCTATGCTGTCGCTGATGAGCGTGACTCGGTGGTTCTCGATTTAAAACTAACGGTGGCGAAATCGATCGGCACCTGGCAGGCCAATTCTGCGGTAACGTTTGGTGAAAAGGGGCGCACCAGGGCGCCGCTCGGCACGTTCGATTATCAGATGTATACAAGAGATGGCGGAAATCGACATTGCGTCGGCTTTATGAATGAATGGGATTACCGCGCAGGCGATCCGCAATTGCGTCCGGCGAAGGCCCTGTTTGGATATTATTGTGCGAAACCCGGGACCGAATTGAACAAGAGCCAGGCCACCAGCCTGATCAGCGAAATCTGGATCGACGGGATTGAGCGGATCGATTACCGCTTCACGCCGAGGCTTACCCTGGCGAACCGTTCCGGTGGCGGCACCACGGCAACCGGAAATACGGGCTTCCCCTATGCCACGGCCGATCTGTTCCAGGACGCCGACGGCGAACGTACGGGTAATTAGCGTTGCTGCCGTGCGTCGGTATCAGAACCTGTTAGAGGCAGCCGGCGCGCGGCATTTCCTGCATCAAATTGCTTACGATCAAAGCAGCCTCGCCATTGCTGGTCTCCGGATGGCGCTTACGATAAGCATCTACCGCGGCGACAAATGCGGGATAATCTGTAACACCTTCTTCCCGTTGTTCGATATAAGCGTGTGCAACGGCTTTCAAATCGTCGTCATGTTCCGACATAACTAGGCACTCCCAAATCGACTTTGTCCAACCAATGTCGCATTAGGGGCCTCGCCACTCGTTTAAACATCCCCCAAACGGGGGAACAAACCAACCAAATGCAATAATTTAATTGATCCTCACAGATTTCTCGTATTAACCAATCCCATGAAGCGAATTTTCATGATCGCCGCCCTCCTTTTAATCGCTGGCTGTAAGTCGATCACCTTTCCAGGTCTCGGCACGTCGGCGGATAATATCGTGCCGGTCCCGACGGATGACGCGCGGCTGCTGTTCAGCGCCCCTGTGTTCGCCAACCAAGCGCCAGTCCGAGCGAAATTCTCCGACCAATGGCAACGCGAAGAATATGCCTTGTTCCAAGGCGCCGACAGCCAGGCGGAACTGATCTATATCGCGGCGACGGCCCGCGAAACGGCTTTGGATTATGAGACCGGCCTTAAGTCAATGATCGAAAAATGGAATCATAATGCCGGGAAGGAAATTTTGTGGGGCCGGGAAGGCAAAGCCCTATCGGCCTTTGGCGACCTCTTCGTCCTGCCGTTCGCGCACAGCGGCAATGCCTGTTTTGGTTTTTCGGCGGAATGGGCCGTCGCCATCGACGATCCCGGCTTAAGCCCAACTAAAGCGGTATTCGGCTATTATTGTGAAGCGTCAAAGACCACTCTGACCGCGGATCGGATCGAAAGCCTAATCGATGCGATGGAGGTGTCGCGCTTTGCCGGCGGCACGACCTCCAGCGTACCGCCGAAATCGTCGATTACTAAACAGGGCGGCAAAACCGGCAACCCGAGCTACCCTTTCCTTTTCGCGCAGGGCTATATTTCCGAAGGCAACAGCTTCGTCGATCGGGCATATTAAACAGATTTCGGCTTGTTTGCGCCTGCACCGTTCATATCTATGAAGTAGGGGCAACGCGAACGGATTGGTCGATATGAAAACGAAGATCGGACGCCACGCGGCGATGGGTTGCTTATTGATGTCTGGCTTTCTCGCGGGCTGCCAGACAACCGGCGCCACTTACCCCAATGTTGGCTGGGCGGGCACGAAAACGGCCTATATCCTGTTTACCGCACCGGCATTCAAAGGCACCGAGTCAAAGCATGTCGTCTTCACGGACATGTGGCAGCATGAAGAATACGTCTTGTTCCAGGGCCAGGGCGCACAAGCAGAACTGATTTATTCAGCCGCAAACGAGCGCGACACCATTGCGTTGGATTTTAACTATCCGCTACAGCGAATGATCAGGACGTGGAACATCGCCAATGCGCACCCTGTGACCTTCGGTGAAAAAGGTCAGACCGGCGCGCCGTTGGGGGCCTACTTCTATCAGCATTTCCGATTGAACGATGTCAACCGCGACTGCGTCGGGTTCTTCACCGAATGGGATCTGAAAGACGACGACCCGCAGCTCCGTAACGGCAAGGCCTTATTCGGGTACTACTGTGAACGGCCGGGCGCGATTATCAATCAGGCGCAGGTTTACAATCTGCTCGACAATGTTTGGATTCGCGGCATCACCGCACGCTTCGATACGCGCTTCCAGCCCGTCGCCCCTGTCGGCGGCCCCTCGGCGAGCCCGCAAGGGGCGCTGGCCTTCGCGAAGACCGGAACGGGCAACACCGGCAACGCGAACTTCCCCTTCGACATGGCGGATTTCTACAACGATGCCGACGGCGACGAACGGCTCGACCGCTAAGCCACCCGACCGCTACATCCGGAAGACGCCAAACTTGGTTGGCTCGATCGGCTTGTTCAAAGACGCCGATATGCCGAGGCCGAGAATACGCCGGGTTTGTGCCGGGTCGATGATCCCGTCGTCCCACAGGCGCGCGGTAGCATAGTAAGGGTGCCCCTCGACTTCATACTGGTCGCGCACGGGCGCCTTGAAGGCCTCTTCGTCTTCAGTACTCCAATCCTCGCCGCGCCCTTCCAGCGCATCGCGGCGCACGGTGGCCAGCACGCTCGCCGCCTGTTCCCCGCCCATCACCGAGATCCGCGCGTTCGGCCACATCCACAGGAAGCGCGGCGAATAGGCCCGCCCGCACATGCCGTAATTGCCAGCCCCGAAC
This sequence comes from Alphaproteobacteria bacterium, assembly GCA_021774435.1. Classification (GTDB taxonomy): domain Bacteria; phylum Pseudomonadota; class Alphaproteobacteria; order UBA8366. The sequence continues at coordinate 8,768 of JAJFJB010000491.1, forward strand.
GACCCGCCGACGATCACCGTGAATTTCGGCACGCTGGCGCAGGCCACCGCCGTGACCAGCTTCGCCCCGTCCTTGGCGATCCCCCCGGCCTCGTATTTCTCGCCGACCATGAAGCCGGAGATGTTCTGCAGGAAAATCAGCGGAATCCCGCGCTGACAGCAGAGCTCGATGAAATGCGCCGCCTTCAAGGCCGACTCCGAGAACAGAATGCCGTTATTGGCGATAATCCCGACCGGATAGCCGTACAGACGCGCGAAACCACACACCACCGTCGTGCCGTAGAGCTGCTTGAACTCGTCGAATTCGCTGCCATCGACCAGCCGCGCGATGATCTCGCGCACATCGTAGGGCTTGCGCGGATCGGTCGGGATGACCCCGTATAGCTCCTCGGCCGGAAACGCCGGGTCGACCGGCGGCTGAACCGCCAGTTGCGCCGGCTTGGTCCGGTTCAAGGTGGCCACGATGCGGCGGCAGATCGCCAGCGCATGCGCATCGTCGACCGCGTAATGATCGGTCACGCCGGAGGTGCGCGAATGCAGATCCGCCCCGCCCAGCGCCTCGGCCGAGACCACCTCGCCCGTCGCCGCCTTCACCAGTGGCGGCCCGCCGAGAAAGATCGTGCCGGTCCCCTGGACGATCACCGATTCATCCGACATCGCCGGCACATAGGCGCCGCCCGCCGTGCAGGAGCCCATGACGGAGGCGATCTGCGGAATGCCCATGCCGGACAAGGTCGCCTGATTGTAGAAGATGCGCCCGAAATGCTCGCGGTCGGGAAAGATGCCGTCCTGCTGTGGCAGGTTCGCGCCGCCGGAATCGACCAGATAAAGGCAGGGCAGATTGTTCTCCCGCGCCACTTCCTGGGCGCGCAGATGCTTCTTCACCGTCACCGGATAGTAGGTGCCGCCCTTGACCGTCGCATCGTTGGCAACGATGACGCATTCCACGCCCGAGACCAGCCCGACGCCGGTGACGATCCCCGCCGCCGCGATATTGTCGTCATAGAGGCCGTACGCCGCCATCGGCGACAGCTCGAGGAACGGCGCGCCCGGATCGCACAACGCCCGGACCCGCTCGCGCGCCAGCATCTTGCCGCGCGCCACATGGCGCGCCCGC
>JAJFJB010000492.1 GCA_021774435.1 Alphaproteobacteria bacterium
GCTCATCCTATCATGCCGGTGACGATTTCGCGCGTTTGCGAGAGGCCCGCGCCGCCAAAGTGAACGATGCGCACAGCGATACGAATTAGAGCGATACCGACCTTTGCCGACACACACTGAGCAACGAATTCTTCCGCACCGGCCAGACCAGATGTTCGATCTGGTTGCAGATGTTGGCCGCTATCCGGAATTCCTTCCCTGGTGCGTCGGCGCGCGAATTCGAAGTCAAACTGATAAATTACTGATCGCTGACTTGATCATAGGATTCAAGGGTATACGGGAAAGCTTTACGAGCCGGGTTGCTCTGGATCGTGAGGCGATGACAATTCAAGTAACATATCAAGATGGGCCGTTTAAACATTTGGATAATAAGTGGAAGTTCGAAAATTCTGGTGTCGAAAAATGTGTTCTGGACTTTTTTGTGGACTTCGAATTCAAATCGCGCGTTATGCAGCGTCTCATCGAGATGCTTTTCAGCGAAGCCGTGCGACGGATGGTCGGAGCATTCGAAAAGCGGGCTGCCCAATTGTATGGCTAAAAGCTGTTAATTGACCTGACAGGTCCGCTTTGAACTACGATTGCAGCTAGCGAATTTTTCGGGTCGGCAACTCCGGTCAGCATCCCTACCAATTGCGGTTTTTGCGACTAACCCCACAAGATATGGGTGTCGCAACCGTGACAAAGCGATTTAAGCCTAGTAGATTAGGCATCAGTTCTAGTTTGACCGATTGAAGGGTGGCGGACACGCTGCCGGGTGGGTTTTCCAAAGTGATATCCGCGTCTCAAATACGGGCCGCCCGGGCGATTATCAACGCCAAGCAAAGCGAGTTGGCGAAAGCCGCCGGTATATCGCTGGCCACATTGAACAATATTGAGCGTGGTGTTGGGGATCCGCGAACGAGTACGCTTGATTCGATTGAGCGCGCGCTGACGCGTGCCGGTGTCGATATATCAAGCAATGCGGCGACCGAGAGCGTAACCCTGCACCGGGTCGAAAGACCGACAGCATTCGATACGCTTTTCGCCAGTCAGCGCGTGCTTGAGTCCCTGGGCCCCGATTCGCTTCTGAAGCCGCAATCGGTTCTCCTGTTCGCGCGTTGGATCCGGGGTCAGGAGGAAGAACGGCCCCGTGTTTGCCTGCTCGTCGAAGGGCAGGCACGGGCGATCCTTTTCGACAAGGTCGATTTCAATCTGGGGAACGGGGCTCGTGCTGCGGAAGTTGCCGGCATCATGCTCGCGGCTTTTGCGTTTCACCGCGATCACTTGAACTTTCTCGACCAAGTCCTTGAAGATACGACAACGGCAGAACCGGAAGAAGCTGTCGATCGATTGCGTTCGTTACAAAGCCTGCCCCTGCGAAACCCTGGCGAGTTCGTCGACGTTTTCGGCTCTTGGGAAGATTGTTTGGCAAATTACGGGTCGCGTGCGGGACATCCGCTTGCCGATCTCGCCGCACTATTCGCCGCGGAAACGCTTTAACCCGTATTCTTCAGGGTTGTGAGCTTTTGAAGTAGGGCGAAAGCCGCGAGTACCGTTTTATGTCGGACCGCGCTTCGATCACCGTCAAATACATGTCGCTCGACCAACGGGGGCTGCCCCAAACGCGCGCCGCCGACAAAGACCAACCCAACTGGCTTGTCCTTTGTTCCGCCACCCGGACCGGCGATTCCGGTGACAGCGACTGCTGCATCCGCGCGAGAATGGACCAGGGCACCCGATGCCATGGCGCCCGCCACTTCTCTGCTGACGGCACCATGCGCCTCGATCAAGGCCATATCGACGCCGATGGATTCGTTTTTCGCTTCGTTGGAATAGGTGACGAAACCACGGTCCACGACGGAAGATGAGCCTGCGATATCCGTCAGGCATGCCGCAATCAGCCCGCCTGTGCAGGATTCGGCAGTGGCAATCATCATGCTTTCCGACTGATACAGGTCGAGAATTTCAGTCGCCCGTTTGGTCAGTTCTGTCGGTAATGTTTGGCTCAAAGCAAATATTCCGCGATTAGGTAAAGCGCGATGCCAGCGTAGGCGCCCGCACCAATGTCGTCCAGCATCACGCCAAAGCCGCCAGCCACATTGCGATCCAGCCAATTGATTGGCCAAGGCTTGGCAATATCCATGATTCGGAACAGCACAAAACCGACCGCATAGAGCAGAGGATCTGCTGGAACTGCGGCAAGGGTGAGCCATTGGCCGGCCACTTCGTCGATGACGATATAGCCCGGATCCTTGAGACCGTTGGCGTTTTCCAGACATTGCGCAGCCCAGACCCCGCCGAGAAAAACCAGAAATGCGCCGGATATTAGCGCAATTGGGCCACCCCAAAGGCTAAGCAGCCACGCAAAGGGCAGCGCGGCGAGCGACCCCCAGGTTCCAGGCGCTTTGGGTAGCAGACCTATGCCAAACCACGTCGCCAGTAAATGCGCGGGATGCAATCGTGAAAGGGCGGAATTTGGCAAATGCGTCAGCCGAATAGAACGGTCGCTGTCGCTTGCGCCGCAATGCCTTCTTTTCGTCCCAGGAACCCCAGGCCGTCGGTGGTCGTTGCCTTGACGCTGACCCTGTCGACTTCAAGGGACAGTATTTCCGCCAGCCGGGCTCGCATTTTTTCGCGGTGGGGTCCCACTTTTGGCGCTTCGCAGATGAGTGTGAGGTCAATATGGCGGATCGAGCCCTGCCTGTCGGCTACCAAATCCGCCGCGTGTTTCAAGAATACCGCCGAATCCACACCGCGCCATTGCGGGTCGCTGGGCGGGAAGTGGCTGCCAATATCGCCGGCACTGATTGTCCCGAGCAGCGCGTCGGTCAGGGCGTGCAGCCCGACGTCGGAGTCCGAATGGCCTGCCAAGCCGCGGTCGTGAGGGATGGTCAGTCCACATAGAATGACATGATCGCCCTCTTCGAACGGATGGACATCGAAACCAGACCCTATCCGGAAATCCGGGGTTGGCGATGTCAGGAGCCTTCCGGCGCTCTCAAAATCATCTGCTGTCGTCACCTTGGTATTCTCCGGATTGCCAAGCGTTAATGTGACCGACAAACCTGCTGCCTCGGCGACCGCGGCGTCGTCGGTTAAGTTATTTCCTGCAACGCTTCGATGCGCGGCCAAGATTGCGGCGTACCGAAAGCCCTGCGGCGTTTGCGCGTGCCAAAGGTTGGTCCGGTCGACCGTCTTTTGTACGAGCTGATCGTTGTCAGCCTGTTTTAGCGTATCCGCTACGGGGATCGCCGATACAACGGCCGGCGTTTCCTCGGAGAGGCTTTCAATGACCCTCGTGATCGTGTCCTGGCCGACAAAAGGCCGCGCGGCGTCGTGAATAAGAACGTTTTGGGGGGTATGAAGTTCGAGGGCTTGCAGGCCGTTACGACATGAATCTTGACGCTGCGCACCGCCGAGAGCCGGCTCAATGAGATCGAAGCCCTTTGCGGCATCCTCGTAGAGTTCACGGTCATCTGGATGAATGACGACGCAAACCCCCTCGATTAGCGGGTGTGAGACGAACCGCTCAATTGTGTGTCTGATGAGCGGCTTGCCGCCCAACACCCTGTATTGCTTGGGAACGCTGCCGCCGGCACGCATGCCGCGCCCGCCGGCAACGATCAGGGCAAAGTTTCCCGTCATCCATCCTCGCAGTTTATTCCTGGTTTATCGCCCGCTTATAGCAGCAATAAAGTATCTGCGTATTAGGCTGGATTTCCCGGCTGTGCAACTACGGGCGTGGCGACACGCATCGTGATGGGATATAAGCGCTTTCATGGACAAAATCGTGCTCTTCAACCTGGCCGCGCTTGTCGCGCTGGTGCCGGCCGCAATTGCGGCCTATCGGCCGAATACTGAGCGTGATTTTTTGTTCTGGATGGTAACGGCGGTTGCATTGGCAGGGCCGCTAGCCTGGAGCGTCGTACAGCTTTCAGGCGCGTGGCGCACCGGATTGTCGAGCACACTTTGGGTGACCGTTGCAGCCAGCATGGCGTTTTTTGCAGTCATTTCCGTCATTGCCCGGGAAGCCTGGCGATTGGCGCCGCTGCTCCTGCCCTATCTCGTTCTTTTGGGTCTCGTCGCGGCGATTTGGTCTCAGGCGCCCGAGCGGCCAATGTCCAACTTGGCACCGCTAGCATGGATTGAAGCGCATATCCTCTTTTCCGTTCTTACCTACGGTTTGCTGACGGTCGGTGCCGTTGCCGGTGTTGCCGTATTCCTGCAGGAAAGGGCGTTGAAGAATAAGCGACCCACGCCGTTGACAAGGCTGTTGCCGTCAGTTGCCGCCGCGGAAAATTTACAAGTACGTCTGCTGATCGGCACCGAAATCGTCTTGGGTTTCGGCCTTGCTACCGGCATGGCATCCCAATATTTCGAGACTGGGGAAATATTTGTCTTCAGCCACAAAACATTGTTGTCGATCGTGGCATTCGTGGTTATCGGCGCATTGCTTTTCGTGCACTTCCGAACGGGGATGCGCGGCCGCCGCGCGTCCCGTTATGCGTTGATCGCCTATTTAATGGTGACGCTCGGTTATCCCGGCGTGAAGTTCGTGACGGACGTGCTGATGGGCTAGCGCGCAAAATTACCCGTTGCGTTACATTCAATATTCCCTATTATGCACAAAATAAGTGCACGTATATTATTGCCTAAAAAATGAGCATACAGATTGGACCTATAAAAATACACACACCGGTGCTTCTTGCGCCGATGTCGGGTGTTACCGATCTCCCGTTCCGGCGGCTGGCACGGCGGTTGGGCGCTGCGATGGAAACATCGGAGATGATCGCGTGCCGAGAAGCTGTTCTAAAAACGGCCGGGTCGCGAAAAAAAGCATCGCGAGCAACGGACGGCGCGGTCATGGCAGTGCAAATCGCGGGACATGATCCCGCGATTATGGCTGATGCCGCGCGGCTTTGCGCCGATGATGGCGCTGACATCATTGATTTGAACTTCGGGTGCCCGGCAAAAAAAGTTGTCGGGAAACTTTCCGGGTCTGCCTTGATGCGGGATGAATGCAAGGCTGCCGAAATTTTCGAGGCCGTCGTCAGTGCTGTCGATGTCCCCGTCACGTTAAAGATGCGGACGGGGTGGGATGAAAATCAACGCAACGCACCTAAACTTGCGCAAATTGCCGAACAAAGCGGAATTCAGCTCGTTACCGTTCATGGCCGAACGCGTGAGCAACGCTACCGTGGACGGGCCGACTGGCACTTCATCCGAAAGGTGAAGGAGGCGGTACGCATCCCCGTTATCGCGAATGGTGACATTGTAAGCTTGGACGATATCGTGGTGTGCATGGCGCAGTCGGGTGCGGATGGGGTCATGATTGGGCGCGGCGCCTATGGACGGCCGTGGGTGATCGGCCAGGCAATCCGATACTTGGCAAACGACGAACGAGGCGACGAGCCGGCGCTCAGCGAACAACTGCTGATCATCCTGGAACATTTTGAAGGGATGCTTGATCACCATGGCGAATACCGGGGAACCCGCGACTTCAGAAAGCACATAGCTTGGTATACGAGCGGACTGCCCGATTCGACGGGGTTCCGAGATCGGATCTTCAGAATTGAGGATCCGGCCCAGGTTAGAAGCGAAGTCGCCGCTTTCTACAACGCCACGATTGAGCGGGCTGCGGCCTGAAATGGCACTTGCCCCTATTATCTCAGAGGAAGACACGCCGCCGCCGGCAATCTTGAACGCCCTTGCCGATCCTGTGGTTGTTGTCGGGAATACGAACGAGATCAAATACCTCAATTCGGCGGCGGAACAGTTTTTCCAAGCCAGTTTTTCCGCGCTCACTGGCGTATCCTTGGACTCCGTGATTCCGGTGGACAGCCCCGTCCTGGCCTTGATCGAGAAGGTTCGCGCGACGGGAAACAGCATGTCGCAATATGATGTTCAACTGAAAACGCCGAGGATTGGCGAACATATGATCACCGTCGATGCGGCGCCGATGGCGGACCGTCCTGACAATGTGGTCGTTACACTGCAACAGCGCTCGATCGCAGGGCGCATCGACAGGTCGCTGACCCATCGAGGGGCGGCACGCTCTGTCAGCGCTATGGCATTGATGCTAGCGCACGAGATCAAAAATCCGCTTTCGGGGGTACGCGGTGCCGCACAACTTCTGGAGCAGACCAGCGATGCCAAGGATCGTGAGCTGACTCGGTTGATCATCGAGGAAACAGATCGGATTTGTGCCCTGGTCGACCGAATGGAAATGTTTACCGACAATCCGCGCATTGAACGGCGGGCGGTCAATATCCATGAAGTTCTAAATCATGTTGTCCGATTGGCGCAAAACGGTTTCGGCGCGGACGTTCGGTTCGTGGAAGCGTATGACCCTTCGCTGCCGCCAGCCTTCGGCGACCGCGATCAGTTGATCCAAATATTCCTAAACTTGGTCAAGAATGCAGTTGAGGCCGCTCCGGATACCGGGGGCAAGGTCGTGATATCGACCGCCTACCAGCAGGGCGTGAGCATCGCGACACCAAGTGGTGATGGTCATGTGAAAGTGCCGCTGGTCGTGCGAATTCAGGATAACGGCCCCGGGGTCCCCGAAGATCTTCGGGCGCACCTGTTCGATCCCTTCATCACAACAAAGCCGGGCGGAAGCGGTTTGGGGTTGGCGCTCGTCGCAAAGTTCGTTGGCGACCATGGGGGTGTGATCGATTTGGAAAGCGGGCATCGCAAGACCGTATTTCGCGTGATGCTGCCAATGATGGACGGTGTAAATGGTTGACGGTTCAGTATTGCATGGCGCGACCATACTTGTGGCCGACGATGACAGGGCGATCCGCACCGTTTTGAGCCGGGCTCTGGGAGGTCTGGAATGTGATGTCCGTGTAACAGGCAATGCCGCAACGCTCTGGCGTTGGGTTAGTGAGGGCATAGGGGATATCGTTATTACTGACGTCGTTATGCCGGATGAGAATGGCCTCGACCTTTTGCCGCGCATAAAAAAGATCCGTCCAGACCTGCGTGTCATCGTGATGAGTGCGCAAAATACACTGATGACAGCGGTCAAGGCGAATGAGCGCGGGGCCTTCGAATATCTCCCTAAACCTTTCGATTTAAACGAACTAATCCAGGTCGTGAAACGCGCGTTGCGGGAACGTGCTTCGCCGCGCCGATCGGAGGAGCGAACAAGTGACAGCGACGATGAAGACAATCTGCCGTTAATCGGACGTTCGCAGGCCATGCAGGAAATCTACCGCGTCCTGGCGCGGCTCGTGGGGACAGACCTTAGCGTCCTAATTACCGGCGAGTCCGGCACCGGCAAGGAGCTGGTGGCGCGCGCGCTGCACGATTATGGCAAGCGTCGCAATGGGCCGTTCATCGCCATCAACATGGCGGCTATTCCTCGTGAACTGATCGAAAGCGAGCTATTTGGCCATGAAAAAGGAGCCTTTTCCGGTGCGGCAAACCGAAATACGGGGCGCTTCGAACAGGCGGACGGCGGTACATTGTTTCTGGACGAAATCGGCGATATGCCGCTCGAGGCGCAAACGCGTCTGCTCCGGGTATTGCAGGATGGCACCTTCACGACCGTTGGTGGGCGCTCCGCAATCCGAACGAATGTGCGGATCGTCGCCGCGACGCACCGCGATTTGCGCCAAATCGTGTCTCAGGGATTGTTTCGAGAGGACCTTTATTACCGTTTGAACGTGGTCCCGCTTCGTTTGCCGCCCTTGCGCCAGCGCACTGAGGATATTCCAGATCTCGTTCGGCATTTTTTCAGTCAGGGGGAAGAGCAGGGGTTGTCCGCGAAATCGCTCGACGCGGATGCCATGGCCCGAATGAAAGCGCACACTTGGCCAGGCAATGTGCGGGAGTTGGAAAATTTGGTGCGCCGGCTGGCAGCCCTGTATAGCGAAGAACGGATTGGAGTGGATGCGATTGAAGCGGAACTCGCCGATACCGTCCCGGCAGAGGTTTTGGGAGCGGCGCCGGAAAGTGAGAATCTCGCCGAATCGGTTGAGCGGCATCTGCAGGCTTATTTCGATGCGCATGGCGATTCGCTGCCGGCACCAGGAATGCATGATCGTGTCGTTCGTGAAGTCGAACGGCCTTTGATAACATTATGCCTTGCTGCGACACGCGGAAATCAAATAAAAGCTGCCGAATTGCTTGGCCTTAATCGGAATACCCTGCGCAAGAAAATTCGCGAATTGGACATCCAAATCGTCCGCGGCGTAAAATAGGACGAAGGCGTCCAGAACTGGTATTTATTGATGGCGTCTGCTCCGCATGAGGACGCACTAAACGCGGAATCTCATTGGAATGACAGCTTTGGATCCCGCTGACAGTCCGGCTCGCCGCATTATGCGCGTGCTTGGATCTTGGTCGGCAAGAAGACGCCTCAGGCGTTTCTTCGCGGTTTCGCTCGCGGTGGCAGCGGCAGCGGCGGGAATTGCGACCTATGCGGTGCTGACGCAGTCGTCCCTGGAGCCGAATGCGCCTTCCGTTCTCATTCTCCTCAATATCGATCTGGTCATCTTACTGCTGCTTGGGTTTGTCGTTGTCTTCCGCATCGTCAAAATTTGGAGTGCGCGCCGACGCGGTTCCGCTGGATCGCAGTTGCATGTAAAGCTGGCGCAGCTTTTCGGTCTGATTTCTGTCGCACCGGCCATCATCGTTGCAGTTTTTTCGGCGTTATTCTTCAATTTCGGCATCGAATCCTGGTTCAGCGACAAGGTGCGCACGGCGTTGCGGGAGTCTGAGGCTGTCGCCGATGCATATCTCGAAGAGCATAAGCGCAATATCGTCTCCGATGGTATCCGCATGGCGCGTGACCTGGATAATCAGGCGTTAGGATTGCAATTCAACCAGCAGAGGCTCATCAAGGCGGTCAATTTGCTCGCCAACATTCGCCAACTGACGGAAGCAATCGTTTTTACCGGGCGGGGCGACGTCATTGCGCGCTCTGGATTGACGGGTTCTTTGGAGTTCGAGCCGGTGCCCGCAGAAGCATTTAAGACGGCGGCTTCAGGCGAAGTCGCTGTATTGACCAGTTCCAACGAAGACCGCGTCCGCGCGCTAATCCGTCTCAGTAATTTCGTCGACAGTTATCTTTATGTCGGTCGCTACGTAGACCCCGTCGTCTTGGGCCATAGCGAGCGCACGAAGGGGGCGGTCGCGCAGTTCGAGCGCCTGGAACTCAGTCGCGCTGATCTGCAGATTTCCTTCGCGCTCATTTTCGTGGTCGTTGCCTTGTTGCTTTTGCTGGCCGCTGTTTGGGTCGGTCTGAATTTCGCAACCAGCATGTCTCGGCCCGTTAGCGCGTTGATCGCGGCGACTGAGAAAGTACGTGCCGGTAATCTTTCAGCCCGTGTGGTTTTAGACGGTCCGTCGAGTGGTGAAGTCGATACGCTTGGACGAGCGTTTAACCGAATGACGAGCGACCTCGAACAGAACCGCCGAGAACTGATCGAAGCGAACCAGCAGATTGATGGTCGCCGTGTATTTACAGAGACCGTTCTGGCCGGCGTTTCGGCCGGCGTGGTCGGTCTGGATGCCAGCGGGCGGATTACATTGCCAAACCGGTCTGCGTCTCATTTGCTCGGTATCGAATTGGATCATATGCAGGGCGAACCGCTCGACGAGGTTGCGCCGGAGTTGCACGGGTTGTTGGTCGAAGCACGGCAGATGGCCGGCGATCGGACATTGGAGCGGCAGGTTGCAATCACTCGGGGAACGGAGTCGCGCACGCTACTGGTCCGGGTCACCGCGATGCGGTCGGAACAGGAACTCCGAGGGTTCGTTGTAACCTTCGATGACGTTTCGGCGCTGCTATCGGCGCAACGGAAGGCGGCCTGGTCCGATGTTGCCCGACGCATCGCTCATGAGATCAAGAATCCTTTGACACCGATTCAATTATCGGCGGAACGGTTGCGACGGCGCTATCTGAAGCAGGTTCCCGACGATGCCGAAGTGTTCGAAACCTGTATTGAAACGATTGTCAGGCAGGTCGAAAGCATTGGGACGATGGTGGATGAGTTCTCGAATTTCGCACGCATGCCGGCGCCGGTATACCGTGCGGAAAATATCAGTGAGCTATGCCGCCAAGCCGTCTTCCTGCAGCGCAATTCGCATCGCGATATTACCTATGAGGCGCGCTTGCCCGATGCGGCGCTTGAAGTGAACTGCGACGGACGTCAAATCAGTCAGGCCATCACCAACCTCTTGCAGAACGCGGCGGACGCGATTGAGGGGCGTGAGGACGATGTCGCGGGCAATATAGTATTGACGCTGGATTGGCAGGACAATGAGTGCTCGATTAGCGTTGTTGACAATGGGGTAGGTCTGCCGAGCGAAGATCGTGAGAGCCTCACTGAGCCCTATGTGACGACGCGGGCAAAAGGCACGGGGCTTGGTCTGGCTATTGTCAGGAAGATCATGGAAGATCATAAAGGCCGATTATTGTTGGAAGATAATACCGAAGGTGGCGCTCGGGTCAGTTTGGTGTTTCCGGGTAGCGATCCGCAACGGCAAGACGTAACTTCCGACTCTACCAAACAAGCGAGCAGCGATGGCGCATGAAATTCTAATTGTCGATGATGAAGACGATATTCGTCAGTTAATCGCCGGCATATTGGAGGACGAGGGGTATGAAACTCGTCAGGCGGGAAACAGTGCCGATGCATTCGCTGCAATCGCGGCGCGGCAGCCGAGTTTGGTGATTCTCGATGTCTGGTTGCGCGATAGCGAACATGACGGGCTTCAGATGCTCGAGATCATTCGCCGTGATAACCCGACCCAGCAAGTCGTCATGATTAGTGGTCACGGTACCGTCGATATGGCTGTGTCTGCAACGAAAATGGGGGCTTACGACTTCATTTCCAAGCCGTTTAAAACGGACGTCTTGCTGCACACGATCGGTCGAGCGGTGGAAGAGGCGCGGCTGAGACGGGAAAACGTCGAGCTTCAGGAGCGGGCGGTTGACCGTGTCGATGATATCGTTGGCAACTCGCCGGCAATCACACAATTGCGGCAAACGATTGACAAGGTTGCGCCGACCGACAGCCGAGTGCTTTTCACGGGCCCGCCGGGTTCGGGCAAAGGGATCATTGCCCGTATCCTGCACAGCCGGTCGGCACGCAAGGATGGCCGGTTTGTCATTCTGAATTGCGCGGGATTGCAGCCGGGAAGCCTTGAAACGGCATTGTTTGGGGCAGAACCGGAAGATGGCGGTCCCCGTCGAATCGGGGTGCTTGAAGAGGCTCATGCCGGGACGCTGTTGCTGGATGAAGTTGCGGATATGCCGCTTGAGACCCAAGGCAAGATTGCACGCGTTTTACAGCAGAAGCACTTTGCTCGGCTTGGCGGCGATACTGAAGTTGAGGTCGACGTTCGAGTTTTAGCGTCCACGAACAGGGATCTTCGCGAAGAGATTGAAGCTGGACGCTTCCGAGAAGACTTGTTCTATCGTCTTAATGTGGTACCGGTCTCGGTTCCTGCGTTGCAGGCGCGCCGGCAGGATATTCCCGAACTCGCGCAACATCTGCTGGAACGTTTGTGCCGCGCCAAGGGGCGCTCGGCGTCCGTTTTGGCGAACGATGCTCTGGCTGCACTGCAAGCCTATGACTGGCCCGGCAATGTATGGGAATTGATTAATGTCATAGAGCGGTTGCTCCTAAATTTGCCGGCGAGTGGCGAAATTCGCTCCGATGCGGTTTCCGCAGCTATTGGACAAGGCGCGCCGGACGTTATGCGCTGGGACAAGGCGCCCGATATGATGAACCAGCCGTTGCGCGATGCGCGCGAGGCGTTCGAGCGTGAGTACTTGTTGTTTCATTTGACGCGTTTTAGCGGCAACATAAGCCGGACCGCCGAGTTCGTTGGCATGGATCGCGCCGCGCTGCATCGAAAGCTAAAACTTCTCGGTATTCAAAACGCGGTTCGCACCCGTAAGGTCAACGCGTCATGAAGGTCGTCATCTGCGGTGCAGGACAGGTTGGTTTCAATATTGCCCGCTACCTGTCGCTTGAGAACAACGACGTTACGGTTATCGACCAATCGCCGGAACTGATCGGGAAGATCAACGACTCTCTCGACGTTCAAGCCTTTGTCGGACATGCATCGCACCCCGATGCTCTGGAACGTGCGGGTGCCGAGGATGCGGATATGCTGATTGCGGTGACATTCGCCGATGAAGTGAACATGGTCGCATGTCAGGTTGCGCATTCGTTGTTTGCCGTGCCAACGAAGATTGCCCGCGTTCGCCATCAAAGCTACCTCAACCCGGTCTGGGCGGATTTGTTCAGCCGCGACAACATGCCGATCGACGTTATAATCTCGCCGGAAGTCGAAGTCGCTCGCGCCATTCGGCGTCGACTTACCGTGCCCGGTACGCTGGATATGATACCCTTGGCCGAAGATAAGGTCCGCGTCATCGGCGTGCGGTGCATGGAGTCTTGTCCCATTATCAACACGCCCTTGCGGCAACTGACCGAACTCTTCCCAGAATTGAGTATCGTCGTCGTTTGTGTGATCCGCGATGATGCGCCGTTCATACCGAGCGCCGACGATCACATGTTACCGGGCGATGAAGTCTATTTCGTCGCCGATACAAACCATGTCTCCCGCGCTTTATCCGCCTTCGGGCATGAGGAAGAAGAAGCGCACCGGATAATTATCATCGGCGGCGGAAATATCGGCATGACGCTGGCCCAGGAACTCGAAACCGAGGCTGGTGTAACAGTCAGACTGATCGAAATAAGTAAGGAACGCGCCCGGCAAGTCGCGGAAGCTTTGCCGAGCACGAATATCATCCTCGGCGATGCGTTGGACGCGGAGATCCTCGACGAGGCTGGGGTATCATCAGCGGATACAGTTGTCGCTGTATCCGACGATGATGAAACGAATATTCTGGCTTCACTTTTGGCCAAGCGATATGGGGTCGAACGTGCGGTTACGCTTATAAACAGCACGGCCTATGCACCGCTGATTACGACGCTTGGTATCGATGTTGCCGTCAGCCCGCGCACGATAACGGTGTCGACGATCCTGCAGCATGTCCGCCGAGGCCGTATCCGCTCGGTGCACTCTCTGGCCGACGGATATGCTGAGGTAATCGAGGCGGAAGCCATGGAAACCTCGCCGCTTGCGGGCAATACGCTTCGCGAACTTCACTTGCCTGCGGATGTCATTATCGGTGCACTCGTGCGGGACGGCGAGGTTTTAATTCCGCGTGCCGATACGATGATCGAGCATAACGACGATGTCATTCTGCTTGCAGCTGCCAGGGCCGTAAAAAAGGTCGAAAAACTGTTCTCGGTTCAGTTGGAATACTTTTAGAAACATCTATTTGATATTGAATTGTATTGTAGTCCGGTCGCGGGCTGGAAGGAGGCTCGGGTGGCGCGCTATGCATATGTGAACGGCAGATATGTACCGCATGGAGAGGGGGCCGTTCATATCGAAGACCGTGGTTTTCAGTTCGCCGATGGGGTCTATGAAGTCATCCCGATCATCAATGACCGGATGGTCGACGCGGGGGCCCATCTCGACCGTTTAGATCGGTCACTTTCCGAACTAGGCATCAGTTGGCCAACGAACCGTCGGGTTTTCGAACTGGTGATGGCCGAATTGATCGCGCGCAATCGGGTTTCGGAAGGCTTGATCTATATGCAGATCACGCGTGGTGTCGCGCCGCGCGACCATAAGTTTCCGAAAGGGGTGCCCGCGTCGATTGTGATGACCACGAAGCGCGTGCCGTTCTTGAGTCAGAAAAAGCTCAGCGACGGGGTAAAGGTCATTACGATACCCGATATCCGTTGGACGCGGTGCGATATCAAGACGATATCCTTGTTGCCGAATTGCATGGGTAAGACGGCGGCGGCGGAGGCTGGTGCCTACGAAGCTTGGCAAGTCGATCGAGAAGGGCTCGTGACGGAAGGCACATCGTCCAATGCCTGGATTGTAACGGCGGATGATAAATTGCTCACCCGGCCTGCGAGTGAAGATATTTTGCGCGGTGTGACGCGGCAAACGCTTATGCGCATCGCGGAAGAAGAAGGACTATCGTACACCGAGCAAGCGTTTTCGGTCGAAGAGGCAAAGACCGCGCGGGAAGCTTTCGTCAGCAGCGCAACATCCTTTATCACGCCGGTCGTTCAGATCGATGACGTCCAGATCGGCGATGGAAAGCCAGGTCCGTTATCTCACCGGCTGCAAAACTGGTATCTGGATTATTGCGCAGGGCAGAAGCAACTAGCGTGAAGGGGAGCAAAGAAATTAGTCGCCCGCGCGGGTTGATCTTCGACTGGGATAACACGCTAGTTGATACTTGGCCAACGATCCATGAGGCGTTGCGTCAAACTTTCGAAGCCATGGATGTCGAACCGTGGACGTTTGCGCAAACCAGGCAGCGGGTGCGCCGGTCGATGCGGGAGAGTTTCCCCGAACTTTTCGGGGACAGGTGGACGGATGCGCGCGATATTTTTTATGACGCATATGAAAGCGTGCATCTTACGAGTTTGACCCCATGCGAAGGGGCAGTAGAGGGGCTGGAGGCCCTGTCGAACGATCGTTATTACATGGGGGTCATCAGTAATAAGACGGGGCGATACTTGCGCAGCGAAGCCGACCATCTCGGGTGGAGCGATTATTTCGGTAATTTGGTCGGCGCGGGTGATGCAGCACGAGATAAACCTGCCCCCGAACCCGTTTCGCAGGCGCTTGAGGGTAGCGGACTGGAGCCAAGCGGCGAGGTTTGGATGATCGGCGATGCCGGCGTCGACATGGAAATCGCCCATATTACAGGCCTTGTTCCCATATTGGTGAAAGCGGAAGAACCGGATCCCGCGGAATTTGCCAAACATCCTCCACGGTTCCATGTGGCGGATATTCCGGAACTGGTGAGGTTGATTTATCGGCTATAGCGGATCACTGGCCGGAATTTTCAGCAACCCGACAGCCGTGTGAATCAGCGGTTAACTGCCCATATCTGTGACATATTTGAACCGTCCGTAAGCGAGAATTTTGTTCGAATGCTTCTAATTCGCTTTTAACAGCGTTCACTTTTGCGGTATTTGCACTTATCCTGAGCTCTAGGTTCCCTATATCAATAAGGGTGGTGGCAAAAGTCGCTGTGAAAAAAATTGGGTCTAAAGGAGACCCCAACAACAAAAGTCGGGGCAGAAAACAATGGCATCGGATAAATCGCAAAATGTGCAGGACGTCTTTTTAAATCACGTCCGAAAAAACAAGTTGCCGGTAACCGTGTTTCTCGTGAATGGCGTAAAGCTGCAAGGAATTATCACCTGGTTTGATAATTTCTGCGTACTTCTGCGGCGCGATGCGCACTCGCAGCTCGTTTATAAACATGCAATTTCGACGGTAATGCCGGCCCAGCCGGTACAACTTTTCGATCCGGCGCGTGAGGACGACGCCGAGGCATGATGGCACTGCGTTGAGCGGTTGGGAAGCGCCTGAAAGCGGGCATACGGGACGCGCGCTCGTTCTGAATCCCGTGTATCGCGGTGGGCCTGGACGCGATAGAGATCCCGAATCGCGTTTGGCCGAATGTGTCGCGCTTGCGCGCGCGATTGAGCTTGAGCTTGCGCACTCGGAAACCATTACGATTTCTCGTGTTCGGCCGGCGACATTGCTGGGGTCAGGCCTCGTCGAGCGATTTGCGCAACTCATCAAAGAGGAAGAAGTTGAAATCGTTGTCATCAACGCGCCGTTGACTCCGGTTCAGCAAAGAAATCTGGAACGTGCCTTGAAGGCTAAGGTGATCGACCGGACAGGCCTCATTCTTGAAATATTTGGCGCTCGGGCCCGAACCCACGAAGGGGTTTTGCAAGTCGAATTGGCGGCTTTGTCCTATCAGCGTTCCCGGTTGGTTCGCAGTTGGACCCACCTCGAGCGCCAACGCGGCGGGTTCGGTTTCATGGGCGGGCCCGGTGAGAGCCAGATCGAAATCGATCGGCGGCTCATCGATCAGCGCATAGCCAAACTGAAGCGTCAGCTGGAGACGGTTCGCCGGACGCGCAGCCTGCATCGCAATGCGCGTAAGCGCGTTCCCTATCCCATTGTTGCGCTTGTTGGCTATACGAACGCCGGAAAATCGACGCTTTTCAATCACCTGACCGGTGCGAAAGTGTTCGCGAAGGATCTGCTTTTCGCCACGCTCGACCCAACGATGCGCAAGCTCGATTTGCCGTCTGGCCGGACGATCATTCTGTCGGATACGGTTGGGTTTATTTCGGATCTTCCGACCATGCTGGTAGCCGCGTTTCGCGCGACCTTGGAGGAGGTGAATGAGGCCGATATCATCGTCCATGTCCGAGACATCTCCCATCCCGAGACGGCAGAACAGAAAGAAGATGTGGATTTGGTCTTACGAGAATTGGGACTCGACGATGCGCCGCGCACGATAGAGGTCCTGAACAAAATCGATTTACTGTCCGATGAGGGGAGAATTCCTGTCCTCGAACGGGCGCGGCGCAATACGGCGATGGTCGCGTTGTCCGCTGTTACGGGTGAAGGCGTCAATCGGTTCTTAGACTGCATTGAAACCGAGCTTGAACAAGGCAGTAGTGTCTTGGAGCTGGCTCTCGAAGGGTCTGAGGGGGCCGCGCTTGCATGGCTTTACGAACATGGAAACGTTCTCGACAAGCAGATCGGCGAGCGTGGAGAAGTACACCTCTCCGTGATATTGGATAAGGCTGATCAAGACCGGTTTCGGCAGCGATTTGGCGAAATGACGGTGGGCCACGGTTGACAGCGTCGGCCTGGAATTTTATCACGCGTGGTCGAATTACGTGCCCACGCCGGGACACAAGGAATATGGAGGAATAAATATGTCGCTAAGGCCGTTGCATGACCGCGTATTGGTAAAGCCGTTAGAGGCGGATGTTAAAACCGCTGGGGGGATCATCATTCCCGATACGGCGCAAGAAAAGCCGCAAGAAGGCAAAGTGATCGCCGTTGGTACCGGGAAACGGGCCGACGACGGGTCCGTCACGCCGATGGACGTCAAGAAGGGAGACCGCGTTCTCTATGGAAAATGGAGTGGAACCGAGGTCAAGGTTGGCGGCGATACCATGATGATCATGAATGAATCCGACATTATGGGAATCCTTGGCTAAGGGCCAAGCGGAATAGTATCCTGGCGCACCGCGTTCTAGCGCGCGGTGCAGCCGCCTATTGAGCAGTTACGACTGCTCGCCCGAATTGAAATGCGCGCGGCGAGGCGAAGCAATCCTGCTCGCAACTCGATGTGACGATTCGGTTTCACGATGCTCGCTGGCGCGGGCACTGGACAGGTTTTTGATGTCGCCCGACCCAGAACGCGTCGCGGCCTTTATAAGGGAGGCTGCCGAAACGGATATCATGCCCCGTTTTCGGGCGCTTGCCGCGCATGAGGTGATCGAAAAAAATCCGGGCGACGTTGTGACGGTTGCCGATCACGATGCGGAAGAGCGGCTAACAGCGATGCTGAAGGGGCTTACTCCAGGAGCTTTGGTTGTCGGCGAGGAGGCGGCGCACCGTAAGCCACATTTGCTGGACAAGCTTGATGACGAAGACGGACCGCTATGGATCATCGATCCCGTGGACGGTACCGCGAATTTCGCCGCCAGCCGGCCGACATTTGCTGTCATGGTGGCTTATGTCGATGCAGGCGAAACGCGAAACGGGTGGATATTTGATCCTGTCAACGACGTGATGGCCGTCGCGGAGCTTGGCGCAGGTGCTTGGGTCAATGGGACCAAAATGCGCATCAAAGAGCCGAAGGGGCGTTTTATCGGGCGCGTGAATTTCGGTCTGATCTCGCAGGCGCGCCGGCCAGCTATTCGGCGTAAACTTGAAGAGCAATTCACGATCGAAAAAAGCATGCGCTGCGCGGGGCATGAATTCGCGGCAATGGCTTCTGGCACCTCGCAATTCCGACTCTATAACCGGCTATGGGCCTGGGATCATGCTCCTGGAGTCCTATTGAATCGGGAAGCCGGGGGACATGTCGCGCGCCAGGATGGCGCAAAGTACCGACCGACCGAGCGGACGCGCGGCCTGTTAAGTGCGCCAAACGTGGATTGGTGGCATCGAATAAACGAAATTCTAAGGCCTGATTGAACGCGCTGCGGCGATTGACTTACGATGCGCCGAAGTGGAAATCGAGCATAATAATGTAACCAAGGGAGATCCGAGGATGGCAAAGGTAGCGTTTATCGGTATGGGCGTCATGGGGTATCCCATGGCTGGCCATTTGAAAGCAGGTGGTCACGACGTCACCGTCTATAACCGCACCGCCGCGACGGCAGCGAAATGGAAAAAGCAGCACGGCGGCAAAACCGCCAAAACGCCCCGCGAAGCCGCCAAGGGCGCCGAGCTGGTGTTCTGCTGCGTCGGCAATGACGATGATCTGCGCAGCGTCGTGCTCGGCAAGGACGGCGCCTTTGCCGGTATGTCCAAAGGGACTGTCTTCATCGACAACACCACGGCATCTGCCGATATCGCCCGTGAGCTCTACGCGATCGCGCGCAAACAGGGCGTTGGCTTCATCGATGCGCCGGTTTCCGGCGGCCAAGCGGGCGCGGAAAACGGCATGCTTACCGTAATGTGCGGCGGCACGCAGAAGGATTTCAAACGGGCGGCTCCGGTCATCGATTGCTACTCGCAATCCTGTGTTCTGATCGGCAAGCCCGGCAGCGGACAACTGACCAAGATGGTCAACCAACTCTGCATCGCCGGCATCGTTCAAGGCCTATCGGAAGCCATCAATTTCGGCATGCGGTCCGATCTCGACATGGAAAAGGAGCTCGCGACGATCTCCAAGGGCGCTGCGCAGTCCTGGCAGATGGAAAATCGCGGCTCGACCATGGTGCAAGGCAAGTTCGATTTTGGCTTCGCCGTTGACTGGATGCGCAAGGATCTCGGCATCTGCTTCGAGGAAGCGAAACGTAACGGTGCTAGGCTACCCGTCGCAGCGCTGGTCGACCAGTTCTACGCCCATGTGCAACGCCGCGGCGGCAAGCGCTGGGATACGTCGAGCTTGATCGAACCGCTGCAGCAGGACTAGACGTCGGTGCTATAAAACGAGCGGCTGGCCGGTAAAGCTTAAAATCTTCCGCCAGCCGTTCGCATTGAATTTGGAAGGGTGGGCAACCGAACTGTCGACTTCAATTACTGCGTTAATTGATGGTTGGCAGGGCTTCAATATTCAATCAAATTTCGCCGGATGAAACGGATCGCGCGCCATCGCGACCGTTGTCCTGATCTGTTTTTCTGTAACCCGATGTAAGGAAAGTGGCGGAAGCTTTTTCCATGGCTTGTAAGCTATGGCGGAAGTTTCCATCGTGTCTGTCAACAAGGCCCCACTTTGTACTTCACAGAGGAAAAAACATTTATAGGCATGCGGAATTTGGAAGGGATGGTCGTGCTTATGCTTGTCGAACAAGGCTAGGAGTCGGGTCGCCCGCACGGTGAGGCCAGTCTCTTCCAGGACTTCCTTTTCGACAGCCTCTTTCGGTGATTCGTTGATGTCGCACCAGCCGCCCGGCAAAGTCCACCGGCCATCGGTGCGTTCCCGGACGAGGAGCACGTCATCCCCTTGCAAGACCAGTCCCCGGACATCGATTTTTGGCGTCGCGTAGTTTTGCTCGAGGGAAAGCCAAGCCTCGGCGGCTTCGCGCGGCAAACCGGAGGCGAGCTTTATCATTTCGGCCGCAATCGTTTGAATGCGATGGTATCGCTCGATATCGAACGGGTCATCAGCAAAGAGCAGCCCGTTATGCGCGATGCCGCCGAGTTCTTCCAAATAGGCTAGGAAGCCCGCTTTGGCGTTTGTTTCGTCTTCGCTATTTGACGGCAATCCTTCACACCTCGCTTGTTAGATATCAAAAGGAAGACGTCCGTTATGACTGTCGCAACTCTTTTGTTCAGTTGCGACGCTCACCCCTACATCCAGCATTGATGAAGCATTGTAGTCTATTGTGTTTCAGATCCGGCGTGATTGCCGGCCCACTAGGCGCATTAGAACGGTCGGTCCCCTTGAACCGTTACGCGATAGCCGTGCCGGACCTGGGGGTAGTAATCCCAGACTGCGTGGTGCTGGACGCAGCGGTTATCCCAGAAGGCGACCGAGTTTTCACGCCAGTGAAAGCGGCAGTGAAACTCCGGCGTTGCGATGTGGTCGTAAAGGAAGTCGAGCAGCGCACGGCTTTCCTTTTCGCTCAACCCTTCGATCCGGGTCGTGAAGACCGAGTTCACATATAGACCCTTACGGCCGGTCTCCGGGTGGGTGCGTACGATCGGATGAACCGCTTCGGGATACGCGTTTTCGCCGTCCCGCATCTT
>JAJFJB010000493.1 GCA_021774435.1 Alphaproteobacteria bacterium
GACCAGCGCGCCAATCATGACGTGTGCCCCGGCGACAAGGTCCGGCCCAGCCGGCTGTCCAGTTCGCGCCCCGCGATCTTCACGCCTTCCCGCCAACGCTTCGCCAGCGCCGGTTCGGCGCCGGCATCGAAGGGACAATCCGCGCCATCGGCGTGCAACCCAGCCACGAAAGCGTAGGTCAAGGCGATTTGCGGCGGGTTGTCCGTGCCGGCCGCTTCAAGCCGCGCATCGGCGGCGAATTTCAAATGCAGTTGCGCCCGTGTCGGTGGCGCCAGGTCCAGCAACGGGTCGCCGCTGTCGTAGGGGAAGGTCCGGGCTTCAACGGCCATCGCGCACCCCCGCAAAAAAACGGCCGGCGGCGCCAACCGCCAGCCACAGGGAGGAAGGAACGATGAAATACGTCGAAACGAAAATAATTCGAAGTGCTGCCATATTTTGTACCTCTCCAGCCTTGACACGCAATATCTTGCGCGTGTATCAAACTGTTGAGGATGGCACCTCACACCCTACTAGGTATTGTGTTGTCCTTTCTCTTCAGCAAAGCGCCGTGGACTGCCATCCGCGGCGTTTTCTTTTGCGCCAAACCGCCACAATCCGCACAAATCTGCCCGTTGCCCGCTCAAGGGCCCATCGATTTTGTGGCTGGTCGCGCGTCGATTCATAAATCTAGGTCAAGTCATCTTTGTGGTTGCTGGCATCGCCGGAAATTGCGTTACTGAGGACCTAAGCAATGTTTTTTTCATACAATTCGGACCGAATTTCCTGCCGTGACAGACGATCTTGCGCAAATTAATTACGGATTATTCGTACAAAGTCAACAGAACTTCGGTACTGACCCACGTGGCCACATCGTTTCAATTAGCAGCATGCCTCCGAAATCACCTGCCGGCGCACGCCTGAAAGCACTGCGGAACCGGGCGAATTTGACCGTTCGCGAAACGGCGGATCTGATTGAACGACGCTTTACAAGTTTTTCGTACTATGAAAACGAATACAAAAAAGACGCGCTTCCCGCGGAACTCGTAAACGCGTTAGCCGACGTTTTGGAAGGCAGGGGTACGCCACCGATTACCCGCGCAGAGATATTGTCATTAGGCGGCATTGAAGCTGTAGTGACCGTTGGCGACAATCTGCCAATGGACAAAGAAATTTTCATGGAAAGTGTCCGTGACACCTATGCGGCAAACAAACGTGCAGGCGGCGATCTGGACGAAGACGACATCGCGGAATTGGCATGGATGTTTTACGAAAGCAGCCTTAACAAGCCGAAAGACCATCGCCGCGCCGTTCGCGAAGGCATCTTCATTGCACACCGTCAAAATAAACTAAAACAGTAATTTCTCACCTAATTGAATCTACTATATATTGTTGCATCTATCGCTATTAACCATATCGAGGTGATGCATGGCGCTGATTTCAAAAGAAACCGTCAGGGTAACGCAAAGCTTTATCGAAAACGCGGTATCATACTTGAATTCAATGGGTCTGGACTGTTCTGTCCATACCGATTTTCACGAATGGGCGGAGTTACTAAAATCTGTGCCTGACGGCGAACCTTTATCGCCGACATTAGACCCCGATAAAAACTACATTGAACCCGGCGCGGGCTTCTGGATATCGTTCAACGACCCCAGTGGCAACATTATCGCATGCGCCGGTTCACGCCGCTTGCAAACAGAAAACCTATTTCTTGAACTTGTCACCACTCAGCTACTGTTTGGCGACCTAGAACCGAGATTAAGCATTAACCCGATGGAATTGTCGGATAATCCGCCCGAAATAAAGGGCCGCGTCGGCTTCGCCGGCGGCGTATGGGTGCACCCGACATGGCGCGACAAGGACCTTGCCGCGCTGGCCAGTAAACTAGGCCGAACAATCGGATTAACCCACTTACTGGTTGATTTCCACGTTGGCCTTGTTGCCGCGACGGAACGCCGGCGCGCTTGGGCAAGAACAAAACTTTTGTGGCCTCGCCGTGCGGATTTTTGTAAGGGGTTGTATCCTGCCCGCGGCAAAGAGATGGATGTTGATATCCATTATCAGACGGCCGCGGAAACGGTCGCGATGTGCCGCACTGAAAATCTAGCGTACGAAAACCGGGGCCTTAAGGTCGCAGGTTAGCGGCACAACGGGTTCAGGCGATCGACGCACTACCGACAGAACACGAACTATACGGCTCTCAATATCACACAGCGGACACATTAACTTCGTATAGTGCCTACTCTTTGGCGGCGTTTTGTTTGTCGCCGCCCGAAACTGGTGAATTTCATAATACCGCAGATCTTTATCGCGCTTAATTTCAGCATACTCATCTACGAGTGTTCGTCGGTTCATTGCCGATGGCATTTCACCGATGATCCGATTTTCCACATAATCGAAACCGGACCGCATTGGATGCTTGGAAACTAAGTATCCTTTCGGGTTGCCCGTCCCCGTTTCCATAATCGTAATGCTCGTTCGCAAGTCTTCAGGCAACGACGGAATAACACGAGAAAAAGACGCGTAACGGACACCAGCGCGATTGGATGGCGCCTGCTTCCACAACTCATAAATTATTGAAAGCGGAGAACCGCTCTCATATCCAAAAGACGCATCAAACGCCATACGAAAACGAACCTGGGATTCGATAGGAGTCCAGCAATGAAGCCTTTCAATTACCTCCATTATTCGCCCCATCCAAATAGGAACTAGGCTCCAATCTTCGGGTTGCAACATAAAGAAGATTATCACTCGTAGCGGCCATCATTTTTCGATACCACCGGCGTATACCGTCAACCTCTTGCTCTATCTCGTAGCAATGAACATCCTCCGCCCCGCGGCAACGTTCATACTCATTTTCTAAGAAAACTGTATGGCGTCCCCACTGATTTGATTCGTAAACTTCCCCAAGCATCCGCCCACGCCAGCCCGCTCCAATTCTGGTCGTTGGGCATTCTAGGTGGTTAATAATTTTGTACTGTTTTGTGTTTGAAGGTCCGACATCAACAACCGTATTGAACATCCCCGCGAGATGCGGCAAATCGGTTAGAAAATAGCAACCGCCGGCGCGCTTTTTGGCGTGGAAGTATTTGTAAATTACCTGGAAATCAGAATCCGGGCCTTCAAGGTGCAGGAAGTCTTCAACACTAAACGCCCGCCGGCACTGCCATTCAGGCCCACGCTCGTAGGTCTGAATATCAATCGGCGTAAAGTCTACCCTGTTAAGGAGAGATATTCTATTCATAACAATCATACGGTAGGCCACCTTTTCGCTCTTCGTCTATAAAATTCGGACGCATTCACACCCTGTACGAAATTCTTATTGACGTGTACAGTTTTTCCGAACACGGTTTGCAGACATCCAAACTCGGAGAAACCAATGCGACGATGCACCCGCCAGAATGGCCCCGACCCCGTCGACGTTCATGTGGGCGCCCGGGTCCGCGCCAGACGCGACCAAATGAAGCTAAGCCAAACCGGCCTTGCGGCCGTGCTCGATATCAGCTTCCAGCAAATCCAGAAATACGAACGCGGCGCCAACCGCATGGGCGCCAGCCGCCTGTTTTTGTGCGCGCAAGCGCTCAACGTGCCCGTGTCGTTCTTCTTCGACGGACTGGCGGCCAGGGCAAGCGATATTCAGCCCACCCCCACGCTTGATCCGGACCCGGCGGCGAAACGCGAAGCCCTGGAATTCACCCGCGCCTATCACGCGATCGAAGACGACGCGACCCGCCAGACCTTCTTCAAACTGGCGAAGGCCATGGCCCGCGCCGGCAAGAACAACGAAACGCCAGACCTTGTTCGCCTGCCCGGCGCAAAACTTGTACCGGTCACGGAACCGGAAGTTGGCGGGCCGCTAAGTTTCAACAGGTCACCGAAAATTTTAGCCCAAAATGACGGGCAAAACCGACGCGCCGTTAAGCTTCGGCTATCGGCGCCATTGGATCAGGATCAAGTTCCCCCAATTGATCCAGCCAACCCGCTTGATGACCGTGATCTAAAACCGCAAGGGAAACCTGATGCGCAAGCACGGGGTTAAGGGCAATGGTCCATAATCGACCCTCCGCGTCGGAAAATTTAGCAACAAGACCGCCTTCAATTCGCGCAAGCGTGAAACTCCGAGGTTCCCAGATCGCGCCGAAATCATTATCCGTGATCGGCGACGGTTTGAATTTCTCCAATTCGGCGGCGTGGCGCCTCATCTCCCTTACGCTAATTTTTGCATCTGCCATATCGCCCCTCCCGCGTTTCCGTACTGAACAAATCACGCTAACACGATTCGCGGGTGGCCTGCCCCGATGACACCGCAACGCGTGCGAATCTTTTTGCAGGAACAGGCCCCGGCCATCGGGTGCGGCTGGCGCTACGGCATCGTGCGGATAGGCCGCAAATGGCGCCACTTCGAAGAACGCGGCACCGGCAAGCGCGCCAGATTCGGCAAAGTCAAATGGTCCGCCCTGCACCCCACCTTTATCACCGGCCCGGCGCCCAAACGCCGCCGGCCTACCAGGAGGTAAACCCATGGTCCAATTGCGCCCCTTTATCCCCGCCCCGGAAATCGTCCGGCCCGGCACGGACCGTCCCTATCAGGCGGCCGTGCCCTTGCAGGATTTCAGCAAAGGCCCGCCGGCACCCTACACGCGCGCACCCAGCGACGAACCGGCAATGCGGAAATGCCTGCGCTGCCGAGGAAATTTCGAGTCCGAGGGATGGGGCAACCGGATGTGCGTGCAGTGCCGGCGCACGGCGGGCATGGACTGATATGGCCGCCACCCTGCAAAGCGGCGATCTCGCGGCAATGCGCCGCATCGTCAAGCCACAGCCATCACCGGCCGTCGCGCGCTGGTATGTGATCATCCTCGCATTCGTTGCGAACTTATTGTTATGGTCCGCCATCATCGCGGCCGTCCGGAGCTTCTTCTAGTCCGTCATGCCACCACTAGGCCTCCAAGAAACCGCGGCGGAACTCGGCATTGGCGAGCGGACCTTGCGCGCGCATTTGAAGACCATCGGCGCCTATGACGGCCGCGGCCGGCCGCGCTACAGGCTATCGCCCGGCGATGGAAAAATGCTATTCAGCGAGGACCAGATTGCGGCTTTGTGGGAGACCTTTCCATGCCCGAAGATCGAAAACGACGGGAAACCGGACTTGAACTCTACGCCCCCGGCACCCTCAAAAACACGCCGTACTGGTACATCCGGGGCACGCACGCCGGCGTCGCCGTATACAAAAGCACGCGAAGCCATACAAAACCGCCGCGCGACTATGTCCGATCGATCGAACGGCAATGCGAAGACGCCGCCCAAGACGGTGGTGAGCCTGGAAAGCGAAAAGGTCAAACGCCATGGACCTTCGCGGACGCCTGCACGGAATACCTGAAAGACTGCCCGGATTCCGAAGTCGATTATATCGACGGCCTGCTAGAATATTTTGGCGTCACGCCCTTAAGCGAGATTGACAACGCGGCCATCCAACAGGCCGCCCGTACCATCTACCCAAAACATGCCAATTCCACCTTGAACCGCAACGCGATCAATCCATGTTCCGCGGTCCTGCACCGCGCCGCGAAGCTGGAACGGTGCGCCTATTTCCCCGTGGAGCGGCTGAAAGTGAAAGCGGTACGGCGGCCGTGGTTGGGTCCGGAAGACGCCGCCGCGATTGTCGATGCTCTGCCGCACCGTCGCTGGCTGGCACCGCCGCGCAAGAAACCGGCCAGAGGCGAGCCCAAGCCCGCCGGCCGCCACTGCTACCCGCGCGCGTGCGCCGTGTTCATGTATGCAACGGGCTGCCGCGGCGGCGAATTCGAAATGCTGGACTTTGACCGGGGCGACGTGAACCTGGTCGACCGCACCGTGATTTTCCGAGACACCAAGAACGGCGACATGGTCGAAGTACCGTTGACGGATGACGCCTTCGAAGAAATCGCCAACCTGCCGCACCGCGACGGGAAGGTTTTCGGCTATAGCACCAAACGCCAATTCCTGGACGATTGGCGCGCCGCCGGCGATGCGTGCGGCATTGAGACCCGGAAGGCCAAAGGCGGCGTCACGCCGCACAGCACCCGCGCGTCCGTCGCCAACTGGCACCGCCGCAACAAGGCGAGCCTTTGGGATTTAATGGAACTCATGCGCTGGAAGGACGAAAAGAGCGCCCGCCCCTATATGTCGATGGGCGGCGAGGAATTGCGGGAAGGCATGCAAAAATTGCCGTCATTGCGTGAAATTAGCGTGAAGAAGACAGGCACAAAAGACTAATAGCTTGATTCAAAAACAATAACCAATCCGCCCCCATCCCTTGGTAAGGGCGAGGTCCACAGTTCAATTCTGTGCGGCGGCACCATTTTCTCCAAGTTTTATCGAATGCAAACCGCTCCGGCGAACACTTACTTGGCCGACCTTCGGATATAGACGAGCATCAAGCGCGCCTGTTCGACACAATCCTTGGCAATCAATGACACCGCTAAATGCGCTTCCGTCGGCGCCTCTTCGGCAATGTCGTGAACGGTGATTAGGGTCCACGTATCCTTGCCCTGCTGACTGACAAGGAACCGCGCGCCATTTTCGACCGGCAACGCCGCCGGCCACTCGACTTTTGATTCGTTTCTTTGCCAAGAAACCACCTGTGACTCGCCGTTCGCAATCGCTGTAAGCGTCACATCATTGCCTGTTTCGCTGTGATAACGGACCATTTCCGAGCTAGTTCCTGAAAACCGGCAATAGTCGCCTGTCTCTGAGATATTGATGACCATCGCCGCCTGTTTCGACGTTACGGTGTCTTCAATCCGCTTCCTGTCGGCGGCCCGAATCGCCCCAACGCTGCGTGCATCATCTTCGTTATCCCGGATTAAGCTCGACAACGCTTTGACCAGTTTGTTGTCACTTTTACCACCGCTGCCACCCTCGATCACCCCTTCGTGCGGGCCATTCAGTGTGATGGTCCGGCCCGCCTTATCGATCAGCAGCAGCGTCTTGTTTGCTGCGAGCGAGACCTTCTGCGTGTCCCCAATGACCGATCCTACCGCAACGGAAGATTGAGTCGACGAAAGAACCACGTATTCGGCCGCGACCGGCCCTGAGGCACAACTTATTATGACGATGATTATTGAGGCGAATCTTTTCATGGAATCAATCCTTTCTCAGGCCGGTCTCCGATATCCCGTCCCAAAATCGATCACTTAGTCTCCGCGATATACACGCCATCCCAGCCAGGCGGCGGCGGATTAACTTCAAACGCACCTATGCGCTCAAGATACAAATCGTACAATTCGTCGAGCTTCATGGCTTTACCTAACTCGCGGGCAGCCGCTTCCCGGTCCCGAGCACAAGCCCAGTCCTGCGCACGGTAGGCCTGAAGCAATTCATGATGCATTGCCACGAGCGCCCGAAAATCGTCACTTTGGGCAACCTCGTCATCGCCCAACAGAGCGTAAATCGTTATGCCTTGCTCCTTGCCTTTTACCTGAATGAGATCCAGCTCAAGCGTGGCAAATTCCGGCGCTTCCTTTCGTGTGGTCTCGCCAATGACGATATCAACGCCGTATGATTTGGACTGACCTTCGAGCCGCGCAGCGGTATTCACCGTATCGCCCAATACCGAATAATCGAACCGCTGCTCCGAACCCATATTACCGACGACGCACTCACCGGAGTTCAGACCGAAACCAATTTTGAGCGGTGTGAATTCGCCTCCTTCCTCCGTTGCTTCCCCTTCCAGCATGGCATTGAAGTCGTCCATTTCTTCCAGCATCAGCAAGGAAGACGTGCAGGCGTCGCGCGCATGATGCTCATTGTCGAGCGGCGCGTTCCAGAACGCCATGATGCAATCGCCCATATATTTGTCGATCGTTCCGTTGTGCGCGAGGATGATGTCCGTCAGCGGCGTCAGCATGCGGTTCAGCAGGCGGGTCAACTCCAACGCCGTCACTCTTTCGGACAAGCTGGTAAATCCACGCACGTCACAAAACAGCAGCGTCATGTCGCGTCGGTCCCCGCCAAGGCGCAGCTTGTCCGGCTCGTTCGCCATTCTCGCTACCATATCGGGCGAGAGATAGCGTGAAAACGCCCCTCGGATGTAGCGTGCCTGCTTGCCATTCAGATAGGCGATGACGGCGCCGCCGGCGCCGAGGACCGTGGTGAAAGAAAGCGTCGGCGAAATCATAGGGACCGTTACACCTTGATACTGGAACAACCAAACCGCCCCCGCCCAAAACAGGCCGATAACCGACAGCCCTTCAACCATTTTCAACCAGGCTGGCTGACTTGTGAAAGTTAAGCGGACGGCGATCAGCGCGATGAGAACGGCGAATACAATTTCGTAGATCAGGTTCGCCTGATCCTCGATTTTTCCTTCCAACAACTGCGACAGCATATGTGCCTGAATTTCAACGCCAGGAAATTCACCGCGCGATGTTCCAAGCCCCGCTGCAAACGGCGTCCGATGCCGATCTTCGAAGGGCAAATCTGCGCCCACCAAAACGACTTTACCCTCGAACCAGGCCTTCGGTAAAAGTTTAACCGCGTGTGCCGGGTATTTGGGAAAGGACGGCGTCTCATCGTCCGGCCGGCCCCGATACAGAATCCGTACTTTCTTTTTCGGCAATTCCATGCCTAAGGCCGACGCGATTTCGCCTGTAAAGCTATTCTCAAATTGACCGTCAATTTCGCGGCCGGGAAACATTTCCCGCACCGTACCATCGTACGGATCCTTCAGCAGGTTCGAATAACCTCTGCGAACCCCCATTAAATAGTTTTTCTGAAACTTGTACTGGCTTTCAGTCAATCCCGTCGCGGGATCGGTCCAACCAACAACAACCGGTACCTTGCTTGTCGCCAGCAGGTTCCGCAAACGCTCGTCCTTCGCGGTTTCTGTTGGCTGATCGAGGAGAATATCAAGCCCAATCGCCCTAACCTCAGCGGCGATCAACGCTTCAACAACGCCTGCCAGAAATTGCCTGTCGACGGGCGACCTGTACGGGAGAGCGCCCAGCGTATCTTCTGTAATCGAAAGGACAACAATGTCCGAGTGCTTTTCCTTGGGCGGGTTGAGCAGATAAACCCGCCAGTCTGCCGCCCAATTCTCAGATACAGCGATAAAGTTGATGTAACGGGGAGACACCAGCGCAAAGGCAATTGTCATAAGAAACAGCCCGCACTTGATGAACAGGCCTTTCCAACCTTTCAGCCGATCCATCCCCTCCCCGCTGAGCCTGCCTAGTTCACCGCCAGCGGAAAGTCGCCGCCGCGCGAGTTTATGACCGGGAATTGTGGCCGCCCGGCGACCTCCTCGCTGAGGTCCGGCAGCCGGTTTTCGATATAGGTCGTCAACTCACGAATATTCACGACGCTGTCTTTTGCGTAGTCCGCTTCGCCCTTTAGGCCATCGAGCAAGGCATACGTGAAGGCGCCATGCCCAAGCTGTTTCAGTTCCGTCGCGAACTGATCCTTGGCCGCCGCGGCAACGATATGCACCCCAGACGAGCGGGCCAACTTCGCCAGCGCCTTACGTTCACCGAACCCACGAAAGGCTTTTAGAGCGGCGCCCGATTTACAAGCATCCATGAACATCACAACCTTGTTGGCAGTAATGTTACCAACCCATTTTTGCAGCTCATCTGACTTAATTCCCTTCGCGCGGATCGCATCTTCCCGTTCCGGATAAATCAAGTCGGCGGGAATGAGATACCAATCCTTTTCAACCGTCTCGCCGTGACCAGCGTAGTAGATAATCACCACGTCATCCGGTTTCGTTTCCGTCAATGACGTGAGCATTTCCTCGATATTTGCCCGCGTCGCTTCGCGGTTTTCCAGCGAATAGAACTTTACCTCGTCGAAAATCTTGCGCGGCTGCGCTTTAAAGAAATCGCGGATGCCGTTCGCATCAGGTACACCATAATTGAGGTTCAGCGCCGGGTTACGATATTCGTTGATACCGATCGTCACCACGTGGAGCTTACTCTTCAACTCCTCACCCGTATATTCGACCGTGACCTTCGCGGGTTTGCTTTCGATCCGGTCCCGGCTCAACGCAACCAAGCGGAACCGATTGCGGCCGGTCAAAAGCTTCACCTCGAAATCCGTGCTGATTTCCTTTTCCTCGTTGCCACTGAGGTCTTTGGTTCGCACCAGGCGGCC
Organism: Alphaproteobacteria bacterium; assembly: GCA_021774435.1. Taxonomy (GTDB): domain Bacteria; phylum Pseudomonadota; class Alphaproteobacteria; order UBA8366. The sequence goes on from JAJFJB010000493.1 coordinate 10,111, forward strand.
ATTTTGATAAAGACGCAACTCGATGACACCGCCGCCAAGATCACCCGACTTTGCGGATATCTCGAATTTTTCGGCGTCCGACTCGATGTCTTCATTGGGTGTTTCGAACGCGACAATTGGCGGCGTCGCGAATTGCACTGAAAGATTGGGACGCTCTTCCTTCTTCTCAGCCGCCTCACCTTCGGACGCGCGTGACAGCAGACCCGGTTCGTAGTGACTTTCAGCAAAGCGGTCGAGGTCGAACGCGCTGTCTTCCGCAGTCCACGCGACTGCTTCCAAGGCATCGCCTGCGCCGTCGAATTCGCCTTCCTTGTTGTAGACGGCCCAGCCGTCGGTCGTTGAAATCGCTTGAGCCAGTTCCGCGCCGTTATCCCGCTCGAATACCCGGGTCGTCCCATCCAGGCTCGCCGTGTGAACGACCTTCTCGTCCTTACCAAACACGACACTGGTGATTTCGGCATCGTGACCTTCAAAGGTGGCCATCAAATCGCCATTGCCGAAATCGAACAGCCGCAAGACACCATCGTCACCGGCGGCGGCCAATTGGTCACCTTCCGCCATAACGGAAACCGATCGAATGGCATCGCTGCTGGCCTCGATCAATACCAACTCGTCACCTGAGCGAGCGCTCGTTACCCGGACACGGCCGTCTTCACCGCCGGAAATGACGAGCTTACCGGCGCGCGCAAGTGCTACCGACAAAACGTCTCCATCGTGGGCAGAGGCCGTGAACAAAGACTTGCCAGTCTGAAGGTCCCAGGCCCAAAGCTGCCCGCCCGCGGTACCAGCGACAATAATGTTGTCGTCGCCCCCAATCGCAACGGTACGAACGGCTTCGCCATCCGTTTCAAAGCTGGCCCGTTCATCACCCGTAGCCGCTGACCAGATATGCACCGAACCGTCCTTGTGCCCCGTCACTGAGATATCCCCAGATTTGGACAACGCAATGGAAAGCGCATTTGCATTATTCTCGAACCGCACGATCTTCTTTCCGCTATCGAGGTTCCAGACCTGCGCCTCTCCATCATCGCCGAGAGAGACAAAAATTTTAGCGGTTTCCGAAATCGCTACCTTGGTCGCTTTCCCCTGATGTCCTTCAAGACGGGCAAGTTCACGACCCTCATTCAAACTCCAAAGTCTGATTGTACCATCATCAAGCGCTGTCACCATCCGATCAGCAGCCGGTGCGACCGCGACATCGTGGACCTTGGACACTTTCTCCATATCCACGACCGGACGCGCGTTTAAAACCTGTTGCAAGTTCTGATTAATAGCCTCGCTGATAGACCCGGCAACGACGCCGGACGTGACCGATCCGATAAAGCTGCCGGTGCTAAATTGCGCGATCGCCACATTGGGGGTCAGCGTTAACGCCGCCAAGCCTAAAAACCCTACGGAACTTCTAAATTTCAATATCCGTCTCATAACGTCGACTCCACGTTGGCACCCAACAATCAGAATTTGTCAGCCGCACATAAAAGCATTGCCGGACGCAACATTTTCTAACCAATTCACATAAACAAAGAATTTATCGTTAAACTTCATCAAGCGCTGTGACGGTGACCACATACCGTAATATTATTGCTTAATGCTTGATGTACCGTTCGGTCGCGGCAACCACTAGTAACATGGAATTATATACTACTTCGCAACGGAAACGAACCATTACAATGGACAAACATTTGGATTTGCTCCTTTGGGCTTTGATCGGGCGGGCTATTAACCTTACTCACAACCCGGCAAACATGTTCGGGATTTTGATTCTTTTGAAGGAAAACAGCCTTTTGAACCCGTTGGTTGTCACTTTTCGAAACTCAGAGCCCCCAAAATAGCAAAGTTTCTCGTGTAAGACGATTATTCGGTAATTTTATTCGTAATCTCACACGCTTCGCTTATTATTCACGAATGATAAAGGCGCCGGACAACAATACATGGAATATCGCGTTGAAAATGCATTTCGAATACGGTGAAACCGCTCGTTTTCACGCCGAGTCGGAAATCAATCGTTGGCGAAAAATACTTCAGAGAATTATAGACTTACAGTCATCGAAACCTTCTGGTCCGGTAAACTGAAGTTATACCCAACTGCTTTTTCAACGCGTAACGTAAAATCATTCGACTTAATAGCCTCAATTATCTCGCGATATAGTTGAAAGGAAAGACGCATGATCAAGCGTGTATTGCTGGGACTTTTTGGCATTTTCGTCATTCTTACGGTGGTTAGTTCGGTGTTGCCGGATCAAGTCCATATCGAGCGGCAAGTCACAATTAAGGCCGCACCGGCAATAATTTTTCCATTCGTGAACAACCCGAAAAATACTGAGAAATGGTCGCCATGGCTGGAGCGCGATCGCTCTGCTCAATTGACTTACACCGGACCCGACGAAGGTATGGGCGCGAAACTGGCGTGGCGCAGCGATAATCGTGAAGTCGGCATTGGTAATTTGGAAATAACGGAAAGTAAACCGAATGAACTGGTGCGCCTGGCATTGGCATTCGAGGGTCAGGGCAATGCAACGAGCTATTACAAACTGAAGCCGACAAGCGGTGGCACCCAGTTAATCTGGGGATTCGATACCAAGTTAGGTTGGAATCCGGTCATGCGCTATATGGGTTTGATGTTCGAAAAATGGGTTGGTTCGGATTACGAACGCGGTCTGGCAAATCTCAAGAAAGTAGTTGAAAGCGGCTGATATTCAATCTCCGAACCAACGCGAAACGAACCCCCTGACGCACGTTTATCTTTCCGAAACGAAAGTGTGTTTTCTATGTTTAGGTGGCAAACTTGACGTCGCTTGATATTGATCAAAGCGAATTGGGTGAGCCCGATATTTGCTAACTCGTCGCTGAAAATAGTGGGGAATCATGACCGAAAGTTTATTCGAGCGTATTGGCGGTGAGCCAGCAGTTGAAGCTGCCGTCGACATATTCTATCGAAAAGTGCTGAACGATATGTCGGTCGCAGCATTTTTCCTGCACACCGACATGGATGAACAACGCGCAAAACAAAAATCATTCTTGACCATGGCTTTTGGCGGACCGAATGACTACTCCGGCAAGGATATGCGAAACGCCCATGCGAATCTTGTGAAGGATGGGTTGAACGACGCGCATTTCGACGCCGTTGCCGGTCATTTGAAGGCGACATTGGAAGAACTCGGAGTGGATGCCGGAGCAATCGGCGAAGTCATGGCTATCGCCGAGAGTACGCGCGACGACGTATTAAACCGTTAGGTCCGTTTTGCCGGACGCGTCTACATTTCGCATTACATACGGCGGCGAAGACGCCGAATGTCTGCCGGGCGAGACTGTCTTGCAAGGGCTTTTGCGGGCGGAAATCGATATTCCATATTCCTGCGGAAACGGTCTTTGCCTCACTTGTATTTCCAAAGTTGAGCAAGGCAACGTTCCAGCCGATTCCCAAATCGGCATAAAGGATACCCTGCGCGCCCAGGGATATTTCTTGCCCTGCGTCTGCGAACCGACCGAAGACCTGGTAGTCGCGCCACCGGAGGATGCCGCCTTGTTCGGGCGCGCCATCGTCATGCGGGTCGAGCATTTATCCGAAAACATCTGCCGGGTTCAGCTTATGCCGGCAACCCCGCTTTATTATCGCGCCGGACAATTTATTAATCTGCGTCGGAGCGATGGGTTGACGCGCGCCTACTCGCTGACGAGTGTGCCCAGCCTTGACCCGTATCTGGAACTTCATGTAAAGCGGCTGCCGCGCGGCGGGATGAGCAACTGGATATACAACGACTTGAAGCCAGGCGAGGCGCTAGACATTCAAGGTCCCAACGGTTCCTGCTTCTACATACCCGACAAGCGCGCGCAACCATTGCTGCTGATCGGCAACGGCTCCGGCCTGTCGCCCCTAATGGGGATCGCCAGGGATGCGCTTTACGATGGCCATACCGGACAAATCCATCTCTATCACGGCACGCGCAAGTACGGTGGCCTCTATATGGATTCCGACCTGCGGAAACTCGATTCCGAATGCGACAACTTTAACTATACCGCCTGCCTCTCTCGCGAAGAAACATCGGAGTCCCGTTACGGTCGCGCTGAAGACGTGGCGCTTGCCGATCATCCGGATTTAGCTGGCTGGAGAGTCTATCTCTGTGGCTATCCACCAATGGTGCGAGATACGCAACGGCGTGCATTTCTGGCTGGTGCAGCGCTGCCGGATATCTTTATCGACCCCTTCGAGCTGCGCGATTTACGCAAAGAACCGCGCGACTGAAGTTCCTCGCGTCACTCAGCGGCAACGCCTGTTATCAATCCATTGCGCGCATCTTCCTTTAAGGCATCCTCTCCTCGCTCGCAAGCATCGCCGATGCCCGCCCCGCCAGGTGTTTCCACGATCAGACGGTCGCCGGGGGGAATTTCCTGGAAGCCCTTTCCATTCAACTTACGACCTGACGCAAGCCCGACATATCCGTTAGCACCATTGCCACCACCATCGCAGCCGCGCGGCGGATTGTCGATTCGATCAAAGGAGGCCAGGATATCGAATGGTTGACTGTGCCGGTTTTCAACCTCGATCGACTGACCGTGCCCCCCGGTATACTGACCTTCACCGCCGGAATTAGGGCGCAGTTCCTTCTTCCAGAAAATCAACGGCGCAATTGACTCCATAATCTCAATCGGATTTGCCCGCACGCCGCTCGGGAACGCCGTTGCGGACAGACCATCTTTGACCGGCCGCGCACCTGTCCCGCCATTGGTGACAACGGTCACGACATACCCTGCACCGGACTCGTTCGCCCCAAGATTGCGGCCCCGCATGTTAAGGTTCCAGAGACAGGACGTCCCTTCCGCCGGCACGCGGTCGGGAATCGCTTGACGCAGGCAGCCGAATACGACGTCGGGCAGCATCTGTCCCGTAATATGCCGAGACGACACAGCAGCCGGCTTGGGCGCGTTGAGGATGCATCCCTGCGGGGCAGAAACGGTGAACGGTCCCATCGAACCCGCATTATTCGGCACGCCTGGTGCAACCGCGCAGGCAACACCAAAACAAGTGTATGCCGTCGTGTAAGCATGCGGCACATTGATTCCGAGCTTTGACATGGGCGACGTACCGTCGTAATCAATGTGGATACCGTCATCGGAGATCGTCAATGTCGCCATAAGATCCAGCGGCGCATCGTAACCATCCACGGTCATGGTGTTCTTATAGACGCCTTTAGGCAATTTCGTGATTTCAGCCAGTACCGCCTCACGCGACCGTTCGATGATGTAACCACCCAACGCATCGAGGTCCTCGAGCGCAAACTCATCCATCATTTCCGAGAGCCGCTCGCAGCCAATATCGTTACAGGCCGCCAAAGAATAGACGTCGCCTTCGGACTCGACGGGCTGGCGGGTATTTGCTCGCACCATTGCCATCAGCGTCTCATTCATCACCCCACGATCGGCGAGTTTAAGGAACGGGATATAGATTCCTTCCATATGCACATCGGTCGCATCGGGGCCAAAGCCGATGCCGCCGATATCGATGAGGTGACTGGTGCAGGAAAACAGCGCGACAAGCTTGCCGTGATGGAAGGCGGGCGTCGTCAGCACGAAGTCGTTCAGGTGCCCCGTACCCATCCATGGATCGTTGGTGATGTAAATATCGCCTTCGTTCATTTCGACGACCGGGAAACGGTCGATGAAATGCTTGACCGACTCGGCCATCGAATTGACGTGGCCCGGTGTGCCCGTAACCGCTTGCGCCAGCATTTTGCCGTCGAGATCGAAAACACCGGCGGACAGATCGCCGCATTCCCGCACCATCGAGCTGAATGCGGTGCGGATCAACGTCTGCGCCTGCTCTTCCACGACGGCGATAAGACGGTTCCACATGATTTGCATTTTGATGCGGTCAAATCCGGTGCTCATACGGGCTGCTCCTTGATTAAGCGTAGCGGCAACAGTCACTGATCCGCTCGCTGAAATCCAGAAAATTCGGCCAAAACTCTGTATCAGGAGCTGCCGTATAGCGATTTCAGCCGGGGCCGGACGCGGCTAACTTAGTACCCCAGCGCGCAGCCATCCTTGCGCGGATCGGAGCCGCCGGTAAGGATGCCGTTTTCCCAATCGATTAGGATCGCCTGACCGCCGCCAACCGGCTTCTCGGGGGCGACGACCTTGTGCCCGAGAGCTTTTAGCTTCTCGACCGACTCTTGCGGGATACCGGCTTCGACTTCCACGTCCCCGCCCGGCGGCGCGAAGATACGGGCAAGATCGATCGCTTCCTGCACGTCGAGACCGAAGTCTATGAAGTTTCCGAGAAAATGACTGTGCCCGACGGCTTGATAATGACCGCCCATGACGCCGAACGGCATGATCGCTTTTCCGTCGCGGGCCAACATGCCGGGGATGATCGTATGCAGCGGGCGTTTGCGCGGGGCGATGCAGTTCGGATGGCCCGGTTCGACGACGAAGCCATTACCGCGATTGTGCAGCATAACACCGGTTTCCGGCGCCATGATGCCGCTGCCAAAGCCCGAAAACAACGAGTTGATAAAGCTGACCGCATTGCGGTCCTTGTCGACGACGCAGAGATAAACCGTATCAGCATGCGCGGGCTGGTCGGTCGGTGTTGGGGGCACCATCGCACGGTCGGCGACAATGGTGTCACGCAGTTCGTCGGCCCGCTCAGACGACAGCATCCAGTCGATCGGCACCTGTGCCTGCGCCGGATCGGCAACCGCGTCGTCGCGGTCGCGATAGGCCAGCCGGGTCGCCTCGATCAACAAGTGCAAACGTTCCGCGGACAGCGGGTCCATACCGGAGAAATCGAAACCAGACAGGATATTCAGCATCTCCAGCGCGATGATCCCCTGCCCATTGGGCGGGCATTCATAAACTTCGTAGCCGCGATAGCTGGTACGAACCGGCGTTACGTACTCTCCCTTGGCTTCGGCGAAATCCTCCATTGTGTGAAGGCCACCGAGATCTTGGAGGTGCCCCACGATATCTTCTGCGACGCGGCCATAGTAGAACGCGTCCCGGCCCTTCTCGGCAATCAGTTCCATCGTATCCGCAAGCGCGGGCTGGCGGTGCATCGTACCCACCTTGGGCGGCTTGCCGCCGGGCAGCATGACGCGGGATGCATTGGGGTTGTGCCGCAAGGTCGCTTCCGCACCGGTTTCGAAATCAACCGAGACACGACTGTGAATCGGATAACCCTCGCGCGCGAATTTGATCGCCGGTTGTAGCAACCGGTCGAGCCCCATCGTGCCGTAATCTTTGAGCAGGGTGGACCAGGCATCGACAGCACCCGGCACCGTCACCGAATGCGGTGTGAACCGTTCAATCTCAGTGAAACCGTTCTCGAGATACCAGTCCGCATTCGCCGCCGCGGGCGCCCGGCCCGAACCGTTGAAAGCGACGATATCGCTTCCGCCGCCCGGCGCGAACAGCATAAAGTTGTCGCCACCAATCCCCGTCGAGCCGGGCTCGACCACACATTGTACCGCGCAGGCTGCCACAGCCGCATCCATCGCATTGCCACCGTCCTGCAACACCTTGACCGCTGTCATCGTCGATAGTGGGTGCGACGTCGCCGCCATACCGTTTGTCGCGTGGACAGGCGAACGTCCAGGGAGTTCAAGATTGCGCATGAGAGTCCTTTCAGCGAGTGGGCAGAGTAGCAAACCGAGTCAAAAAGTTAACTTATAAACCAAATACGCGCAGCCGCACCAGCATCAGCGGCTATTCAAAATTGCCCAGCCTAGAGTCGACCTTCGAACAATTACACCACCTGTCCGCAGGCATGACCGGATGCCCATGCCCATTGAAAATTGAAACCGCCCAGATGACCGGTAACGTCAACGGTTTCGCCTATGAAATAGAGTCCGGGAACCGATCGGGCTTCCATGGTTTTAGAGGACAGGTCGTTTGTGTCTATGCCACCAACCGTGACCTCGGCGGTCCGCATGCCTTCAGAACCGGATGGCACGATTGACCAAGCATTAATCTGGTTGGCCACCCGGCGTAAGGATTTATCTGGGGTATCAGCAAGCCGCCCGTCGCTGGCGCTCCAGTCCGCTATTCGGTGTGCGAGCCCTTTGGGTAAATACTGCGCAAGCACTGTGCGCATCTCCTTGCGAGGTTGCTTCGCCTTACTTTCCTTCAGACACCTGAACATATCGGTGCCCGGCATCAGATCGACAATAATCGTATCCCCTGCCCGCCAGTACGACGAAATTTGCAAAATCACCGGTCCGCTCAACCCCCGATGCGTGAACAGCATGTCTTCGCTAAAACTGGTTTTGCCGAGTGAAACTCGAGCCGGCACCGATACACCCGCAAGCCCATCGAGCTTGGCGAGCGTGCCGGCGTCAAAGGTCAGGGGGACCAGACCAGGGCGCGGCTCGACAACTTTCAAGCCAAACTGACGGGCAATCTCATAGCCAAACCGACTTGACCCCATTTTTGGTATCGACGGTCCCCCCGTCGCGATAACCAGCGACGCAGTGGCAAAACGACCGCGATCCGTTTCAACAATAAAACGATCACCTTCTTTGCCAACTTCGGTCACGCTGGTAGCGGTCTGAATCGACACGCCGCGTGCTTCTTCAAGCAGTATATCGATTATCTGTTGTGCCGAGCCATCACAGAACAACTGGCCGTGATCGCGCTCATGATAGGCGATGCCATGCCTCTCAACCAAGCCGATGAAATCGTGCTGTGTGTATCGCTTCAGGGCCGATACACAGAATCGCGCATTGTCGGACAAAAAATTAGCGGGTCCAGCATGCAAATTGGTGAAATTCGCACGGCCGCCGCCGGAAATTCGTATTTTCTGCGCGACTTTGGCCGCGCGCTCCAGCAACAGAACTCGGCGTCCCCGTCTGTTGGCTTCAGCGGCGCACATGAGCCCGGCCGCACCCGCACCGATTATGATGACGTCAAATTCCTGCATGGTCGCGGGTATAGACGAACACTTGCGTCCTCCCAACCCCACAGATTTCCGTACCCAAAATTCCTATAAAAGGCCGTGCGAAAGAAAGCGCTCATGATGCGCAATTGACGCCACGGCGTTCGCGGCAGCAGGTAGTTCGTCATAAGTCGGAATACAATGCGCTAAGGCCTGCGCCCGATAACGGCTTTTCGCCTCTTCGAATTCCAGATTGCCGTCCGACCGCAAGACCAGCAGAAAATGTGCTTTGTCCGGAAAGTCGTTTTTTACGCGTACAGCCGCGTCCAGCAAATTCGCCAACGGATCTTCCCCACCACGCGCGAGGCTCATTACAACAGACAAATTAATGTGCACGACGACCGCCTGCGGGTCTTCATGTTCAAAAACTGTCCGCAATATTTCTTCTGTGTCCCGTGCCTCCCGTGCCACCAGCACAGGCTGAGGCAGGTCGACCGGGTTTGCGTAAGCCGCCCCCGCTTCGAGGCCCCTACCCTGCAATAACGCAACGGTATCGGTCGAAAATGGCGCAATATCAATGCCGGCACGAGCAAAGGCATCGACCCCCAAGACGCTTGTGCCACCGCCATTCCCAAGCAGCATCGCGCGCTGTGTCGGATGCCCCGCGCGTGGCGTCACGCACTGCAGCGCCAATAATTTATCGATAAAATCGTCGAGTGACGTGGCGAGCACCGCGCCGGTCTGTATGCACAGGGCATCCCAGATTCTATCGTCGCCGGCAAGGGTTCCCGTATGCGACACCGCGGCGTCTCGGCCCCGTTCGCTGCGCCCCCCCTTCAGTATGACCACCGGTTTTGCCGGCCGCCGCCGCATCAACATGTCAAACATCCGCCGTCCTTCCGGCGCGCCCTCAAGATACATGCCGATCACTCGTGTATCCGGATCGGCAAGATAGAATTCCAGCAGGTCGGCGACCCCGATATCGGCGCAATTCCCAACCGTCATAACACCACTGAAGCGAAGGCCGCGATTGTTGCCGCGCCGGATCGTATCGATGCCCAGCCCGCCGCTCTGTAAAATAATGCCAACCGATCCTTCATCGGGGTGGCTGTCGTAGCAGAAAGTCAGCTTGCCGCGCGGCGAATGTCCCCCGTTGCAATTCGGCCCCAATATCCGTGTGCCGGCCTCCCGTGCCGCCGCTACCAATTCATCCTGCAAATCCTGACGTCCGAATTCATCGAACCCGCTCGAGGTAACATGGGCGACCCGCACTCTGTCCTTCGCCTGCGCCAATAGATCGGCGACGCCGGCGGCGGGAATGGCGACATAGGCGTAATCGACAGGTTCCGGCGTGTCGCGCAACGACGCATATGCCGGGAGACCATCGATCTCCGACGCGGTGGGATGTATGGGATAGAGCTTACTACGGTCGAAACCATAGCGGAGGATTTGATCGATTACGGTGTTCGAACGCGTCCGACGCGTTGCCGACGCGCCAATCACCGCGATGTTGCGGGGCTCGAACAAGGGCCGGAACAGGTCATCGATGTCCGTGGCATTACGGCGTGTGGCCTCTTGGAGCGGAGACGATGCCGCGTGCAGCACAATCCGCGCATCCGCGGCGACAGCGCCATCCTCCGAAACAATAAGCGGATTGATATCCAGTTCGGCGATCTCCGCCTGCTCCCTATATAGCAACCCCTCGGTTCCGCCGATCCGAAGCAGGACATCGATAATTGCTTCGCGTGACGCGATCTTTCCGCCTCTTGCCCCGTCCAACAAGGGAACAGCTTTCAGTTCATCAAGCATCGCCTCCGCGTCGCTGCGACCAATCGGGCAAACGCGAAAAGTAACGTCGGCAAATATTTCTACGAAGACGCCGCCAAGGCCGACCATGATGACAGGGCCGAACTGTGGATCGATAATCCCACCGACGATTACCTCATGACCCGGAGACGCCATTTCCTCGACCAAGAAACCGTCCAGGTCGCCGACGGAATCCCGCATCTCCGTGCACGCATCGCGTACGGCATCGGCATCCCGCAAATTGAGATGAACCGCGCCGGCATCGCTCTTATGAATGAGCTGCGGCGAAACGCCTTTTGCCGCGACCGGGAACTGTAGCGATGCGCAATCCTCCGCAATGTTATCCGGCGTCGCGATAAAAGTGCCGTGCGGCACGGCTATTCCCGCCGCCGCCAGGACCGCCTTGCCATGCGGTTCGGCCAATGTCAGCCGCCCGGACGCGCGCGCGCCAATAATGAAACGTTGTAAAACCGAAGGAACTGCAGCGTCGGTCATGAAAACACTTTGTGTGGACGGCGCCAAGGCCAGAGTAGGATGACAAGAGCATATAAGCGCGGCCTCGCCTCTGTCCAACAAACGGACCCCTTGGAAGCGTTGCCCCCCACTCCCTATGATGTCGCCGACGATCGATTGATTGGAAGGACTCGGACAATGTCGTGGCAACCGGAAATCGACGAACTCAACCAGCGCCGTCAGTGGGCCGAAAAGATGGGTGGCAGCGAGCGGGTCGCACGGCAACGCGAGCGCGGTTATCTGAACGTCCGCGAACGGATCGAAGGCGTCGTCGACACTGGTACATTCCAAGAGGTTGGAAAACTTGCCGGCAGCGGTAGCTATCACAAGAGCGAGGTAACAGACGTCAAACCGGCACCCTATGTCATGGGTCTCGCGAAGATAGACGGCAGGCCCGTTGCCATTGGCGGCGAGGATACGACGGTCGGTGGCGGCACCTTTCAGGGCGGCATGCGGCGCAAAGGCGGGCAAGGCGGGTTCGTCGACGACCTCGCCCTCGATTACAAGATACCACTGGTCCGTCTCATCGATGGCTTCGGCGGCAGCGCGGGTACCGCAAAACTCAAAGGGTATTCCGTGCTCCCCGGACATAGCCAAAGTCCGAAACAGATATTCGTCGAATTGTTGGGCGCGGTACCGGTCGTCGGCGCCGTACTCGGGGTGGCGGCGGGCGGACCTGCCGGCCGTGCCGTGATGTCGCATTTTTCCGTCATGGTGAAGAAACAGAGCCAGATATTCGCATCGGGCCCCGCCGTCGTCGAGCGTGGATTGGGGGAAACGGCCAGCAAGGAAGAGCTGGGTGGGTATAAAATCGCCGTCGATCGGGCCGGCACAGTGCATAACGCCGTCGATACGGAAGCGGAGGCTTTCGAGACGATCCGGCGCTTTCTCAGTTACATGCCGCCAAATGTCTGGAAGCTACCGCCGAAGACCGCGTGCGACGACCCCGTCGACCGTATCGAAGAGGCGCTACTCGATATCGTCCCGCGCGATCGCCGAAAACCCTACGACATGCGCAAGCTTATCTCCCTAGTCGTAGACCGGGACTCCACTTTCGAAATTCAGCCGGCTTACGGACGTGGGGCGATAACCGTTCTGGCGCGGTTGAATGGCAGGGTCGTCGGCATCATCGCAAACAATCCGATGACGGGTGGTGCGGTCGACGCCAAAGCAGCCCGCAAACAAACCCACTTTGTCGATCTCTGCGACACGTTCCATATCCCGATTATTTTTTTCGCCGATGTACCCGGTTTTGCCATTGGTACCGCGGCGGAGTCAGAGGCGGTGCTCGTCGAAGGCATGCGGCTGCAATATGCACAGATGCAGGCGACGGTGCCGATTACATCAGTCATCATCCGGCGCTGTTTCGGCATGGCGGGTGCAGCAATGACGGATTACAACGGGCTCGATTTCAAGATCGCCTGGCCTTCGGCGGAATGGGGCTCGCTGCCGGTCGAGGGCGGCGTCGCGGCGGCCTTCCGGCGCGAGATTGCCAATTCCCCGGACCCCGCGAAACGCACCCAGGAACTCGAAGACGAGATGCGCGAATATTCTTCTCCATTCCTGACGGCGGAAGCGTTTGGTATCGAGGACATCATCGATCCGCGCGAGACCCGGCCCTATCTCTGCCAATTTGTCGACGCAATGCAGGAACGGCTGGAACAGGGTCTCGGCCCGAAGATGAAATCCGGCGTCCGTCCATAGTGCCACAGACTGCCGTACCCAAGATGACTAAGCTGGCTGCTTCGTAAACGCCATAAATAGTTCGAGAAATCGCATGACTGGAGCATACCCCGCAAACACCGTCGAAAGCCGGCAGAGCCTACTTGATGCCGTCGATGAGATTGCTGACGTCTTGCGGACGCAAGTGCCAACAGACGAAGCAAACTGCACGCTTTCGCCTGAATCGATCAATGCGCTGGAAGGCGCTGGTCTGTTCCGGTTGAAATTGCCGACCGTACTCGGCGGCGTGGAAGCAGATCCGGCAACGCAAATCCTCGTTCTGGAAGCTCTCGCTAAAGTCAATGCCGCCGCCAGTTGGTGCGTCATGGTCGGGGCCACTTCTGTTGGTCTGCCGGGCGCTTTTCTGCCGGATGAGGCCGTCACGGAAGTATTCCCGTCGGGCCGCATCCCCCGAGGTGCGATTGTTGCGATGCCGGCCGGGAAAACGGAAATCATCGAAGGCGGATATCTCCTGTCCGGCCGCTGGCCATTTGGCAGCGGGGTGCGCCATTCCGAATGGATCGCCGCCGGCGCCATTGTTCAAAGGGACGGTAAGTCTGAACGGCGGATGATGGTATTCCCGACAACATCGGCGACAATTCACGACAATTGGCAGGTGGCGGGATTGAAAGGCACGGGAAGCTGCGACTTTTCTGTCGAACGGCTGTTTGTACCCGAGGCGTTTAGTTGGGACCAACTCAACGGCGCGCCAAAACGGGGCGGTCCGCTTTACCGCATCGGTCATCCAGGGTTTGTTGCAAATGAACATGCAGGCTTCGCGCTAGGTGTCGGCTACCGTGCACTCGACAGCTTCCGGGAGCGAGAAGTCGCGAAGAAGCGAGGGTATACGCAAAAACTCTCCAGCCTGGCCTCACGGCCGGCGGTTCAGCGCATGATAGGCAGCGGCGATCTGCGGCTACGCGCCGCGCGAGCCCTTGCGGTAGAGATCAACGACACAGTTTGGCAAACAGTGTGCACGGGAGACAGACCTTCAACCCGACTGCAAGGAGAGCTGCGGGCCATAGCCACGCATTGCACCGAGGTCGCACTCGACGTGGTGACCGAGGCCTTTCGCTATTCAGGCGGTGGCGCCATCTATCAGGACAACATTCTGCAGCAATGCCTACGCGATATGAATGTCGCCGCGCAGCATCTCATGGTCAGCGAAATCGCATACGAGAATTTAGGCCAGATGATTTTGGGCGTCCCCGACGTCAATCCGATGCAGTAGGCGTAAAAACCGAAAGCGCCCTAATCGGCAATCCGTACCAACTTGCGCAGTGTTTGCATGCCCGCCGGCGGTTCTTCGCCCATGTTGCGTAAATTGGTGAAGGACACTTCGCCGACATAGATATCGCCGTGGCTGTCGACCGCCAATCCGTGCGGCGCCATGAACTGGCCGGGTCCTGTGCCGCCGTGCAAGTCGCCAAGTCGGGCCAGCGTTTCACCTTTGCGCGTCACGACGGAGACGCGTGGGCCGATGTTCGGCACGTTTTTGTTGACGTTCATGCCCGGACCAAGCTCGCCGACATACATCAGCGGGTCGGCACCGTGCCCCATACACAGACCGCAGGGCCGGTGCATGTTGAACCATTGTGCCTCGTATTTTCCCTTGCCGTTAAAGACCTGAACGCGGTGGTTTTCCCGATCCGCGACATAGACCCAGCCATCGGCATCGCAGCAGATGTTGTGGGCGATGTTGAACTGCCCCGGATCCGTTCCGGGCTCGCCCCAGGAGAAAAGGAGCTTTCCGTCGGGCGAGTACTTATGGACGCGGGAATTGCCATATCCATCGGATACATAGATATCACCTTCCGGCGACTGCGCAGTGTGCGTACAGCGGTGGAACGGGTCGCCGCTCATATAGGGCGCCGGTTTGCCAGGAATGCCGAGGGTCATCAGAACTTTGCCGTCGAGCGTGCAATGGCGCATCGTATGATCACCATCGTCCGTGCAATAGAGCGTCTGATCGGGACCGACTTCGAGGCCATGCGCGCGACTAAATATATCCTCGCCCCAGGAGCGCAAAAAGTTTCCCTCACGGTCGAATACGATCATCGGATGTTCGCCGCGGTTAAAGACATAGACATTGTCGTTCGCATCGACGGCCACGGCCGCCGCATCCTGGAAAGACCAACCGTCGGGCAGCTTCGCCCAGTCCATCTCCACCCGGTAGGTAAATTCGCCATCGCCCAGGATCGTCGTCATGTCTGCCTCCCTCATTCACCGGTTTCACTAGAGGCTAGACCAAGCCTGCGCTGTGGGGAAGCATCCTCAAAACTCCGCAAAACCATGCTATTCTTCAGGACCAATTTATCTGTCGGTATTGCGAGGGGATCAAATCGATGCGCGTGAACTTTACGGCGATAATTTGCCGGCCCTTGTTTTTGATCGCCCTCACTCTATGGGTCGCGCCATTCTCTTTGGCGGCACAGAGTTCAAGCGAGTTTCTGTTCCTCGGTGACATGCCCTACACGAAATCTCAAACAGCCCGATTGAAAGAAGTCATCGCGCCCAAGATCCGCGACCACGGCTTTCCATTCGTCGTCCATTACGGCGACTTCAAGAAAGGCAGTGCCGCCTGCCGGGAAGAGGACTTCAAACGGGTCTATCAGGAGATGACAAACCTATGGGTCGCGTGGGATAGTGGAAGCAAACCTCCTCCCGTCTTCTACACACCGGGCGATAATGACTGGACCGACTGCGACAGGCCACTCAAGAAAGGCGCCGAAGGCAAACCGCAATCGGAATTGAACAGGCTAGATCTCCTACGCCGCATATTCTTCTGGGAAAGTTCGTTGGATCTCAATGCAAGTTGGCAATACAAGCGCCAGAAACTCTACCCGGAAAATGCCTTGTGGCGCTCGTCCCAAGTTCAATTTGGTACGGTTCATGTCGTCGGCACCAACAATGGACGGCTGGAAATACTCAAGGATGATATCGCAATGGCGCTGGCACAAATCGAGGCCCGTGATCAGGCCAACCGGGTCTGGCTCAAGAATATTTTTCGCAAGGCTCGTAATTTCAAGGACCCGGCCAACGCCGTAATCATCACGATTCAGGCCGACGTTACCGCACCGGACGAGACTGCGTCCTGCACGTCCTCCAACGCGATAAATTGTGACGCGTTCGCCGGCTTCCGGGCGCAATTGTTCAAGCGCGCCGCGGCATTCAAAAAACCAGTCCTGCTTGTCCACGGTGACACCGGCGCGTATTGCCTGGATAAAAGCTTTGGTGGCCCAAGAGCACTGAACCTATGGCGTCTTAACGCCGGAGGCGATTATCACATGCCGCTCGATGCGACCGTCGTCACCTTCAATCCGGACAATTTGAATGCACCCTTCGCCGCGAAGGGTCTCGTCGACGGCGAGATGCCTAAACCCTGTTAGGCTGTCATCAGATCGGTATTTTGACGTCCTTGAGTTCGACAGAGGCCGGCCGGACATGAGTTTCGATGAAATCCACCAGCGCGTCGCTGAGAATGTCATGAATACGCGCGCCCTTCTCCGTCGTCGCCAAGGTCGCACTGCCTGCTATACCTTGCGTCGCTTCCGTCGTTCGGAGCATGTCGCCGTCGGTCCGCGGCACGTAAGCCGTATCGCCGTCCCAGGGCGGCTCGAAAGGTTTGTGAGATAGGGCGAACCGTCCCTGATGCCTTGTCGCATTGACAGCTAAATTCATATCGACGAGATCCGGATTGCGGAATAGCGTGTAGGCCGTTTCGGATTCACCGGCGTGGCCAAGCCCGCCGTCCGGCGCGTCGCAGACATCGTATACCGCCGATTTCGCAAGCAGCCCCGCATCCACAACCGACGCAAAAGCACCGGTCAGGAAGCGCAATTTGGACGCCGCCGTTTCCATAGGCGGCAGGTTCGCCGCTCTGTTTCCGTTGATAAAAACGAGTTTCTTGAAGCCATGAAAAATCAGCGACTCGCCAATATCCAGGCAAAGTTGCTGCAGCGTATCCGCCCGCAACGTGATCGTTCCGGGGTACGCCATGTGATGCGGTCCCCAGCCGTAATGTACGGGCGGCGCAATCAATGCGTCCGCCCGTTCAGCAGCTCCTTCCGCCATACCGACCGCCCAACCCGTATCGACGTACAAAGGCAAATGCGGACCATGCTGTTCCGTCGCGCCAACCGGGATCAGCGCAATATCGCCGCGTTCCAGATAATCGGCGATATCCGGCCATTTAAGTTCGTGAATCCAACGGCTATTCATCGTAATCGGCATCCTGAGTATTTTGAGATCTGTCTCTTAGTATCGCGCTCCCGGCACCGTAGAGTCACGCTTCGAACTTTCCCGCGAATGGCAAACAAGACACATGGCCAGAATGGGACGGTCGATGATATCTTCGCCAACCGGAAACACCGTCGCAGGAAACTCTCATGACCACTCAATTGACCCGGCTCCTCGAGATCATGGCACAACTACGCGATCCGGAAACGGGGTGCCCTTGGGATGTGGAACAAAACTTTGCGACGATCGCTCCCTATACAATAGAGGAAGCCTATGAAGTCGCCGACGCAATCGCCGAAGGCGACATGGCAGGATTGCGCGAGGAACTTGGCGACCTTTTGCTGCAGGTTGTATTCCACGCAAGAATGGCTGAAGAAGATGGCCAGTTCGATTTCGAATCCGTAGCCCAGGGCATCGCGGACAAGATGGTCCGCCGTCATCCCCATGTCTTTGGCGACGAGAGTTTCGAAGATGAGGGCGCACAAAAGACCAACTGGGAAGCGCACAAATCGGCCGAACGTGCGGCGAAAGCAGCGCAATCGGGCCGCGAGGCCAGCGCGCTCGACGGCGTGCCGAGCGCCATGCCGGCGTTGATGCGATGCGAAAAAATCGGCAAGCGCGCGGCCCGGGTCGGATTTGAGTGGCCTGATGTGGGAGGCGCTCTCGAAAAACTTGACGAGGAAGTGGCCGAGCTGAAAGCGGAGACCGGCAGCGCCAGCCAGGATAAGGCGAGGCTGACAGACGAGCTAGGCGACGTGCTCTTCAGCGTCGTCAATGTCGCCCGCCATCTAAAAATTGATCCCGAAGCCGCGCTGCGGCATGCGAACGCAAAATTCGAGCAACGGTTTCACGCCGTGGAACAAAGTTACCGCACGGAAGGCCTCAATATTGCCGAGGCCAGTCTGGATGACATGGAAAACCGCTGGCAGACGGCTAAGAACCCCTGAAACCAGCGACAATTTGCCCAATATATTGTTGACGCGCCGCGAAAGCGCTAATCTACCCTGCACAGGACGCTCGAATATCAGGTTAGGAATTTCCAGCATGTCGGTTGATACTTCGACGATCGCGGAGACATATGAGCGCGACGGATTCGTGTTTCCCTTGGACATTCTCGGCGAGGCCGAGGCGCAGGAAATCCGTGCCGACCTCGAAGCCGGTGAAAGTGAACTCGCCGACAGACCGGATGAACTCTCGATGCTGCTGAGCTATCCGGATCGGCTTCTGCCATCCTTTGACAAACTGATCCGGAATCCCAAACTGATCGAAGCCGCTTCGGAAATCCTTGGCCCCGATCTCATGGTTTGGAGCAGCGGGCTATTCATCAAGGAAGCCAATACGCCCCACTTCGTGACCTGGCACCAGGATCTGACCTATTGGGGACTGGACGACGCGGAAGAAGTCACGGCTTGGTTCGCGCTGTCACACTCAAACCTAGAAAGCGGTTGCATGCGCTTCGTTCCCGGTAGCCAGAAGAAACAACTCGTACCGCATGTCGACTCCTTTGCCGAAGGCAATTTGCTTTCCCGTGGCCAGGAAATCGCCGTTGAGGTCGACGATGCGGACGGGGTCGACGTCATCCTCAAACCTGGCCAGGCATCCTTGCATCACGGCCATCTTTTCCACGCGTCCGGCCCGAACAAAACAAACGACCGCCGCATCGGCGCCGCCATTCGCTATATCAAACCGTCGATGAAACAACGCTCCGGCGATAAGTCGCTGGTCGCCCATGTCGCCGGCGAAGACCGATTCGGTAACTTCACAATCGCCGACACCCCGAAAGATCGGCTGCAAGCGTCCGACTTCGCACTGTGCCGCACGGACATGGAGATCAAAGGCCGCGTCTTATACGAGGGCGCGGACGACGAGGGCGGGAAGCGCTACAGGCAGGAACGCTAAACATCGCAATCGCCTTCTAGGGCCCGATCCAACACCGACCGATGAAATTTTTTCGGTTCGTTGCGATCTAACCGCGCGGCTGCTAGCGTCTTAGACTGGGAAAGGGTAACCCAAGGAGGCGCAGCGGATGCAGTATGAAACGATTAAGGTCGAACCTCTTAGTCCGGTCATAGGAGCGGAAATCTCCGGCGTGGACCTGGCGAAACCACTCGGCAACCGGACCTTTGCGGAAATCCACGACGCGCTGTTAACCCACCAGGTAATTTTCTTTCGCAATCAAACCTTGAACTGGGATCAGCACAAGGCATTCGGGCGGCGCTTCGGCGAATTGCACATCCACCCGACGGCGCCGGCACCGGAAGGACATCCGGAAATCTTAACGGTCCATGCCGATGAAAATTCAGAGCGGGTTGCCGGACAGGGCTGGCACAGCGATGTGAGTTGCGATGTAGAACCGCCCTTAGGCAGCATTCTGCATATCCAACAGGCGCCGGAAACGGGAGGCGATACCATGTTCGCCAGCGCTTACGCGGCCTACGAAACACTATCGGACCCGATGAAAACATTCCTTAGCGGATTGCAGGCCCGGCATGAGTCGAAGCATCGTTACTACGGTCGCAACAAGCGTTCCGGCAAGATGCGGGACGGCGAAAACGCGT
>JAJFJB010000494.1 GCA_021774435.1 Alphaproteobacteria bacterium
ACCGCCAGGCACCCTGCCGGCGCCGTTCTGCACTTCTCCTTCGGCCGGCATACGGACAACGCAGCGTCCCTCCGACGATTCATCGACGGTCATGCCCAACATGCCGCCTAAACTGCCATTGATAATCCGCTCTGCCCGGGACCGGTACGCTGCTTCCATTTTTGTCTGCTCCTTATCCTTAAAAATGCGGCGCAGTATGCCGAAGCGCGCCCGTTGGGACCATGTTTCATATCGTCTTATTGCACCGCACGCTTTCAACGTCCTACGCTGCCTCAGCAAAATGAAGGGACCTTAAACATGAGTGACGTAACCGAAGCGTTTTTGTTATCAAATGCGGAACAATTCGTCGGACAACAGATTGCCTTGACCGAATGGTTCACGATCAAGCAGGATCAAGTAGACCGCTTCGGAGAAGTCACGCACTGGACGCCATGGATGCATGTTGATCCAGAGCGCTGTGCCAAAGAAAGTCCCTATGGCGGTACCCTGGTGCATGGGTTCTTCATCGTCAGCCTGATTACCCATTTCATGGAAGAGGCGGGCGTTCGCCCAAAGGACGGCGCCTATTCGCTGAATTACGGTATGGACAAAGTCCGCGTATTGCGTCCGGTTATCACCGGCGCCGGCGTCCGTATTCGCGATCGCATCAAACTGTTGGGAGTAACCGATCGTGGTGAAGGCAAGCGATTGCTAAAAACCGGCCATGAATTCGAGGTCGAAGGGCAGGAGGGACCGTCGGTCTATGCTGAGTATTTGAATTTCTGGTTTCCAAAGAAGTAGCAGGTTCCCATGACATTTTCCGTTATTGCACGTTGCCCGGACACCGAAATGTTCGGGATTGCAATCGCTACGCGGCCAATCGCTATTGGCGCAAAATGCCCGTTTCTAAAAGCGGGGGTCGGGGCGCTGGTCGTCCAGGCGAATGGTGATCCGCGCTTTGGCCCCCTTGGGCTCGACCTGCTTTCGATGGGGTACAGTGCGAAAAAGACCTTGCGGGAAATCAAGGATAACGACCGGCATAGGGAATGGCGACAAATCGCAATAATCGACACCGGCGGTTACACCGCCGCATGGACAGGCGATGCCATCGATGATTGGAAGGGCCATGTCGCCAAGCAGGATTTCGTTGCGCTGGGCAATCGGCTTACGGGTGAAGCGACGGTAACAAGTATGGTCGACATGTGGGATACGACCGCGGGCGAACCGCTGGGTGACCGGCTGATGAAATGCCTGGAAACCGCCCGCAACGCAGGCGGCCAAGTTCAGGGACAATTTTCTGCGGCATTGAAAGTCGTGAACAAAAGAAGCTATGCCTGGATTGATTTGCGCGCCGATTTGCATGATGAACCGGTCGCCGCACTGCGTGAAATGTATGAGCATTACAAACCGCTCATTCCGTTCTATGACATCCGGCCCGATAACCCGGATATACCGCACGACAATGTCTGGCGGCAGACCGTACCGGAAACCTGACTGCACAAGGATCCTATTCCATGAAGCTCGAGTTCCATTTCGATTTTGGCAGCCCCAATGCCTATTTTTCGCATAAGCTGATTCCCGATATCGAGGCGCGTACGGGCGCAAAGTTTGATTATGTGCCAGTCCTGTTGGGTGGCATTTTCAAACTCACCAATAACCAGTCGCCGATGGTTGCGTTCGCGGGAATCAAGAACAAACAGGAATATAATCGGCTAGAGACGCAGCGCTTCATCGAACGCCATAAACTAACGGCATACAATCGCAATCCCGATTTTCCGATCAACACAATCCAGATCATGCGGGGCGCGGTCGCGGCCGAGGCCGACGGCTACCCAGCTGCCTATATCAATGCGGTATTTCATCATATGTGGGAGGAACCAAAACAGATGGACGACCCTGATGTCATCCGGGAGGCTCTGAATGCATCTGGATTGGATGGCGACAAAACGATGACACGGATTCAAGATCAGGCAGTGAAGGATACGTTGTTGCAGAATACGGAAGCCTCTGTGGCGCGGGGTACGTTCGGAAGTCCGACCTTCTTCGTCGGCGAGGAAATCTATTTTGGCAAGGACCGTCTGCGTGATGTCGAAGAGGCGATTGTGGGTGCCTAACCCCAAGACAACGAGACAGATTTAGAAAGTGACGCGATGAAAACTTCGATATCGATTGGCGCCTATGGCAAGCGCGACATTAATGACGTTATGGAATTTGTTGTCGAGGCGGAACAGCTCGGTGTGGATCATACATGGTCGGCGGAAGCATGGGGTACGGACGCGGTGACGACCTTGGCCTATTTGGCGGCACGAACGACGCGCATGAAACTCGGGACCGGGATCATGCAAATTAGTGCGCGGGTTCCATCCATGACGGCGATGACCGCGCTGACCTTGAATAAGCTTTCGCACGGTCGGTTTATTCTCGGCCTTGGCGTGAGCGGTCCGCAGGTGGTCGAAGGCCTGCAAGGCGTACCCTACAAAGCACCGCTGACGCGTCTGAAAGAAAACGTCGACATTATCCGCATGGCGTGCCGGGGCGAGAGGGTGGCTTATGAAGGGAAGTATCACACGCTACCGCTGCCAAATGGGGAAGGGAAGTCGATCAAACTCGACCATGTTCCGGTGGAGATACCGATTTTCCTCGCGACCTTGGGCCCGAAGTCACTGGAATATACTGGGGTGGCCGCGGATGGCTGGTTGGGCACGTCCTTTTCGCCGGATCATGCGGAAGCGCATTTGTCTTTCATCCGCAAAGGCGCAGAAGCAGCGGGACGCACATTGAAAGACATCGAATTGCATGCGGCCTGCAATGTGGAAATCGGAGAAAACGTCGAGGAAATGATTGCATCTCGTCGGGCGGGAGTTGCCTTCCAGATGGGGGGGATGGGTTCCGCGACGACAAACTTCTATAACGATGCCTTCAAGCGCGCCGGCTATGCCGATCAGGCAATCGAAATTCAGAGACTTTGGGTCGATGGCAAGCGAGACGAGGCACGGCGTATCGTTCCCGACGAAATGATCACACAGTTCGGCGCAATCGGTACGCCGGAAATGGTCCGGGATCGCTTCCGGATTTACAAAAAAGCCGGTGTAGAATCGCTCAGTCTGCGATTCGATAATGCCTTGGACAACAAGGGTAAGCTTGCGCAGCTCGAGCAGGTTATGGGTTTATTGAAGGGTCTAGACTAAGGCGCCAGATAGGTGCCGACCTTTGCCTCCAGAGCACGCTCATACACCAACGTCGCCAGGGCTAAATCTCCAATTGCCAAGCCTCTAAAGATGAACGCGATGCGCTCGGCGTCGTTCTGCCGCCCCTTGATACGACCGGTCACGAGGTCAAGAAGGTCATCGCCAATGAGAGAGGCGGGGATCATCTGTTCGGCCATTTCAGCTTCCTGCTTCGCATCCTCAATGATGATGCGGTCGAATTGGGGTAGCGATTCCTGCCGCCACGTCCGGGCAAGGTCGATGAGATTGACATAGGCGCCCGGTTTTATCCAACTCGTCTCCAG
>JAJFJB010000495.1 GCA_021774435.1 Alphaproteobacteria bacterium
AGGCTCACATTTGCGCCAATAAACCAGAAAACACGGACTCTCCACCTCGGTGGCGCGGTGTCGTACAGAGAAACCGATAACACGGATACGGTGAATTTCGACAGCCGTCCTGAATCGCACCTAACTGACTTGAAATACGTCGATACCGGCACCCTGGCGCAGGTCCAAAACACGCTTCGCTTTGGTGTGGAAGCCGCCGCGGTATGGGGCCCCCTTTCACTGCAAGGCGAATATATCCGGACCCAAGCGGAGCGCAGCCGGCTCGACAACCCTGCCTTTGACGGTTGGTACCTGTACGGTAGTTGGTTCGTCACCGGGGAATCGCGGCGCTACAAGCACAAAGGCGGCAAATTTGGGGGCATCAAACCTCGTTCGAAGTATGGGGCGCTCGAACTTGCCGCGCGGTTTAGCACGCTCGACCTAAGCGATGGACTCGTGACGGGAGGCGTAGCATCAAACGTAACGTTCGGCGTCAATTGGTACCTAAACCCGAACGTTCGGCTCATGGCAAATTATGTGATGATCGACAACGATGCCGATGCGGACGCCAATGGCACGGTTCTACCAAGTGACGACCCAGAGGCGTATCAGGTCCGCCTGCAAATCCACTATTAGCGTTACAGACGTATGAGGCAGGATTTTCGCTCAAAAGAGTAAACAATCAGATCATCGGTAGAGTAAGGAAATGGCAACATTCCAAAGCAATTGACAATTTTCCAATCCAAACAGGGCATTATTTTCGATTGCGAGGTTCACGCCTACTTTCGCTTCTGTATTCGACTAGTGCCGGGAGACTAGCCATGCGACGTTTCGCCGTTCGATTTTGCCCCTTGGCAATATTCGCAAATTTCATATTTGCAGCACACGGGGATAGTGCGTCGGCAGCGGAAGTGCGGTCGTTCACCAGAGAACAGACACTAATTATTGGCGCGGTATCCTCGGATCCCAAATCGAGGATGCCAAGGCTAGAAGCCATGGCCGGGTACTTGGCTGAGCAAGCAAAAGATCTCGGATTTCGTCAAAGCGGAGGGGTGGTCGCGGGGAACAATGAAGAGATGGTCCAGCTATTACGCGATGGTTCCGTCGATATCGTCTCGGAAACCGTATTCTCAAGCCTCTATTTCGCCGAAGCAGCGGGAGCCGAATTCCTGTTGCGGGAATGGAAGAAGGGAATTCCAGAGTATCGAACGGTATTCATTGCGCGTCGGGACAAAGGAATTCGTACGCTCAATGATCTTCACGGTAAGAAAATTGCCTTTGAAGATTCAGGATCAACGAGTGGCTTCCTGCTTCCCCTCGCGCTCATGAAAGAACACGGGTTAGAAGTTGTCAAAGCCCCGCCTCTCGCAAAGGCACGTCCAGATCGTGTTAGCTACGCATTTGCCTCTACGGAGGTAAATATCGCAGCCTGGGTGGCACGAGGGACTGCAGACGCGGGTGCATTCAGCACTCAAGATTGGGAGGATATCGCGCGAACGCCGAAGCCGCTAAAATTGGACTTAGTCGTTTTCCAAAAAAGCCCCCCAATAATGCGCTCGGTATTGCTTGTTCGATCCGGGCTGAACCGCGAAGCAAAAGACCGCATCAAGCAGGTGCTGCAGCGAATGCACAAAGATTCTGTTGGAAAAAAGGTTCTCCGACGTTATGGCAAAATTGCTCGATACGATGAAATCTCCGGACCGGCCTTAAAGGGTTTCAATATAGCCCGCCGGCTCTATCCGTTAGTCGCCGAGGAAGTCCGCTAAATGAAGCTTGGCCTCAAGGCAAACTACGCGCTGACCCTGGTTATCCTGACAATTTCGATTGTTGTCCTGTTGACTGGAGCACTCCTGTTCGAATACCGGAATACGAGCGATGAAATGCGCCAGTCCGGCTATGATGTGGCGCGCATTGCACTCGTTTCACAACTCGAAAAGCAGGCGCGAGGTATGGCCGCATACCTCGCGGAAAACCTTGCTAACCCAATGTATAAACTTGATGTTGATGAAATTAAGGAACTGGTTGCGTCGGCCGCCGCGCAAAAGGGTGTGCTTCAAGCTGTCGTTTTTGATCCAGAGCGGCGTGTTTTACACGATGGCACGGAAACGTTGGAAAACTACGGCCTGCTCTTGCAGGGCCAAGCTACGTTGCGCACGGTTGAAACGCACGAGATCATCGCCGTGGTTGGCAAGGAGGCAATTGATGTTTCCGCTCCCGTCATGGTCGGCGCCCAGCTTTTAGGAGGCATAAAGGTTAGGCTATCGCTTGAGGCGGTGCAGGTAGATATCAATGACCTGCAAGAGACCCTGGCGAAAATTAGCTCGGATGGAATGCGGAGCTACCTCATCGCGGCAGCTGTCGCATGCTCTGTCCTCATCGTCATCTCGCTCCTGCTCAGCATACGCGTTGCGCGCGGGTTAACGGAGCCGATCGAAATCCTATCCGGTTTAACGCAACGTATTGGCGGAGGCCATTACGAGATAGAAATACCCTTCGAACGACGAGATGAAATAGGTGAGCTTGCCAGTTCCCTGACCCGCATGGCGGGGGAACTGAAAGACACAACGGTCTCGAAGGATTATGTCGACAACATATTGAAGAATATGCTCGACCCCCTCGTGGTCTTTGGGAAGAACGGCAAAGTTCGCGGGGCGAACGCAGCAGCTTGCGACGTACTACAAAGAGATTTGTCAGATCTTTTGGGGCGGCATGTCGACAATTTCATTTGGTACGACGACAGATCCGAATCCAGAATTAGCTTCGAAGAAATCGAACGCAACGGCAAATCAATCAGCACCGAAGGCTTGTTGCGCAAAAAGGATAGGACCTCACTTCCGGCACTCATTTCTTGGTCAACCATGCCAGGAAGCGCAGGAGACAGCCAACAACTCCTATGCGTGGCACGCGACATTAGCGAACGGAAAGAGGCCGAGGAAGCGCTTAGAGCCAGCGAGGAACGGTTCAGGTCACTTATCACCAATCTTCCCTCGGCGATTTTCCTAAAGGATTTGGAAGATCGTTTCGTGCTCCTCAATCAGCGTTTTACGGATTGGTACGGTATCACGGAAGACGAGGCATTCGGCAAAACATCGAAGGACCTGTTTTCCAAGAAACTCGCGGCGGTTTACATCGCGGAGAACGGAAAGGTGCTGGAGACGCGGCGGCCCAATGAGCGCGAGATCGATATTCCATTTGCCGATGGCAGTGAACACGCCGTCATTGTTACAAAATTCCCCGTATTCGGCACGGAAGGCAGTGTGACTGGTATCGGTACGATTCACACTGATGTCACAGAGCAAAGAAAAGCCGAACAGAACCTGCAGCAGGCTCAAAAAATGGAAGCAATTGGGCAGCTCACGGGCGGCGTGGCACATGATTTTAATAACTTGCTTGCCGTTATTCTAGGCAATGCGGAACTAATTCAGGATCAACTTGGCACTGATGAAAGTTCAACGCAGGCCATCATGAATGCCGCGGCTCGCGGCGCTGAATTGACTCAGCGTATGTTGGCATTTTCCCGCCGCCAGCCGCTTCGTCCGCAAATCATCGATCTCGAATCCCTCGTAAAAGATATGCTCGATATGCTGTCGCGCACTCTCGGTGAAACGATCGACGTCGTTACATCAACGGAGACTGATATGTGGCGCGCTGTCGCGGATCCCGCCCAAGTGGAAAGCGCGATCCTCAATCTTGCGATCAACGCGCGTCACGCGATGCCCAAGGGGGGCGTCCTAAAGATCGAGACAAAAAACACAACGCTTAACGATAACCTCGCGGATATGGAGAGCGAGGCCAAGGCCGGAGACTACGTCCTGCTGTCGGTGCGTGATAGTGGCAGTGGTATTTCACCCGACATCATCCAGCACGTCTTCGAGCCTTTTTTTACGACGAAGGATGTCGGCGAAGGCAGCGGGTTGGGCCTTTCCATGGTCTATGGGTTTGCCAAACAGTCCGGGGGCCACGTCACAATCGAAAGCACCGTCGATCAAGGAACGTTGGTCTGCCTTTATTTGCCGCGTGCCGCTGAAATGGTGCAGCGGAATGCCGTGAACCAGAATGAGGAAATTCGACAAGGGCAAGGCGAATTGGTTTTGCTGGTCGAAGATAACTCAGATGTACGCCATCTTACGGATTCCCTTCTTCAAAACCTGGGTTACGCTGTACTCTCGGCCGAAGGCGGAAAGGAAGCGCTCGAGATTCTAAAAGATAACGGCACCGCCATAGATCTAGTGCTATCCGATGTAGTGCTTGCCGGCGGCATGAGCGGTCCAAGTTTCGTGGAGCAGGCCCTCGTAATGCACCCTGCCCTGAAAGTCTTATTCATGTCAGGCTATACGGAAACGAAAATCGAAGGTGACAGTTTGCTTCTTAGCGGCGCAACGCTGCTAAACAAACCGTTCCGCAAGCAAAACCTGGCGCGGGCATTACGTGGTGTACTCGACAAAGCCGGTAACGAAGCCCAAGTCGTATAACGCCTTTCTGACGGCTCGGTCCGACCTACCAAAGTCTCAAAGCAATTACGATTTTCCAGTGTTCAGTCCCCGAAACAATTCGGCATACGTTAAGTCGTGGGTAGTTTCTTGCTGTACATTTGCGGCCTCTGAAATTCTTTGGCAGGTTATCCATGTCTGCACGGATTTTCGGATGAGAGGGAAAATTGGAACAACAAACATACGATTACATCGTCGTCGGCGCGGGATCGGCGGGTTCAGTCCTTGCCAACCGGCTTAGCGCCAGCGGCCAATACAAAGTGCTTGTGCTGGAAG
The DNA here is from genome assembly GCA_021774435.1 of Alphaproteobacteria bacterium. Taxonomy (GTDB): domain Bacteria; phylum Pseudomonadota; class Alphaproteobacteria; order UBA8366. The sequence continues at coordinate 4,746 of JAJFJB010000495.1, forward strand.
CAGGACGCGAGAGTCACCCTTGGTCCCGTATCCCTGTCGGGTTCGCAAAGCTCATCGAGAACCCAGCCGCCAATTGGTTGTACGAGTCAGAGCCCGAAGAAGGTTCCGGACAACGGCGCATTCCCGTTCCGCGTGGCAAACTGCTCGGCGGATCCAGTTCGATAAACGGCATGGTGTTCGTCCGCGGCCAATCGCAGGATTACGACACCTGGGCTCAACTTGGCAATCGCGGTTGGAGTTATCGCGAAGTACTGCCGATCTTCCGTGAGATGGAAAGCTACCAAGGCGATGGCGACGACGAATATCGTGGCCGCGACGGCCCCTTGAAAGTAACCGAAAGCAATGAGACAGGTGAAATCTATGACGCCTTGATCCAAGCCGCCGGCCAAGTCGGCATCAACTACACGAAGGATTATAACGCCGCCAATCAAGATGGCATCGGTATGACCCAGGCGACGATCCGAAAAGGCCGTCGGATGAGTACAGCCTTCTGTTATCTCGATCCGGCACGGGGCCGGCAGAACCTGAATATTCAAGCCAATGCGTTGACGGAATGTCTCCTGTTGGACGGTAAGCGCTGTGTCGGTGTGCGTTACAGCGTGAATGGACTCCAGCAGGAAGCGCGAGCCAAACGGGAAGTCATCGTCAGCACTGGCTCCATCAACTCGCCGCAGCTCTTGGAACTCTCCGGTATCGGCCAGCCCGACCGATTGAAGGGTTTAGGCATCGACGTGCAGCATGAATTGAAAGGTGTTGGCGAAAATTTACGAGATCATTATTCGCCACGCATGCGTTGGTCCGTCCCCAAGGAACTGGGGCTGACCTATAACGACAAAGGGCGCGGGCTGGGCCTCGTCTGGCAGGCTTTGAAATACGCGCTGACCGACAAGGGTTTGCTCGGCCTTCCAGCGGCGCCAATCCGTGCCTACATTCGGACGCGCGACGGCCTGGACGCACCGAATGCCGCGATTTCCTGGATCCCCTTTCTGGTCGGAAATAACTTCAAACTGGCGAACGAATCCGGCGTCACCGCGATCATGAATATCCTACGTTCGGAAAGCACCGGCAGTATCCACGTAAAATCAACCAATCCTGCCCAACCACCGGCAATCAATTTCAACTTTCTCAGCGCACAGCTTGACCGCGACGTCACGCTGGAAGCAATGCGGATGACCCGAAAGATCATGACCGCTCCCGCCATGAAGGACGTCGCGACCGACGAAATCGCCCCCGGCATCAATATCGACGCAGACGATGAGCTACTGGAGTGGGTCAAACATAATGCGGAAACGACCTACCATCCGGTCGGCACATGCAAGATGGGTTCGGACCCCATGGCCGTGGTCGATGAAGAATTGCTCGTGCATGGGATGGAGGGACTACGCGTTGCCGACGCGTCAATCATGCCGACGCTGACATCCGGCAACACCAATGCCCCTTCGATCATGATCGGCGAAAAAGCATCGAAATTGGTTCTGGCCGCGGCAGCGTAAGGAAAAAGAGTATATGGAAAGCCAAACTTACGACTACATCATCGTAGGCGCCGGGTCGGCAGGATCCGTGCTGGCAAACCGGCTCAGCGCAAGCGGAGAGCATCAGGTTCTTGTCTTGGAGGCAGGGCGCGAAAGTCATCCCTGGTCGCGCATGCCGGTGGGCTTTGCCAAGCTGATCGACAATCCAGCGGCCAATTGGCTCTATGAATCGGAGCCGGACGATGGGGCCGCCGAGCGGCGTATCCCCGTCCCGCGCGGCAAATTGCTGGGCGGGTCCAGTTCAATTAACGGTATGGTTTTCGTGCGCGGTCAGGCTGAGGATTACGACAATTGGGCACAGCTCGGCAATCGCGGCTGGAGTTATCAGGACGTCCTGCCACATTTCAGGGATATGGAAAGCTATAATGGGAATGGCGATGCCGAATACCGGGGCAGCGACGGCCCGTTGAAGATCAGCGACAACGTGGAATCCGGCCCCCTTTACGATCGCATCATCGAAGCCGCCGAACAGCACGGTATCAAATATACGTCCGATTATAACGGTGCCGGTCAGGACGGGATCGGCATGACTCAAACGACCATACGCAAGGGCCGTCGCATGAGTACGGCTTATTGTTATCTCGACCCCGCGCGGCGTCGCAAAAACCTGACCATTCAGGCCAATGCGCTGACAGAGTCTTTGATCATCGACGGC
>JAJFJB010000496.1 GCA_021774435.1 Alphaproteobacteria bacterium
AGATCTGATTTATCTCGGCGAGACCACGCTGTTTCGGAACTAACGGAATATCGAATTCGAGGTTTTCTCCAAAACGTAGTATGCCGCTGATATGCGGCATCGAAACAAGGTTGGGTCCTAAATCAGAGATCGTGTCGATTCCAATCGGCGGATGATTGATGGCCCCGGACAGTACGATTTGCAATGAATCCTTCTCGCCGACATAAAGCGTGGCAGGTGACTCAACGGAAAGTTCGAGATTACGAAATGACGGCGCGCGCAGGGCATCGAACCCGGTGACGACCGTGGCAAACGCGAGATAGCCCAAGCTGAACGGCCACAAGGCCTCGTCAACCATGATCAAAGCGAGTGAAAGGGGAATGCCGGCCGCGAAGAGCGCGAACGCGCGTAACGTCGGCCTCATTAACGGGGCGCCGGAATTTGTTCGAGAATCTGGGTGACAATCTGGTCACAATCCGATCCTTCGATTTCCGCGCCCGGAGCCAGCACGACCCTATGCCTTAATGCCGGTTGTGCCAGCTGCTTTATGTCGTCCGGGATGACGAAATCGCGTGCTTGCAATGCTGCAAAAGCGCGTGCGGAAGAGGCTAGCATTGTCGCCGCGCGGGGCGATGCGCCGTACTGCAATGAAGGATGCTCGCGAGTTGCCCGAGTGATGTCGACAATATAGTCCGTTAGATCATCGCTGAGCCGGATTGTTGAAACGAAGCGACGAATTTCGGTTAGCTGATCCAAAGTGGCAACTGGCGTTATGTCAAAATCTTCCAACTTTGGCATCGTCGTGCGGTGTCCATGCCGCTCGACAACAGCGCGCTCTTCGTCCCGCGAAGGGTATTCCAGAATATGTTTGAATAAAAAGCGGTCGAGCTGCGCCTCGGGCAGTGGATAGGTTCCTTGTTGCTCGATTGGGTTCTGTGTCGCAATAACCATGAATCCAGCGCCGAGGTCGTACGTCTCTCCGTCGATTGTGACCGCCCGTTCGTGCATCGCTTGGAGCAGCGCCGCCTGCGTTTTTGGTGGTGTGCGGTTGATTTCGTCTGCAAGAAGCAACTGGGTAAAAATCGGGCCCTTGGTGAGCGAAAATGTATTGGTCTGAAAATTGAAAAGATTGGTGCCGATCACGTCTCCCGGCATTAAGTCCGGGGTGAACTGTATGCGCCCAAAATCCAGAGACAAGCTGCGTGCGAACGACCGGGCGAGAAGTGTCTTCGCCGTACCGGGAACGCCCTCAAGCAATATATGGCCCTCGGAAAGTAGGCTGACCAGCATCAAATTCAGGGCTGCATCCTGCCCTATGACGATTTGCCGGACCTGCTCGCGTAGTTTTTCGCTAACGTCCTGAATTGCGGCCAGGTCCATTGAGTATCTCCTGCTTCCATTGATACAAGTTCAGCACAGCGTGCAAGACTCGGTTGTCGTTGGCGTTTTGTTGACTGGCCGCGTTTTCGATTTCGTCTTGCAGCGGGCGATAGCGGGTCTTCACGCCTCGCGCGGTGCCGACACGGTCGACCCAAGCGATCAAGTCCAACGGGCTCAACCCGCGCGGTGCATGAAGCCTCTGCGCTACGGCTCTTAGTGCGACCGCCGGGTATCGCCGTACGATTGCCGTTCCGTGCCCGGCTCCCTGTAAAAGGTCGGCCGCGTTTTCGATCAACCCGGTTTCGCTTTCCCGGCGTTGTCGATCTGGCGGCAATGGTGCCCCGAATCGGCCGGTTGCTGCACCCAGCAATATTAAGACCGCGGTGACGGTCAGGATCGTCGAAACCAGAAAAGGTAGTTCGAATGCCTGTCGCCATAAGTTTGGATTGCTTCGGAAGCCGTGTACGGTTTCGTCGATGATGATGGAACCATTGGCCGGGCGAAACAAAGACAACAAATCAAGTGTCAGTGCTGCGTTGTCCGCCTTGCCAATGCCATGGTTTGCCAGCAAATCAGGGTCGGATATGACAAACAGCCAACGATCATCCCGCTTTGTAGCGCCGACGAGAATACCTTCGGCGCTTGCTATGATTGGCGTGATTTTCTCGGATTTTAAGAATTGTGGCTGGTCGATTGCCGGGGCCGTGTGGGAGCGTATCCGCGACCAAAGCAAGTCGTTGCCCAACTGTCCGGGCCGTATCACGTGCAACGCGGAGAGGCTGGTTTTCTTCCAGGCAACCTCGCTGTCGGGGCGGTTTAGCGTTGCATCCGGGAAAAACGCCGACATTGTTTTTTCAACAGGTTCTTTCGGGATTAAGACGGCGTGAGCAATCCAGGCCGGACGGCGCGGGTCGGGGATGCCGCGTCGTTTCGGTAATATGAGCAGGGTGCGATCCGCCATCGGTATGGCGTCGTCCGAGTTCGATTTACCCGGCGGCGGTTCCGCGACAATGAGAAGCGTTCGCGCGTCTGACTTGGCACTTGAGTTGTTGCGGCTGACAATTACCGGGATATTCTGCGCGCCAAGCAACTCGACGAACGCCGCATGCCCGATAGCAGATTTTGAAAAACTGTTTGCGCCACTGTTTTGTGTGCTACCGCTGAAAATGCTGAAAAGGGCGGCACCAGCGAAGGCAAAGATGCCAACGGCAATAATCAATGTGACGGTACGGGGTGAAAAACTTAAAGAATCTTGTCCGTTCATAGCGTGTCCATCGCGACGATGTCGCGATATCCATCCAGGCATTGATCGTAATCTGACCGATCGACGTTTTGGCCACCAAAGTGGCCAATTTCCACGACCGAAACGATAAAGGCGAGCTTTGTCCGAGTGGATGCTGGCAAGCGCGCGCGTTCCAGAACTTCACGGCTGGTCAGTGCCGCATCGCGTGCCGTTGGAGAATTTTTGCGTAAGACGTCAAAGCAAAGCAGAAGTAACAAATGCACCGCTTCACCGAATTGGCCTGAATGCGCTAATCGCTCGACTTCCTCGAAGGTGCTGTGTACGCCGAATTCACTCAACGTTGTGCGGCTTGCGCCAGTTTCCGCCGGCGTATCTTCCAGCCGCATTATTTTTGTCAGCCATGGAGCACGGGTTACGCGCCCGATAATATAGGCAACAGCCAAGAAGACGATTACAGCGGCGATGATCCATATAAGGGTCTTTGTTAGGGGGCCGGGTTTCATCCATTCGGGCAACTCGAATTTCAAGCGAAGTTTTTGGGCTTGCGCTGCTCGCGGAATTTCACGCTGATATTCATTGTCGGATAGAATTGACTCTACGGTTTTATGGACTTCAGCGCTTGCTAGGCGTGTGGCAGTAAAAGGAACCGATAACGCGAGAACGAGGATCGCGCACGCAAGCGATATACTGTGCCTGATTTGGCGGCGCGATGCGGGCATCTCGGCACGTGCTACCAATTTCTCCAGTGGCTCCATCGTTGCCGCCCCGCCGTGGAAGGATGGTTCGGTAAAGGAAATGACGCCCCTCAGTATAGTCTGGGATGCATGACCGCCAAAAGAAATCCCGTAAAAGTTAGGAATAGTGTCAGACGGTCTATAAGCCGGGTTCTGTTCCCGCCTGCGAAGGCGATCGATGGCCATTCATCTGGGACGCCCGTTGCCGGACGCCTCGCGCGACCTACCCGGGCGGCAGCCCGAAAACCTGCCTTCCGGAACCGGAGCTCCGGAGTACCGCCCCTATCTGGTCTTGCTCCCGGTGGGGTTTACAATGCCGCTCCCGTTGCCGGTCGCGCGGTGCGCTCTTACCACACCTTTTCACCCTTACTCGCCGTGGCCGAAGCGTTGGCGGGCGGTATGCTTTCTGTTGCACTTTCCCTAGGGTCGCCCCCGCCGGACGTTATCCGGCACCGTGCTTCCGTGGAGCCCGGACTTTCCTCCCCCCGGTACGGTTGCCCATGCCGAAAGGCGGCCATCCGACCGTCTGACAAGACTGTCATAACCCGGCGGGCAAATTAGTCAATCATTGCCAATAGTCCGGCGAGCATGGCCGCACATTCGGCGTCCGGAAAGCCATCAATTCGACGGGGTCGGAAATGGCGCTGAAATGCGGCTAGTGCGGCCCGGGTATCGCTGGTGTCGTAGCCATACTGGGTCAGCATCACCTGAATGTCCTGTGGGTCGCCGTCCTTACATTCGGGCCAGAGACCAAGCCCGACCGCTGCCAACCGCTGCCAATCGAAAAACTCTCCCGGATCGCACTTCCGTATTGGCGCGACGTCGGCATGGCCGACGATATTGCGCGCCGGTATTCCATGGCGGGTGACAATTTCGTTGGCCAGTGTGATCAGTGCGGTCATCTGTACCTCGGGAAAAGGCCGGTATCCGAATTCATGACCGGGGTTGACGAGTTCGATGCCGATCGACCGACTGTTGATATCCGTATTCCCACGCCATTTAGCGACCCCGGCGTGCCAGGCGCGCCTTGTCACGTCGACGAGTCTTAGGATCGCGCCGTCTTCATCGATCATATAATGCGCGCTGACTTCTGAACCTGGATCGGTCAGGCGTTGCAGCGCGGCCGCGGCGTCAACCATGCCGGTGTAATGCAGCACGAGCATGTCAATCATCGCACCAGCCGGTCGCGGCCCGTGGTTTGGCGAAGGCTGTTCAATGATCGCCTGCATGATCGAATTCTTAATCAGCTCCCATGGCTTAACTGGCAAGTGCCTCGCGCTTGAGCTCAAGTTCAAGCCATCGCTCTTCCGCCGCTTCGATTTCGCTCTGCACGGATTCGAGTTCTGCGGCGGCGGCTTCAAAAGCGCTTCGATCGCGCTGAACAAATACCGGATCGGCCAAGCGTGTTTCGAGATCCTTTATTTGTGCAGTCAACGTCGCAATTCGATTCGGCAACAATTCCAGGTCAGTTTTTTCTCGATAGCTCAACCGTGTCGATTTTGGACGTGCGCTTATTTCATTTGGTTTCCGAACGGCAGCCGGACGTGGCTTTTCATTCGGCGATGGACGCTGTTTTCGATAATCCTCGTAACCGCCGACATACTCGCCAACGTCTCCATTCCCTTCAACCGCGATGACACCGCTGACCAGTCGGTCAAGGAAGTCCCGGTCATGGCTGACCAGGAGGAGGGTTCCGTCATACTCGCTCAGCATGTCCTCAAGCAGATCGAGCGTGTCCAGATCGAGGTCGTTGGTGGGTTCATCGAGTACCATCAGATTGCATGGCTTGGCCAAATTCATCGCCAGGGCAAGCCGGTTTCTTTCGCCCCCGGAGAGGGTTGAGACAGGGCTTCGCGCCTGCGATTCGTCGAACAGAAAGTCTTTTAAATAGGCCACGACATGACGTTGACGTCCTTGAACGATCAAGCTATCCCCCCCTTCGGGGCATAATGTGTCCCAGAGCGACTTGTTCGGATCTAGGACGGCGCGGCGTTGATCAGAGTGCATCAATTCCAGGCGTGCCCCAAATTTGATCGTGCCGGTGTCCGGTTCCAATTCGCCCGTCAGCATGCGAAGCAAGGTCGTTTTACCGGCGCCGTTGCGGCCGATAATACCGATCCGGTCGCCGCGCAAAACACGAGTCGAAAAATCGCTAATAATAACTTGATCGCCGAAGGATTTCGAGATCCCGACAGCGTCGATCAATACACGACCACTTTCCGGCGCATTTGCCGCCGTTAGCGCAGCCTTTTTATCCGTCCTGACGAGCGCGGCGCGGGCCTTCCGCAGGCTGTCGAGCTTCCGAAGCCGGCGTTGGTTGCGCCGCCGGCGTGCCGTGACTCCTCGATGCAAATAGCGCGCTTCCGCTTTCAGGTGTTGCTCGACGCGATTTCGTTCCTGTTCCTCGTCGGCAAGAATTTGATCGGACCAACTTTCGAAGGAAGCATATCCTTCTTCATGCCGGTGCAACATGCCGCGATCGAGCCACAGCGTGGCCTTTGTCAACCGCGTCAGAAAGCTACGGTCATGGCTGATCGTGAGAAATCCGCCCTTAAAGCGCAGCAACAACTCGTCTTCCAGCCATTCGATTGTCGGCAAATCGAGATGGTTGGTTGGTTCGTCCAATAAAAGGATATCGGGATCGCTTGCCAGGACCCGAGCAAGCGCGACACGGCGGCTTTCGCCTCCGGAAAGTCCGACTGCTTTGCGTTCCGGGTCCAGGTCCAGGCGATCCATCAGCGCGGCTGCCCGGTGCCCTTCCGCGCCACCACTCATGACATGTTCCGCCACTGTTTCGTCGGGCTTGAACGCGGTTTCCTGGGGCAAATAGGCGACAACCGATCCGGGCTGTTGAAAGCGCTCGCCGGCTTCCAGATCGATTAAACCCGCAAATGCCTTAAGCAATGTCGATTTACCACCACCATTGCGGCCGACGAGACAAATCCGTTCGCCGCGGCCGACGGTAGCATCAACGTCTGAAAATAGCGGCTCACCGCCAAAGCCAGCACGTGCGCCGCGCAGCGCGAGAAGTGGTGGAGGCGCCATTAGGAGAACCCGCGTTCCCGTTGGACGGTTTCGTAAGCGGCATTGATGGCCGCAAGTTTCTTGTTCGCGACTTCGATGAATTCTTCAGGAACACCTTGCGCCATCAATCGGTCCGGATGGTTCTCCCGCACCAGCGTGCGGTAGGTGGCTTTAATTTCATCAATCGGAGCGTCTCGGGAAACGCCGAGCAATTGGTAGGGATCCGCTTCATCAGGGTCAAGATTGATCGAGGTAGCGCGTTCGAATGCGGCGCGATCGAGCCCGAAAATTGCGGAAACGTCATGCAGAAATTTACTCTCGGCAGGGTGCAGAGCGCCGTCAGCATGGGCGATGTAAGCAAGACAATTCAACAGTTCCTCGAGCACAACAGGGTTTTCCCGGAACATGCCAGCAAGCTGATTTGCGTAAGGTTCAAATCCCGCACTGTCCCGCCGTGCCTGATTAAAGACTTTGGCAACATTGCCCGTTTCATTCGCAGGAACACGAAAAACTTCCTTAAACGCATTGATTTCGTTCCGCGTGACGACGCCGTCTGCTTTGGCCATTTTGGCGCTCAGCACAATCACACCGATCGTAAACGCTATAGACCGGGTCGGGTCTTCGCCGCCTTCTTCGGCCTGATTTGCGCGGTAGCGATCTACGGCGTGGCCAGCAACCGCGCCGATAATGGCGCCAAGTGGTCCGGCGATCGCGAGGCCCGCCGCGCCGCCCAATATCTTCCCCCAAATGCTCATAAGTCGTGCGTCCGTCCGGTCACAATTGCTTAGATTCTAATAATGTTGCAAAAGATAAGCCAGTGCGCCGAACTATCCGTCATTCGAGTTCGTGCGTGTGACCTGAGGGATTAAACCAAGTCGGCCGACTCCAGGCAGCTTGATTGCAAGATTAAGCGGATCGATACCGAAGGTCAGGCCGACAATGTTTAATTCAATTCCTTCTTCGATCGCCGCGAGGACACCAAACAGGCCTTTTATGGAAAACTGGTAGCCGGTACCGCTTGGGGCCTCGGATACAAGTGAATCGCCTAAATAGTCCTTACCAATTGCGGTTGGTGGTAAATCCAGTCGCAGTTCGGGAACTTGGCGTCCAACCCAGGCCGTGAAGGTATTGCTGTTCGGGCCTGGATAAACGGTGTACGCGTGCTGATAAGGATAGCGCCGGGCGGCAATGTCGATTCGTTTGATAACGTCATCGACCCCTTCGCCGCGCATTTCAGCGATCAAGTGCGGACGCTTTCCAAACCAGTATCGGTCCGGCACACCATTATGAACGGCGAGAACGCTGTTGCCACCATAGCCGCGCCAACCGATCACCTCGTAAATGGTGTAGGTCGGTGCTGCCGTCGGTTTGACGGAAATCCAAGTGTGAACCCCAAAAGCGCCGCGCCAACTAAACGTTCGTGCCGCGTACACATGAACGATAGCCTCGCGGGTTTTGAAGGGGTCCGGCGCGATGTTTGCCGGTTCTCGACTCGCTGTCCGCCAATCGCTTCCCAAGACATCGCCTCCAATCATCACCATCAGCGGCCCCGCCAGGAGCGCGACAAAAATCAGGGCCGTCCGCTTGATCCACCGCATCGGCCATAGATAGGCGTTCTTGGCACCTATCGCAACGGGCGGTGTTTCAACTCTTCGTGGGGAGCGTTCGTCTTGCATGGAGCCTTGGCCGGTCGAAATCAAAGTGTACGTACGCGTGCGCGTCGTTAAATCGATGGATCAACAAATTTATGACCAGATGGTGCTGGATTGCGGTTCGTAGTCAGCATCATCGGTGTTTGTAAACAATTTCGGAAACAGTCTTATATTCGGTTAATACGGGGTCGTAGTCTCTGAGCCTTACGACGATATGGAAGGTAATCGGGCCCTTTTTCCCACGGCATCCAAATTCATGCTTGTTCTTACCCGGAATGCGTGGACAGGGGTCGTCCATGACTGACTCAAATATGCGGTGGAATTCCGGATCGTTGTACAGCGTTGTTTCGACTGAAATGGCGACGCAGGAACGGAAGTACCTGCCGAATGAACAGGCTTCGGTTTGTTCCAGGCTATTCGCTCCAACATAACTGCAACTGCCGAACGGCAGCTTTGGATTGTGGAATTCATCAACCGTGCAATACAGGCCGCGCGGACCCTCCAGATTAGTGTGGTACGAATTTAGAGGCTGGCGCGTGTCCTTGTTTTTTCCGTCAAGATAAAGGTGGTCCCAAATCGCCCATTTGACAGCGTATGTAATCGTGTTGCTGCGGCCAGAATCGACCGTCTCATAAAAATAAATTACATAAAGTAAGTAGCTTGGAGCGCCAACGAACAGGAGCAGGATAACCAAAATTGTGATGAGCACGCGCAAGATTACACCCTGCCCCTCGGAACGTCGGCGCGACCGCCGCGGAAGGGTCTTTTGGAAGAACTATGGTCCATCTGATTTTTCAGTCGTGCCAAGGGGCAGGCTTTCGGCGTTCCCGTTTTGGGAAAGAAACGTCGCCATATGGCCTTCGTCCAGATTGATCTGGAGCGCGTTATTGAAACGGTTAAAGAAGCCGGCCAAGCCAATGCGCATCGTGAGTTCGACGATCTGCGGCTCATTGAAGTGCTTTTGCAGCGTTTCGAATATGGAATCGCGCATGGTACTGGAGTTTTCTGTGACTTGTCTGGCGTAGTCCCGGACGAGGCTATCGACCTCGTTCAAACCCGGGCAATCCGTGTCGAGAATATGCGCGATCGTTTCATGCGGCAGCCCGGTCTCATATAGCCGCGTCGCGTGGCGCCCGACGCAATGGCGGCATTCGTTTAGCCGAGACACCGTGACGATAGCGATTTCAATGTAGCGGCGCGGCATCGTGCCGTGCTCGGCGAAACTCCGCATCAGCGCATTAATCTTCATGAGCTGTTCCGGGCAATGCGCGGCAACGCGCTCCCATGTCGGCTCGCCGATCTTCGAACGCTGATTATCGCCCAGCGCCGCGGGCAATAGATCGATATCGATTTTGCTGATTCGGGACATGGCGGCCTCCAGGGTTTCGTCGAAAATAGGGTAGCAAAAGTCGCAGTCAAAAAATAACATTGATAATTTATCGATAAAATGATTATAAAATATATGAATTAACGCAAATTTTGGGAGTGCGCCCTGATGGCTGATATGGATTCGCGTTGGCAATTCTGGATCGATCGTGGCGGAACGTTCACGGATATCGTGGCGCAGCGGCCTGACGGCGAACTCGTGACACATAAGCTGTTGTCGGAGAATCCTGAAAATTACCGTGATGCCGCCGTCCAAGGTATTCGCGATCTCATGGGCGTTCCGACCGGGAAGCCCATCCCTGGCTCTGAAATAGAAGTCGTCAAAATGGGCACGACTGTTGCGACGAACGCGCTATTGGAACGCCAGGGAGACCGCACGTTGCTCGTCACGACGGATGGGTTCCGCGACGCCCTCCGCATCGGTTATCAAACGCGGCCGAACCTTTTCGATCAAAAAATTGTTTTGCCGGAAATGCTCTATGAGCAGGTCGTTGAAATCGATGAAAGAGTCATGGCCGATGGCAAAGTGTTGCGCGCCTTTAACGCGGAAGCATCACGCCCTCTGTTACAGGCGGCTTATGACGATGGCATCCGTTCCGTCGCCATCGTGTTTATGCATGGCTACCGGTTTACCGAGCATGAGGCCGCTGCGGCGGCGCTGGCGCGCGAGATCGGCTTTACGCAGGTATCGACGAGCTACGAAACGAGCCCGCTTATGAAGCTCGTCAGCCGCGGCGACACGACGGTTGTCGATGCTTACCTATCGCCGTTGCTGCGCCGCTATGTCGACCAAGTGGCGTCCGAACTTGGCGGTACGCGGCTGATGTTCATGCAGTCGAGTGGTGGTTTGACCGACGCAAATCTGTTTCAGGGGAAAGATGCGATTCTGAGCGGCCCGGCCGGAGGTATCGTTGGTGCCGTTGAAACCGCGGGGCAGGCAGGTTTCGACAAGATCATATCCTTTGATATGGGCGGCACGTCGACCGACGTTGCCCACTATGACGGCGAATATGAGCGTGCCTTCGAAACGCAAGTCGCGGGCGTGCGGATGCGGGCGCCAATGATGCTGATCCACACTGTGGCCGCGGGTGGCGGCTCGATCTGTTTCTTCGATGGTTCCCGCTACCGGGTTGGCCCGGAATCCGCTGGCGCAAATCCTGGACCGGCTTGTTACCGCCGCGGAGGCCCGCTCAGCGTGACGGATTGCAATGTCATGCTTGGTAAGTTGCAACCCGACTTTTTCCCGCATGTGTTCGGACCCAATCAGGATGCGCCGCTCGATGCAGGCGTCGTACGCAAAAAATTCACCGCACTGGCCGCAGAGATACAAGACGCGACGGGAGACGAACGCACACCGGCCGCCGTAGCGGACGGCTACCTCAAGATCGCCGTCGAAAACATGGCCAATGCGATCAAAAAGATCTCTGTGCAGCGTGGCTACGACGTGACCGGATACACGTTGAATTGCTTTGGTGGCGCCGGTGGGCAGCATGCCTGTCTTGTTGCCGACGCGCTTGGCATGACAAAGGTGCTAGTGCACCCCTTCGCTGGCGTCCTGTCGGCCTATGGTATGGGCCTTGCCGATATCCGGGCCCTGCGGGAAAAAGCTGTTGAAGTGATTCTGGACGACAGCGTGATGACCTCGCTTTCCAATGCGCTTGACGGTTTGGCGGGCGAGGTCGAAGCGGAACTGCGTGAACAGGATATTCCCGATCAGCGGATCGAGGTCCTGCGCCGTGTTCATTTGCGGTACGAGGGCAGCGACACGCCGCACGCGATTGACTATGGCACGCCCGAAAAAATGACCGCTCGGTTCGAGGCCGCGCATCACCAGCATTACGGTTTCATCATGCCGGAGAAAAGGCTGATCATCGAAGCGGCAGCAGTGGAAGGCATCGGCCTCATGGCGGAGGTATCAGAGGACGACCGCGATAAATCCGGCGTGGCTCAGGAAGTCGAACGGTTGGCTGTCGTAAAGGCCTACATGGATGGCGAGGAGCACGATACGCCGGTTGTAGACCGAGATACATTGAACCCGGGCAATACGATCTTGGGCCCGGCCATCATTCGCGAGCAGACAGCGACGACAATCGTCGAACCCGGCTGGCAGGCAGCGTTGACGCCGAAAGGGCATCTCATCCTGACCCGCGTCGTCGCGATGCAACGTACCTTCGCCATCGGCACCGATTGCGACCCCGTAATGCTGGAAGTGTTCAACAATTTGTTCATGACAATCGCCGAACAAATGGGCGTTACATTAGAGAACACCGCCTATTCCGTGAACATCAAGGAGCGTCTCGATTTCTCCTGCGCGATCTTCAATCCGAACGGCATGTTGGTCGCCAATGCGCCGCATATTCCAATCCATCTCGGCTCGATGAGTGAATCGATCCGGACCGTGCTGACGGAGAACGCGGGTGAAATGAAGCCGGGCGACGTCTATGTGGTGAATGCCCCCTATAACGGCGGAACCCACTTGCCGGACGTCACGGTAATAACCCCGATCTTCAATCAAGCGGGTGATGACATTTTGTTCTTTGTCGCCAGCCGGGGCCATCACGCCGATATCGGCGGACGGACGCCGGGCTCTACGCCGCCGGACAGTACGACGGTCGAAGAGGAGGGCATTCTGTTCGATAATTTCAAACTGGTCGATGCGGGAGAGTTCCTCGAAGACAAGCTGCGCGCGCATCTGGGGTCGGGGCGCTATCCCGCTCGGCAACCGGATCACAACGTTGCCGACCTGAAAGCCCAGATCGCCGCCGGCGAGAAGGGTGTCCGCGAGGTTCATCGCATGATTGAGCAGTTTGGCCTCGACGTGGTGCACGCCTATATGCGGCATGTGCAGGACAATGCTGAAGAGCAGGTGCGACGCGTCATCGAGGTCATGAAAGATGGCGAGTTCGAATATCCGTTGGATGAAGGCGGCGTGGTAAAGGTGAAGATCACCTTCGACAAGGACAAGCGCGAAGCAACTGTAGATTTTACCGGGACCAGTACGCAGAGGCCGACCAACTTCAACGCCCCATCGGCGGTCTGCCGGTCGGCTGTCCTATATGTTTTCCGTACCCTGGTGGACGATCAGATTCCCTTGAACGAAGGTTGCCTGAAGCCGATTAACATTATCATTCCGAAGGGCTGTATGCTGGCGCCGGAATATCCCGCCGCCGTGGTGGCGGGGAACACAGAAACCAGTCAGGTCGTCACCGATACGCTGTTCGGCGCGCTCGGTGTGTTGGCCGCGAGTCAGGGAACGATGAACAACGTTCTGTTCGGTAACGACACCCACCAATATTACGAAACCGTGTGCGGCGGTTCCGGCGCGGGCCCGGACTTTGACGGGACGTCGGCGGTGCATACCCATATGACCAACACCCGGCTCACCGATCCGGAAATTCTGGAGTGGCGTTATCCCGTAATGCTGGACAGTTTCTCGGTCCGGCACGGGTCCGGCGGAAAAGGCAAGTTCGTTGGTGGCAGTGGCTCGGACCGGCGCATTCGCTTCCTGGAAGACATGGATCTCGTCATCCTGTCAAACCACCGTATCGTACCGCCCTATGGCATGGCCGGCGGCGAGCCTGGTCAGTGCGGCAAGAACTGGGTTGAACGAGCCGACGGCTCGGTCGTCGAAATGACCGGTCAGGATGGCACCAAAGTTGGTCCGGGCGATGTATTCGTATTGCAGACGCCAACAGGTGGTGGCTTCGGCCCTGCATCAGAACGCGTTCAGCCCATTCCCGAGGCCGCGGAATGAGTGAACCGTCGCCACGCACGAAAATCGTTTCCTCGGCCCATCTCGTCGCGGAAGACGCGGCGGAACTGTCGGAGTTCGAGTACGGGCTTATGGTTTCCGCCAGCGCTTTCAACCGCTGGATGATCCGTTGCATGGCGGCGGCGGGCGCACCGGAAATGAGCGCTCTTGATGTCATGGTCATGCATACCGTGAACCACCGCACGCGCGCCAAGCGGCTAGCGGATATTTGCTTCACCTTGAATGTCGAAGACACGCACCTGGTGAATTACGCGCTCAAAAAGCTGGTGAAGGCGGGTTATGTCGTCGCCACGAAACAAGGCAAGGAAGCGCATTACGATGCCAGCGACGAAGGTCGTGCCTTGTGCCAGCGCTACCGCGAGGTGCGGGAAACCTGCCTCATCGAAACCGTGTCGGCGCTGGGTTCGATCGAAAACGAAGAAGTTGGCCGCGCCGCATCGGTACTTCGAGCTTTGTCGGGCCTCTACGATCAGGCGGCGCGGGCAGCCACGTCGCTGTAGGTAGTAAAGTCACTCCATCGCGAAATCTGGCGGCTGGATTGGCCGCGCCGTCTGCGCATGGAGGAGAAGTCGGCAAAACCGAAGCTGAGGTTTTAAAGAACCTGTCGCTGGCGCAGGCGTGGATGTCGGGTGAGCTCAAGAGTTATGGCAGTGCGAAGGTCACCTATGACGGACCGGTCATAACAATGACCACATCACATCATGTCCCGAAGGTGTCGGGACTGGCGAAGGTTCAACTAAAGGCCTACCGCGTTCTGGAGAAGATGTCGAACGGCAAGATCAAGGTAAAAGATACGTGGTCCAAAACGATTCATGGTGCCCGGGACGGCCGCAAGGCGGTGCGCACGGGTTTGAGCGACTACGCGCCATGTTTCCCCGCCTATAACGCGCGGGACTACAATTTGCTGCATGGTTTGGGCCTACCGTTCCTGTTCAATAATACGCATGAGGCGACGGCGGTTTCCGAAGAGCTGTATACGAAATACCTGAAGAAGAATTTCGAACGCTTCAGAGGGGTGAAACTGGCGCGGGCGTCGCAAACCGCCTCTTATCACCTCTACACCAAGAAACCGGTCCACACGCTGGAAGAAGTTAAGGGCCTCAAGGTTCGTGCCGGCGGCGGTCCGCACGCGAAAATTATCGCGGCACTTGGTGCGGTACCTGTATCGATGCCGGCCGCCGACGCCTATACGGCAATGCAGCGTGGCACACTCGATGCCTATCACATCAACGACGCCGTGGCGCCGATCTTCAAAGTGCACGAGGTTACCGATTTCCGGACGGTCAACGGATTCAATTTCTTCCCGGTCTTCTACTGCACGTCGGGCGCGTTCTACGACAAGCTGCCGAGCGATCTGAAGGTGATCTATAACAATTGGTCGCGCCAGTTCGCTCAGATCGAAGCGCAGGGCTTTTATGAAATAAACGCGGCCAAGGCAATCAAGAAAATGACGTCGTCGGGCGCCTTGAAACTGATCGACTTGCCGGCGGCGGAATTGAAACGTTTGGAAGTCGCTGTCGCGCCGGTGACCGCCACTTGGATCGAGGAGATGGAGAAAAAAGGCCTGCCGGGCAAGAAATTCATGGCGGATATCGAGCGTCTGTCCAAGAAATACGCTGCGATGTCGCCGAACGAAATTCTCCAGGCGACGATCGATAGTCCTCTTCAGGGCATTCTCGACTGATCCGGACCCACCAATTGGGGATCTGCTGAATCTCGGCGCACGATACTCTCCAAAGGGTGAGTGCGCCGGGTTCCGCCTTGATCAAAACCGTCGGCAACCGTGGTGCTTTCCTCCGAAAGGCCGCGCCTCATCCTGAACTCTAGAGGCCCGCCAGCGCATGAAAACATTGGATAGAGTCTACGCGGCGATCACGACCGTGCTCGACATGCTCGGCGGATGGGTCATCCTGCCGGCGATCAGCATACTTGTCATGATCGACGTTGTGCTTCGATACGTCTTCAATTCGCCATTCATTTGGACGCTAGAATTCAGCGAATGGGGCTTGCTGCTCATTTTCCTGTTCGCGCTGCCCGAATGCACGCGCGTCGACGGACATATCCGTATGGATTTGGTGATCAACCATCTGCCCGAACGAGTATGTGACTTTCTGTCCGTGGCGTATTGCGCGGTCGGAATCTGGATTTTCTACCTGCTCGGAAGGCACGAATGGGACGAGTTTCAATTCTCCTACGAGCTTAGCCGCGCCACCGAATATCTCGGGCTTCCCATATGGGTGCATAATCTGGCGATGCTGATGACAAGCGTTTTGATGGGGGTGTTCTTCATACTGCACGCCATCAAACGCATCCTCGGCATTCGATCCAGCGAAACTTCTGCGGTTCGAGGAGATCTGTGATGGAGATCGCTCCTCAAATCGTCGGCCTTCTGGGTTTCGGTATCATGATTGCCCTGATCGCAGCCGGTGTGCCGATAGCTTTCTCTATGCTGGCTGTTGCGGCGGGCGGGCTTTTCATTGTCGGTGGGCCTTTGCACGCGGAAACGCAGCTATCCCTGACGTTCGCCGAACAAGGCTCCAATTTCATTCTAATCGCGATACCGCTCTATATGTTGATGGGGCAAATCGTCCACCGGACGGATATCGCCAAGGACCTGTACGACTGTGTCTATAAATGGCTAGGGCGGTTGCCGGGCGGGTTGGCAATCACTTCGGTTGTAGCTTGCGCCGGTTTCGGCTCCATTTCCGGCGGTAGCGTTACGGCGGTCGCTACCATGGGTCCGATGTGTATGCCCGCCATGCGGCGCTATGGCTACGACGATAGCCTTGCTTCGGGCTCCATCGCGTCGGCTGGGACGCTGGGTATCCTGATTCCGCCGAGTATCGTTTTGGTCGTCTATGGGGTGTGGACGGAAACCTCGATCGGTGCGCTGTTTATCGCTGGCATTGTGCCCGGTATCCTGATGACCCTCGCCTATTCGAGCACGATTTACGTACGCTGCAAGCGGACGCCAACACTGGGTCCGGTGGGCGAAAGCTTCTCCATGAACGAAAAAATTCGCTCCTTGGTGAAGCTACTGCCGGTTCTGGGCACGTTTATTATTGTCATCGGCGGCATTTACAAGGGCGTGTTCACGCCGACAGAGGCGGCGGCGTTCGGCGTATTCAGTCTGTTTACGATCGCGTTCTTCATGGGCCGCATGTCGTGGCGTATTCTCGGCGTGACACTGCGTGAGACCATGCACCTGACGGGGATGATCTTCGTGATCATCATCGGTGGCCACATGATGGGTAAATTCGTTGTGCTGACGGAACTGACGTCTGGCGTCGTCAGCTGGATTACGGGGCTGGGCCTACCGCCTCTCGGAATCATGCTGATGTTGAGTTTGCTGTTCATTGCGCTCGGTATGGTCCTCGACATCTGG
>JAJFJB010000497.1 GCA_021774435.1 Alphaproteobacteria bacterium
GCCGGTTGGGCGGCGAAGTTTCTAAAACGTCCGTCACCACCTTCATATACATCCATAATAATAAATGTTCCACGGGACGCGCATTCTGCGTGGTCGAGAATTCAAGATTGAACGAATTTTGTCCAACTCTCTGAAATCACAACGCAGCTCGGATTAAGTATCGTGAAGCGTACTGCAAAGCGGCGACATGGTCGAAAATAGCCCAAAAGTAATGCCGGAACGCAGGCCGCATATCATTGTCATAGGAAACGAGAAGGGTGGGTCGGGCAAGTCGACAACCGCGATGCACCTGATCGCCGGCTTGCTGCAGAGAAAGTTTCACGTTGGATCGATTGATTTAGATGCCGGACAGGCGACTCTTACACGCTATGTCGAGAACCGACGTCAGACCAACACTGAACCGGGCATCGAACTGGCGATGCCGGCGCACAGACGTTTGGAATCGAGTGGTTTGGATAGCGCTTCCGCAGCAGCCGCGATGGACAAGGATCGGCTGGATCAATGTGTCGCATCGTTAGCGGAGACCAATGCTTTTGTTGTGATCGACACGCCAGGTAGCGTTATTCCGATCTCGCGTCATGCCCATAGCCTTGCCGACACGTTGATTACGCCGCTCAATGACAGTTTTATCGATCTCGATTTGCTGGCCTCGGTTGATCCGGAAACTCACCGCGTCCGTCACCCTAGCCGCTACGCGGAAATGGTCTGGGAGCAAAAGAAGGCCCGGGCAATGCGCGGTGGGAAGGCAATAGACTGGATCGTCATGCGCAACCGGCTTGGCTCGCTGGCGTCCCGCAATCGGGCGGCAATGGACAGAACGATCGATGAACTTGCGCGCCGGATCGGTTTCCGCGTCGCGCCGGGATTTAATGAAAGGGTGATCTTTCGCGAGCTGTTTCTGCGTGGATTGACCCTTTTGGATTTGCGCGAGAAGGGACTTGGACAACGGCTGAATGCGTCACATGTTGCGGCGCGGCAAGAAGTCCGCCAATTGCTTAGGGCGATTGGCTTGCCGAATCCGTCACAACTGGCGCAAAATGACAGAAATGCTGGAAATTTGGAGCCGCAAGACCCCATATAAGAACCATGGTCAAGCTGCCGACATCGACGGAAGATGACGTTACCCGGTTTCTGAAAAAGGTTTCGGAAACACCGGCTCCTGCGCGCCCGCTTGGTCAGCGGGGCCGGTTGATCTTCGCTATGGACGCGACCGCCAGCCGCGAACCGACCTGGGATCGCGCCTGTCATATTCAAAGCGAGATGTTTACGGAAACCAGCACGTTAGGCGGGTTGGCGGTGCAATTGCTGTATTATCGGGGTTTTGGTCAATGCCGGGCCAGTAAATGGGCGGTAAGCCCGCCGCAATTGCTGCGGTTTATGACCGCGGTGCGGTGTTTGGGCGGTACGACCCAGATCCATAAAGTATTGAAGCACGCCATAAAGGAAAACGACCGCGAAAAGGTTAACGCCCTTGTTTTCGTCGGTGATGCGATGGAAGAGGACGTTGACCAATTATGCCATCAGGCGGGCCAGTTGGGTTTGCACAACGTTCCAGTCTTCATTTTTCACGAAGGAGGAGACCCAATTGCGGAGCGAGCGTTTCGGCAGATTACGCGCTTGTCCGGCGGCGCCTACTGCTCATTCGATTCCGGCAGTGCGCAGCAATTGAAGGAGTTACTTTCCGCTGTCGCTGTCTATGCCGCTGGTGGGCGGCAGGCGATGCTTAGCTACGGGAAGAAAAAGGGTGGCGATGTGTTGCGGCTGACACATCAACTTCAAGGCAAGAGATAACAGTGTCCTGGCTGATCCTAGGCGTATCGCTATTAATTGGCGGTATTTTGTTGTTGCGTTGGTTTGTCACTGCGGATCCGAAGACAATGTTGCGCGTCTTACGTTGGACAGGCCTCATTCTTGGCCTTGTTCTGGCATTCTTTCTCATCATTTCGGGGCGTTTCGCATGGCTATGGATTGCGCTTATGGGGCTTTTGCCCTGGATATCGCGGTTTCGGATGCTGCGGAATTTGGTCCGCTCCGCGCGTGGACCCAGTCAGGGTAGACAATCACGCGTGGATACGCGGTTCGTCGCCATGACACTAGACCACGATAGCGGAGATATGGACGGAGAGGTTCTGGAAGGCCTCTATTCCGGCCGCCGTCTTTCCGAAATGACACTCGATCAATTGCTTGAATTGCTGGCGGAAGCAGGCACCGTGGATGCACAATCAGCGAGTGTACTACAAGCGTACCTAGATCGCGCGCATGGGGAGTCGTGGCGTGAGAGGGCTGAAGCTGGAGGGGCACGGTCAAGCGGAGCGTCGGCGCAAGGGAATATGACGGCGGAAGAGGCTTATCGCGTGCTGGGACTTGAGCCTGGCGCGCCAGATTCCGAAATTCGGAGGCACCATCGAGACCTAATGAAGAAACTGCATCCGGATCATGGTGGGTCGGATTATCTCGCCGCGAAGCTAAATGAGGCAAAAGAAACCCTTTTGGGTGATGTTAACTAAAATTCAGTAAGTTAAACGTCTGCTCTAACGCGGTTGCGGGCCGAATGTCGATGTGGCAAACAGGCTGCGCTTTCCCTATACCGAGACGAGCGAAAATTGATGTCACAGACGGTACGTAAAGCGATATTCCCAGTCGGCGGATTGGGTACCCGGTTCCTTCCGGCAACGAAAGCGATGCCGAAGGAAATGCTCCCTGTTGTCGATAAACCTCTGATTCAATATGCGGTAGAGGAGGCGCAAGCAGCGGGAATCGAAGATTTTATCTTCGTCACCGGTCGTGGCAAACACGCCATAGAAGATCATTTCGACGTTTCGTTCGAATTGGACACCATGCTGCGTGAGCGCGAAAAGGCAGACATGTTGTCGGCCATCCGGAACTGGATGCCATCCCCCGGCCAAATTAGTTACATGCGACAAATGGAACCACTTGGATTGGGCCACGCGGTTTGGTGTGCCCGTCATTTGATTGGTAACGAGCCTTTCGCTGTGCTGCTCGCTGACGATTTGGTGTTGTCGCAGACCGCTTGTCTAAAACAAATGGTCGATGTGCACGCGGAAATTGGCGGCAGCGTCGTTGCGGTCGTCGACGTCCCGCGCGAACATACCAATCGTTACGGCATTTTGGATGTTGGAAGCGACGATGGAAAGCTGGCATCCGTGACCGGTTTGGTTGAAAAACCCGACCCAGAAAATGCACCGTCGACGCTATCGATTATCGGACGCTATATCCTTCAGCCGGAGGTTTTTGATTACCTGGACAAGCAGGAAAAAGGCGCCGGCGGCGAAATTCAACTGACGGATGCCATGGCGGCGACGCTGGGGAGCAAGCCGTTTCACGGCCTTCGGTTCGAAGGCCGACGCTTTGACTGCGGCGACAAGGCGGGCTTCCTCGAAGCCAACATAGCGTTTGCCCTGTCGCGCGACGATCTCGCGCCAGCCGTGCGCGATATCATTAAGTCTTACGTGGATGCGTGAGCACCGCGTCTGTTTTCCACTTTAAATTTATTCTCAGGGAGCTTGAGAAATGCGTATTGCCATGATCGGAACCGGCTATGTTGGTCTCGTCTCCGGTGCCTGTTTCATGAAGTTTGGTGTCGACGTTGTCTGCGTCGATAAGGATGAATCGAAGATCACGACTCTCGAGGCGGGACAGATTCCGATCTACGAACCCGGTCTTGATGCTCTTGTCGCCGAAGGCTTTGAAAGCGGTCGTTTGACCGTGACGACGAACCTGGCAGAGGCGGTTGATGGGGCGGATGCTGTTTTTATTGCTGTCGGTACACCCAGTCGCCGCGGTGACGGTCATGCGGATCTTAGTTTTGTTTATGCTGCAGCGGCCGAGATAGCGGAGGCATTGACCGGGTATACGGTGGTCGTCACGAAATCCACGGTTCCCGTGGGAACCGGCGCCGAGGTCGATCGCATCATCCGGGAGATCCGGCCGGATGCGGAATTTGACGTTGTATCCAATCCGGAGTTCCTGCGCGAGGGCTCGGCGATCGAGGATTTCATGCGCCCGGACAGGGTTGTCATTGGCACCGATAGCGATCGCGCCCAGGAAGTCATGCGTACCCTCTATCGGCCGCTTTATCTCTTGGAAACGCCGATACTGGTTACCAAACGGGAAACCGCGGAACTGATCAAATATGCGACGAATGCTTTTCTGGCGACAAAGATCACATTTATTAACGAGATGGCGGATGTCTGCGATAAGGTTGGTGCGAATGTGCATGATGTCGCGCGCGGCATCGGTTTAGACGGTCGGATTGGGCGCAAGTTTTTGCATGCCGGGCCGGGCTACGGTGGTTCGTGTTTTCCTAAGGATACGCTCGCATTGGCGAGAACAGCGCGGGAAGCGGGTGCGCCGGTTACCATCGTAGAATCGGTGATCGCGGCCAACAGTAATCGAAAGAAAGCGATGGCGGAACGGATTGTCGCGGCCTGCGGCGGTTCGGTCGACGGGCGGACCATCGCCGTGCTCGGCGTTACGTTTAAGCCGAACACCGACGATATGCGTGAATCGCCAAGTCTGGAGATTTTGCCGGCACTGCAAGAAGCCGGCGCTCGCGTTCGTGCCTATGACCCCGAAGGGATGAAGGAGGCGGCTCCCCTACTGCCTGGTGTGGAATGGTGTGACGGTGCTTACGAAACCATGGAAGGTTCCGTGGCGGTTGTCATCATTACGGAATGGAACGAGTTCCGATTACTCGACCTGGCTCGCATTCGCAATTTATTGCGCCAGCCGCTGATGATTGATTTTCGCAATATATACAGTCCAGATGAAATGGCCGCTGCCGGATTCGTTTATCACAGCATTGGCCGACCCGAGATTGCGACAAAGGGCGCACATGCAGCGGAGAGAGTTGGATGACTGGCCACCGTTTTGCACCTCAAATTCTTCGCGAATACGATATTCGTGGCACTGTCGGCGAAACGTTGTCGGGCGACGATGCATTCGCGTTAGGTCGCTCCTTTGGCAGCAAGGTCCGGGAAAAGGACGGGCGTCTTGTTTGTGTTGGTTATGATGGTCGGCTGAGCTCGCCAACTCTCGAAGCCCGGCTTGTCGAAGGCCTTTGCGCGAGCGGTATCAGAGTCCTTCGGATTGGCATGGGACCGACGCCGGCACTTTACTTCGCAACCCGCGCCATGGCGGCGGATGGGGGCATCATGGTAACCGGTTCGCATAACCCGCCCGACCATAATGGGTTTAAGATGATGTTGGGTGCCGGCCCATTTTGGGGAAAGGATATTCAAGATTTAGGCAACGTCGCGGCGCGCGGCGCATGGATTGATGGGGACGGCGAGGCGAATCGGATTGCGCTTCTCGATGCATACGTAGCGCGCTTACGAATTGATTATACGGCAACTCGCGGCCTCAAGATTGCGTGGGATGCGGGCAATGGTGCCGCGGGCGAGGC
>JAJFJB010000498.1 GCA_021774435.1 Alphaproteobacteria bacterium
GTCGGGCCTTCGCCGGCGCGGGCACGCGCCACGGCTTCTTCGACGACGTTGTAGACTTCCATCGCATCGTTGCCGTCGATGGTGACGCCGGGAATTTGGTAGCCGATGGCGCGGTCGGAAATCTGCGCGGCGGAGGTGGTGCGCTTATACGAGGTGCTGAGCGCATACTGGTTGTTCTCGCAGATGAACAGGACGGGCAGTTTCCAGACCGACGCCAGGTTCAGCGACTCGTGGAAAATGCCCTGGTTCGATCCGCCATCACCGAAGAAGGCGACCACGACCTGGTCGCTGCCACGCAGTTTTGCCGCCAGTGCTGTTCCCGTGCTGAGGGGCATGGCTGCGCCGACGATGCCGTTCGCACCTAATATGTTGAGATTCATATCGGCGATGTGCATCGATCCGCCAAGACCGTGACAATAGCCCGTGTCGCGACCCATAAGCTCTGCCATCATGCGGTCCAACTCGGCGCCCTTGGCGATGCAGTGTCCGTGGCCGCGATGGTTGCTCGCCATATAGTCGTCGTCGCGTAGGATCGCGCCGACGGCGGAAGCGATGGCTTCTTCGCCGATATAGCTGTGCGCCGTGCCTTTCACCAGCCCTTCCTGGAAGAGTTCCGCGGTGCGCTCCTCGAACGAGCGAATACGCCGCATCGTCGTGTAGATCGCTTCCAGCTTTTCGGGTGGAATGGTGAGGTTCGAGCTGTCGCTTTTTGCCGCGCGTGTCGTCGCCATATCGAGCTCCCTGTCGCTATTTGCCATCCTCTGCCGGGAAGTTTAGCAACATATGACGCATCAGGTCACGGTCGCCGCTTGCGCCGCCGCTCGCCGGGTGGATAGGCGGGAATGGCCGGCGTCCCACCGCGCAACTGAGCGGTTCTTTTCGCGCGCAGTGGCAGGCCGTTTATGGCGCCGAGTATTATGGTCGCAGCGTATGGAAGGGCCAGTACCGTTAGAATTGCCAGCCACAACATCGCATCGACATGCCATAGACCATTGGTCACGACAAATCCTGCTGCCGCGCCTGTCAGACAAAGGAGGATTGCCGCCTCTTCCGCGGCCATCATGAGGCCGCGAAGAAGGCGAGGGGCCTTTTGGTATTTCGGAGTGCGCTTGAAGGGCCGGGATGACGTGACCAGTCCGGCAATCACGGCCTTGGCGACGGTATGGCTAAGGGCGAGACCGGCAAGGGCCGCTTTCGCTCGGTCGCGGGCCGGACAGGCATCGGCATGCCCATAAAGCTTAAACAAGCGCCATTGCCGAAACAGGAACGCGGCGAGTGAGGGCGCCAGGAATGCTGCCGGCGGTAATTCTGTGGTTTTGGGAAAGGCGATCAACGCGACCGTCCAGGCGATCGCCGCTGTGGTGAAGAAAAGGCCGGCGGCATCGGATATCCAGGGGAACCAGCCTGCCAAGTACTGAAAGCGCTGGCTTCGAGTCAGCTTTGTATTACGCCCGGCGAACAGCCAGCGCCAGCGCCGTTTGAGGATCTGCATCGCACCATAGGCCCACCGGAAGCGCTGCCCCTTGTAGGCGCCGAGGCAGTCCGGGGTGACACCCTGGCCGTACGATTCTGCGACATAGGCGGATTTCCATCCATCATGCGCGAGTCTTAGTCCCAGTTCCGCGTCCTCAGTAATGCACCAGTCGGACCAACCGCCAACCATATCCAGCGCATGGCGGCGGATCAGGGTCATGGTGCCATGCTGAATGATGGCGTTTTTTTCGTTACGGCGAACCATGCCAATGCGGAAGAAGCCGGCATATTCCCAAAAGCAGAATCGCTTGAACGGATTTTCGCGGCTGTCGCGGTAATCTTGCGGCGCTTGTACGAATCCGATTTCAGCTTCGGTAAAGAACGGCACGAGTGATTTAAGCCAGTCGCGCTTCACAACATAATCGCTATCGATCACTCCGATAATTTCGGTATCTGTTGCGCTGTGTTCCAGGGCGCGGTTTAAGGCGCCGCCCTTGTATCCGGAAAGCTTAGGATAGCGAAAAAAGCGGAAACGGCGGCCAAGAGTCTGGCATTGAATTTCTACCGGTGCCCAAAGGGCGTCGTCGTATGTGTTGTTGTCTAAGACGATGACTTCGTAATTCGGATAATCCAGGTTGGCGAGCGCCGCGAGCGTCCGCCGAACGAGTGCTGGCGGTTCGTTGCAAATCGGCACATGTATCGAAACCTTGGGAGCGTCGCGCACGCCGTTGCTGAGAATCGGAGCCGCAAATTTGCGACGCAAGGGACCAGTCCACATCAGATCCGTGGCTTCGAACAGATCCACGAGAACACCGGCAACGAGGAAAACCGCCGCGACAAATAGAAGTCCCCAAACGGCAAGTTCGAGGGAAGATAGATAAAGGCTCCCCATCGGAATAAGGGCCCAAATCAGGGCGCTGCCGATGGTCTGTGTGATCCCGACCAACAGCAGCGCGCCCGGCAGGCGCAGCGTGGGTCGCATCTGCGCGTATAGTAATCCAAGGATTGCGCTAAAACCGATCGCGAATAGCGCCCACATCCACCAGTCATCGCGTTCCCTAATGGGGCCGGTCCAAGGGAATTTCTCCTGCCGGTCAACATCGAACAAGCCCCAATAGCCGCCTGCCATGCCTTCAAACGAAATCTTCCAGGGCTGATCGAAGGCCTCGATGAGAAAATAATCGAGGTTTTTGGCAGCAGCCACGGTTAGGAATTCGCGTAGAAACAGAGCCTGGTTCGTCCTATTTGCGCGTGCGCCGCCGATGGCGCGCCCGGCACTTGGCCAGCCGATTTCGGTCAGGACAATTGGTTTGTCGGGATAGGCAGCCTGGACTTGCGCGAGGCGGGCCATCAGGTAGGGAACAGCCTCCTTGACAGGAACGCCTTCCCAATAGGGTAAGAGCTGGACACCGATAAAATCGACTGAATCGGCGAGCGCCGGGTTTGCCAGCCAGACGTGCCAGGGCTCCGCTGTACTGACGGGTTTGCGTGTCTTCTTGCGAACTGTTGCGATTGCGGAGATCAAGGTATCGGTCGAAACATCCTCACGGAGCAGGGCTTCGTTGCCGACGAGGAGACGGTCGATATTCAGATGCTTATTCGCCAGATTGATGAGGCTGCTGATTTCGTTTCCGTTGCGGTTGAAGTCTGTGCTGATCCAGGCGCCCGCGGTCACCGACAGGCCGCGCGCCATCGCGTCCGCTGGGATATGATGTAGGCCTCCCAGGACGCTATAGGTTCGAACTCGCCTGGTGAGATTACTCAACAGTTCCAAGTCGCGCCGGATCGTCTCTTCGTGGACTGCGTCGCCATTTTCCGGATCCTGGCCTCGTTCATAGGGGCTGAACGAGACACCCGCGACAGAGCCGTTATTCCAGTCGGGGGCGCCATGGGGGTGATAAACCCAAGCCCAGATCGCCAGGTTTACGAGCGCGCCAAAAGTCAGAATGATTTTTGTTGCGTGGCTCAATGGGCGGCTTGCTCTGTGCTCGAATTGAGCGCATTCAGGAGCGTGCGGTTGAGATCGTCCATACGGCCAAATGCCGGCCGGGACGGTTTCAGGCCCGAACGGAAACCTGCCTTGATAAAGGGCTCCAAGACTTTTTGGTCGCGTGAAAAAATGTGGATCGGAACCGACCAGGAAGCACCTTTACCGCTGATGACGGCGGGCGGTTGATGGTCGCCGGAAACGACAATGAAGGCGTTTTGGGGCGCGCGCTTTTCGAGAAATCCCTGAAGAAGTTGCAAATCGTATTTTATGGTCCGAAGATAGCCGGCGGTCAGATCGCTCCAATCCGGAGTTGTGGCGAGGGCGTTTTTTAGAGGAACCTCGTCGTACGGCACCGTCTCAATCATACGCGGCCAATCGGGCTGGTAGGGCGGGGTCGGGCCAAACGGCATGTGACTCATGATAGTCGCGAAGACGACGAAGAGCGGTTTGCGGTCCGGGCGCACCATTTCCCACTGGTAAACCGCTTCGAGGCTGAATTGATCGGGTATCTCCCACCATCCGAACGCAGGTCCGCCATACTTCAGCGCCTTTGCGTCAAAAATATGGTCAAAACGCAGAGACTGGCCTTCTGGCCAATCCAGTTTGATGCCCGGCAGTAATGCAATCGATCGATAGCCGGCGGCCCGGAATCGATCGACCAGGGTTTCGGATGGTTTTGCGAGGAATAACCTGTAGTCCGCTTCGTGCGTTATCCATTGGCCCGAAAGCGTTGTCGAATGGGCAAGCCATGAGGCGCCACCGAAAGTAGGAGAATCGACGAACGCCGATGCGGCGTGCCAGCCCGATTTCCGCAAAAAACCTTCTAGTGCCGCATAATTGCCAGCCAGTGCCGTGCGCATACGCGCTGTTTCGAAGACTCCGGCACCATAGGATTCGAAAAATATCAAAAACGCGTCTGCGCCACCGAGCACTTTGAGGTTCGAAGGGGCGAGCGGCTTCGAATCAGCGCCATCAGCGGTCATCGCACGTGTCAGAAAGGCGGCCTGTTTTGCGTATACGGGGGTCACGGGCAGTGCAAACCAACCTTCCGTGGTAATGTGCTTACTCCCGATGCCCGCACTAAACAGGCCCAGAATGAGCAGCGATAACCCTGCCAGGCTCCGCCGTGGTCCTACTCGCCCGCAAGCGGTGACGATGGCGGTAACCGACCTTAGGACCGAGAAAACTAGGGCGGCAATCAGTGCGGCAACGGCAAGCGTGTAACCGGCAAGCTGCCAAAGCGGCTTGCTTTCCACGATCATGGCGGCAAGACGGGGCAGGTGTGGCGCATCCCAAAACAGGTCCACCGGGCGCCCGAACAACGCCGGTGCGGTGATATCGGCGTATCGTCCCGCCACGAGCAGTAAGAGAACCGCAACCGCGAGGATCCTTAGCCGGCGGCTTGGAGCGCCTTGCAGTTCCACGGCAATCGCAAGCAGGAAGACGACCAATGCGATTTCGACGGAAATCTCGGCTGTCAGTCTGATCCAAGGGGTGGGCCAGATGTTCTGCGTTGTCAGAAGCACGTTTAGAAAAACAATGGCGATTACTGCCATTGCAAGATCGCGATACCGTATCATCGTCGGAGGCCGTTATTCATGCTTATGCCGCTGCAAAGCGCACATCTGAACCGGGCTATCAATCCGTCAGGGAATATGTACGGAGAGGGTGTTACTGTCATGATGGCGCGTTGCCGGAATTAGGGACCGTGTTTTTTATTTAGTTCCATGCCAACATAAGATTTATCGGTATCGGGCGAAACACATTTGTTTTCATCAATTTACTTAGAAATTAGTTCGAGAGTTTGGGGGTTTTTAGATGTTTTTCAATCAGTTTGAGCGAAGATGGTTGAGAGTGGCGCGCGGTTCGCGCCCTGGTCAATGGAAGTGACAGAAACAACGCTCGGCTATACGGTATTAAACGTCAAAAAACAGATGGTTATAGTCGCAATAACGATCCAAGAGGCGGTCAGTGGCACCAGAAGATAAAAACGCAAGCGTGGGTGGCGGCGGTCAAGATAACGAACCCAAGCTTGCCATATCCGCATCGCGTCAATTCAATAACTGGATTGCGGAGCAGGGGCTTAGTATCGGTTTCACGACCTATCAGGCGGGTAAGGTTTTCCTTATCGGCTTACGGGACGAGGAACGCCTATCGATTGAAGAGCGCACATTGTCCCGCTGCATGGGTATGGCAGTTTCCGGCAACAGCCTGTGGGTTAGTTCGCTCTATCAAATTTGGCGTTTTGAGAACGTCGTGCCGGAGGGCAAGGCACACGACGATTACGACCGGATATTCGTACCCAAGGTCAGCTATGTTACGGGGGATTGCGATGTGCATGATCTGGGTATCGATGCCGACGGTAGGCTTGTCTTCGTCAATACGCTTTTTGGCTGCCTGGCAACAACGAGCGAAACGCATTCCTTTCAGCCGCTGTGGCAACCTCATTTCATCTCTCAGCTCGCCGCCGAGGATCGTTGCCACCTGAACGGTATGGCGATGGTGGACGGCCGCCCTAAGTTTGTCACCGCTGTGTCGCAATCAGACGTCGCCGATGGATGGCGCGATCGGCGCGGCGATGGCGGGATCGTAATCGATGTTGGGAGCAATGAAATCGTCGTCGGCGGGTTGTCTATGCCGCATTCGCCACGGTTCTACGATGGAAAGTTATGGCTGCTGGATTCCGGTACTGGCTATTTCGGCTACGTAGATCAGGAAAAAGGGGTTTTCGAACGCGTGACCTTCTGTCCTGGATACTTGCGGGGTATGTCCTTTCACGGCCATTTCGCGGTGGTTGGCCTGTCGAAGCAGCGCGGCAACCGTACTTTTAGCGGGTTGGCTCTTGACGAAGGGCTCCGGGAACGTGATGCCGATCCACGCTGCGGTTTGCATGTCATCGATCTTCGCACAGGGGATGTCGTTCACTGGATGAGGGTCGAAGGGGTCATCGAAGAGCTTTACGATGTCGTCCTGATGCCTGGCGTTCGACGCCCCACCGCAATCGGCTTCGTTTCCGACGAAATTCGCCGGGTGATCAGTGTTGCGCCGGAAGAAGGAAGCCTTTAGCCGACGTTACGCAAACTAGAGAACCTCCGTGTTGATCACCATGTCGGGATCCAGTTTCCCGTCGATCGCATCGAGGACATTTTGCACACAGACCATACCCATGCGGTGTGCCGCCTCTTTGGTGACCCCGGCGATGTGCGGGCTGAAGATAACATTGTCGAGAGAAAACAATGCATCGTCGGCTCGAGGCGGCTCCAAGGCAAAGACGTCGAGGCCCGCGCCGCGGATCTGACCGTTCTTAAGCGCTTCGTGCAGCGCGGTTTCGTCCACGATGCCGCCGCGCGCGGTATTTATCAGTATGGCGCTTGATTTCATGCTTTCGAACTCAGCATTGCTGAAGAGGTCTTGGCTCTCGGCTGATAGAGGCAAGTGCAGCGATACGTAGTCCATATCGGGTAGAACGGTATGGAAATCTTCGACGGGTGTACAGCCCGCTGCCGTGATCACGTCGTTGGTAACGAAAGAGTCCGCTACCAATACGTCCATGCCAAATGCACGGCAGCGCTCCGCCGTCCGGGTACCGATACGACCGAATCCGATGATCAGGAGTTTTTTCTGCCACATCTCGATTGCGTTCAGTTCGAGACGGTAATCCCAATTGCTGTCACGGACCGCCTGATCGTGTTCGCGGCCCTTCTTGGCAAGCTCCAGCATCATGTAAAGTGCGGCCTCGGCAACTGCGACGGAGTTTGCCGTACCGACAACGGTCAGCGGTATGCCGCGTTTGTTGAGCGCGGCCACGTCGACATTATCGTAACCCACGCCGTAGCGGGAAACGATTTGCAGGCCTTCGGACCGTTCGATGACCCGCGCGGTAATTTTTGCGTTGCGGACGGTAATGCCCGCGGCATCCTGGAGCTTTTCGATCAGGTTTTCTTCCGAGATATCGGTGATCAACTCGTAGACGATATCGTTCCGCGCATCGAGAAGCGCCAATGCCGCTGGTGGCAGTGGTCCTGCGACAATAATTTTCCTCAAATTGCTATTGTTATCCATTGTTTTCCTGCACAGGTAAAAGAAGCGGGAGGGTTACGGCTATGATACAGATTGCGCCGGGAGGGGGAAGCGGGCTTGCACCAGCGTGCGCCCCAAAAAAGGAGCGGGCATATTGGAATCGGAACAAAAGATAGGTGATGTACAAGACGAAATTATCGCGTTCCTGTTAAAGCCCGAATCTTATGGATATGCCAACGAAACCGTTACTCGGATCGACACCCATATTTCTATAATATTTCTGATCGGCGATCGTGCCTTCAAGATGAAACGGTCGCTGAAATTTGCTTATCTTAATTACGCGACATTGGAACGCCGGCGGCGTTTTTGCGAAACCGAATTGTCGGTGAACCGCAGGACGGCGCCAGAGCTTTATCGCCGCGTCCTTGCCGTGACGCGTGAGCCGGATGGGCAGTTGCGCCTTGACGGCGATGGTACGCCGGTCGAGTGGCTATTGGAAATGAAGCGTTTCGCGCAAGAGATGCTATTTGACAAATTGGCGTCGGCTGACCGCTTGTCCCCTACCTTGATGACCGCATTGGCCGATCAGATAGCAAGTTTTCATGACTCTGCCGAGATTGAAACGGATAAGACCGGCAGCTCCGTCATCCAGTGGGTTTTGGATGGCAACGATCAGGAAATTGAGGCAAGAATTTCTTCTGTTTTTGACCGCTCGCGGGCTGAAAGTCTCCGTAGGCGGTCACAAAATGCATTCAGGCAAGTATCGGCGTTGTTAGACGAACGGGCAAATGCTGGACAACTTCGCCGCTGTCATGGCGACCTCCATCTTCGCAATATCTGCCTGCTGGACGGGCAGCCGACGTTGTTCGATGGCATTGAGTTCAACGACGCTATCACGTTGATCGATGTTCTCTACGATCTGGCGTTTCTTCTTATGGATTTGGAGCATCGTGGCCATCGCGATCTCGCCAATATCGTCTTCAACCGTTATATGACGATGAGCGATCAGTTGGATGGTCTGTCGGCAATGCCACTGTTTTTGTCCTGCCGCGCGGCTGTGCGGGCGCACACGACGGCAGCGGCGGCGGCAGCCCAGACCAGTCCGGCAGCGGAACAGGGGCTGGTTGACGAAGCGCGCGCCTATCTCGATTTGGCGGATGAGTTTCTTGTTAAGAAGCCTGTTTGTCTCATCGCCATCGGCGGTCTGTCGGGTACTGGAAAATCGACCTTGGCTCGGCGTTTAGCACCGTTGGAGGGCCAACCGCCTGGTGCGCTGGTACTTCGAAGCGACGTCATCCGCAAACGCCTATTCGGTATTGCGCCAGAGGAAAAACTCAGTACGGAAGCTTATACATCCGAACAATCGGCACGTGTCTATTCGCGCCTTCATCAAGATGCAATCGCGGTGCTTACAGCCGGATACAGCGTTATCACGGACGCCGTGTTTGCGCAGCCGGCAGAACGAAAAGCAATTGAGGACGTGGCGTGCGCCGCGGGTGTCCCCTTGTTTGGGTTTTGGCTTGATGCACCGGTGGAAGCGTTGCAAGAACGGGTTTCGAGTAGAACCGGTGACGCCTCGGACGCGGATGCCGCTGTCGTCCGTCAGCAACTTGCCTATGACATTGGGCCTCTCGACTGGCATCTGATAGACGCAAGTGGCGACGCCGCGAAAACGTTTGGAGCCGTTCGCGAGATAATTACAACGTCTCTCTAGTATACGCTCTAGGCTAATTCTTTAAGGTGCGGATATAGGCGATGATATTGTCGATCGTCCGGCGGTCGATTTCGAACTTCGGCATTGGTGGGTGCGGGTCATGAAGCCAAGCGCGCAGGCGCGCATTGGTATAGGCTGGATTATTTGCGATCTGACCAAAGGGTGGTCCCACATCGGATGCCCTGTTGGTATTACCCGCAAGGTGGCAGCTTTCACACCATTGGCGGACCAGCACCTCGCCTTCTTGGGGGTCGGCGGCGAAACCGGCGCTACTTGCCCCTCCCAAGGTGGATATGACTATTGCAGTGGCGAATTGCTTAACACGAAGTTTTTTCACGGGGCGTACACTCGCTAAAGGTGAAGGGGCTGTAGGTGTCTTGACGAATGGCGTCGAAGCTCCGTTTGTCCTCGCAATGTACTTTGACCATTACGATTTTCCCGTTTTTTGTCTCGCGTTCGACAATGTGACTGAAAAACGTGACCCGGCAGAAGTGCTCGAGCCAGATTTCCTCCGTAACGGCCGCTTCCCACTTGTTAGCCTCGTCAGAGATTGCGGCAGTCGCAGTGAGCGATGCCACGCTCGCGCAGGCTAACGCAAGGCAAAAAATTTGAATGAAGCGGCGTATCTGGCTCATAAAACAAACTTGTGTGAAATATAGGGTTGCCGCTTTGATCTGTGTCAAAGCGTACTGGTATCGTCGGTTTCACCATATTTCCCGAGGGCTGTGAGGATCATCTGGCGCGCTTCCGGTGTCAGCGAATCTATTGCGTTCATGACCCCTCGCAACTGACGCCGCATCGTATAAAGCTGATCAATCAGCGAAAGCATAACGGGTACGGTTTCGCTTGGAACGTCAAGCGAATACCGCATATCGTGAATGAGATGGATGCGCGCGAGGTCGATTTCAGCGAAACGGTATTCGCCGCCTTGGCGCACGGGTCGAACCCAATTCCGTTTGACCCAAAGGTCCAGATCTTCAGCATTCAGTGGTTTCACCCGAAGCAGGACTTCCTCGAATGTGATCATGACCGGCTCTCCTTCGCGGAATCGCCTCGCGGATCGTAACCGTGGTCGACTGCCCAACCGGCAATAAAATCCGAAAGGGCCTGGTCCGGTTCCTTTGGAAGCACGACCTTGAGCGCTACATATTGGTGGCCCGTTGTCCCGCCAGCCTTGATACCCTTTTCTTTGAGCCGAAGCGTCGTGCCCGTATTCGCACCTTTCGGGATCGTCATCGTAACGGGGCCAGAAATCGTGGGAACGGATATCTGAGCGCCGAGAATTGCCTCGTTCAAGCTGATTGGCAGTTCGATATGTATGTTGTTGTCCTTGCGTGAAAAAAGTCCGTGTGGTTGGACGTGGATTTCGACAAAGGCGTCGCCGGCCTCGCCGCCACCGTAGCCCGGCATGCCTTGTCCTTTGAGACGCAACATTTGCCCGTCCCGGACACCGGCGGGAATGTTGATCTTCAGGGATCGGCCATCGGGCAGCGTGACGGCATTTTTTGCGCCTTTTGCTGCATCTAAAAAAGAGATCGGGAGCGTATAGTTGACGTCGGCACCTTTGGCACGGAACGTTTCGCCATGGGTTCCCGCCTGGCTTTTCGCACCAAACATTCCCGACATGAAGGCCTGCAAATCGTCGATATCGGCGAAACCTTCTTGCGTGTGATATTTCGCGCCGGGCCCGCTTTCCGCATAGCTGCGATAGAAGTCGCGAGGCGGGCGTTCCGCGCCGGTGGCATCGATTTCGCCTCTGTCGAATCGCGCGCGTTTCTCGGGATCGGAGAGCAGGTCATTGGCCGCGGTAATCTCCTTGAATTGGGCCTCCGCCGCCGGATCGTTAGGGTTCAAGTCCGGGTGTAGCTTTTTCGCCAACTCCCGATACGCCTTGCGGATATCATCTTGCGTCGCGGACTCCGCGACGCCGAGAATTTTATAAGGGCTTTGCATCCGCCTTTCCCTCGGCTTTGCCTGTGTCATGTTCGTTGTTGCTACTCAGTTCCGGCAATTCATCCGCCATCAACGTTTCTTTCTCGAGCAGATGTTCAGCGGTTTTATCTAATGTTCCGCGATGCTGATTCAATATATCGGTGGCGCGTCTGAAGGCGTTGGCGATCAAGGCGCGCACGGCCCGATCAACCGCTTGCGCTGTCTCTTCGCTATAAGAACGACCCTGTTGATTGAAAGCCGCGATGTCACCGAGGAAGCGCGGCGCATCCTCGGCATAGGTGGCGTGGCCAAGTTCCGGATCCATCCCGTACCGGGTGACCATGTTCCGGGCAATTTCCGTCGCCTTGCTCAAATCATCCGATGCGCCGGTCGATATTTCCTCGAAGACCAGCATCTCGGCCGCGCGTCCGCCCAGGAGGACGGCCATTTTGTTTTCCAACTCGGCTCGGTTCATCAAATAGCGGTCTTCCGTAGGCCTTTGTATCGTATAGCCGAGCGACCCTATGCCACGCGGGATGATTGAGACCTTGTGGACGGCATCGGTTTGCGGCAAGGCACGTGCTACGAAGGCATGGCCGAGTTCGTGGTAGGCGACGATTCTCCGTTCCTCCGGATTCATAAGCCGGTTCTTCTTTTCCAAGCCGGCGACGATCCGCTCGATTGCCATCGTAAAATCGTCGTTGGTTACGGCTTCGCCGCCGCGTCGCGTCGCCATGATTGCCGCTTCGTTGACGAGATTTGCCAAGTCGGCACC
>JAJFJB010000499.1 GCA_021774435.1 Alphaproteobacteria bacterium
GTCCGACTTCGCCGCGTTTGAAGCGCGACCGGTTTGTTCCGAGGTTGAGCAGGACTTCCGCGCGCTCGATCATGTCGTCCCGGTTGATGAGGAGCGCACCGCCCTCACCACTCACGATGTTCTTTGTTTCGTGGAAACTGAAAGTTGCGATGTCTCCCAGTGTTCCGCAAGGCGCATTCTTGTAGGAGGCGAGGAAGGCATGCGCCGCGTCTTCAATGATGATCAAATCGTGACGCGCCGCAATGTCCTGGATATCGGCCATTTCGCAAGCGATTCCCGCATAATGCATAGGCATGATCGCACGGCTGCGAGGGCTCAAAGCGTCCTCGATCCGACGCTCATCTAGGCTGAGAGTATCGGGATGAATGTCGATGAATACGGGAACGCCACCCCGAAGTACCACGGCATTTGCCATGGAAGAGATCGTAAAAGAAGACATGATAACTTCATCGCCGGGACGGATATCAGCCAGGATCACCGCCATTTCGAGCGCTGCCGTGCAGGAGGAGGTCAACAGGACTCTTTTGACGCCAAATCGCTTTTGCAGCCAGTTCTCCGCTTTGGCCGTGTACGTTCCCCCACCGCCAACGAATTTAGTCTCAATTACATTTTTAAGATAATTGAGTTCATCGCCTTCGAAGTAAGGTCGATTGAAGGGGATGCTCATTGTTCGTTATCCCGACAGGATCCGTTTAATTCGCGCGCAGGATTGCCTGCGACAGTCTTCTTCGCCGGTATGTCTCGTATGACAACGGATCCGAGACCTACCGTCGCGTACCGGCCTATGAAAGTTTCTTCCCGAACATTGACGCCTGGTCCTAAATATGCCGCCGTATCAAGCCGCGAACGGCCACTGACAACGGTATTTGGCCCCACGAAGCACCAATCCTCGAGTTCGACATCGTGGCTGATATAGCAACCAGCGCGCAACGATGTCCGCCGTCCGACGCGCGCGCCGGGCATAATGACGGCGTGCGGTCCCACATAGGTTCCGCCGGCAATTGATGTGTCGTCGGCTATACAGGCGCTGGGATGAATCACGGAAGCGAATCGTTCTTCTGGGATGCCAAGTGCTTCGATGCGCGCGATCCGGTTCTTCATGTCGCCCACTTTATGTATTGCCGGAATCAACATCACCTCCGCTGGAAGATCGCGCCATGCGTCAAATGGTCCAATGACGGGGAGGTTCCCCAGGAAGTCGCCTGTTTGGACCCTATCGTTGAGGTAGCCGGCACAGGTTATGGCACTTCCGGCTTTCGCTAGATCGGCGATGGCCTGGGCGACGATGGTGCCGCTGCCTACACCACCAAGGATTGCGATTTTCTTCTTTTGCCCCAATGCCATACTTCCTAGACCACGAGTTTGAGCGAAGTGCAAACTAGGGTCATTTTAGAGGCGCACGCAAGCCTCCATCGCTGGGGGCATCAAGCACCGCTTTTCTTAAAGCAGTCCCATCACATGCCAGGCCGGCACGCTGGCTGCGAGCGCCAATAAAGTGACGACGGCGTAGGCGATGGCCATCTGCGCGCCTTGTAAATGGTCGAACAACTCCCCTTCGGTACCGTGATAGATCGCCAGATAGGTTGTGCTTTGGTAGGAGAAAAAGAACCCGTTGCAGGCAATTACCGCGACCAGCCCGACGATGAAGGGGTCGATACCGATGCCCGCCGCGACGGGCGCCAGCGCAATCGTGATCAAAGGCGCGGAGGCCTGCCAGCGAACAATCACGCTGATGGCGAAGCAGAGCAATGCCAGCATGATGACGAACAGGAAGGGGGAAGAGCCGAGATTGCCGATGACATCAACGGCACCGGCAGCGAACCACTTATCCAATTGCGTTTCGGAGAATATCACCGAGATGCTGGCCAGGATGCCGAACAGTAGTGCGAAGCTCCAATTCGCGCGTTGCAGGGTATTCGCGGTTACGACGCCGCCACAGGCAAGTACCCCCATCGCGAGCACCGCAACCCAGGCGGGATGAACGCCGTGAACCGGTTGCGTGATGAACCCGAGCAGCATCAGGGCACCGACCGCGAGTGAAATTTTCTCTTTGCGGGACGGGGGACCGAGCAAGGCGAGTTGCAGGGCGAGGGAGCCATTGCCTGGGCCCTCGCCGTCGGGGGATCGTGTTCTACCGCGGTACAGCAGGAGGATGGCGCCGACCAGGCCGAAGAACATGAGGATGCTCACGGGGGCAGCGTAATAGGCCCAGTTCATCCAGTTCAGTTCTACGCCCACGCCGCTCCCTTGCAGAATTGCGAAGACCAGCACGCCGGTCGTGGAACTGGTGAGGAATACGGCGGCGAGTTGTCCGAATCCGATCAGCGTCGCCATGGAAAGGCCCGCAGCGCCGCGCGACCTGGGTTCGTAGCCGAGCGCTTCAACCAGTTCTCGGAGCATCGGCGCGATAATGATGATGCGGCCCGTGGCGTTGGGCACGGCGGGGCCAATGAGAACGCCGGCGAGTGCCAATGAGATGACCTGACCGACATAGCCACCCTTTAGGCGGCCGATCATGAGCAATGCCAGGCGATAGAGCAATCCTGTTGAAGCCAGCGCGCTGCCTATGGTCAGGACGCAGACCAGCAACAACCAACTCTTCGTCGCATAACCGGACAGAACGATATCAGAGGCAGCAACTCCCATCACGGCATATGCCAGCGCCATCAGCAGGGCCAAGACACCTTCCGGTATAACCTGCACCGCCATGGCCGGGACTGCAGCGATCAAGACGGCAAGGGCTTTCCAACCTACGCTCGAGAGACCGGCGGGCGGCGGATAAATCGACGCGCCGCCGATCACAATGACGGCAAATGCCAGCGGTGCCCAGATCTTGAACAATCGTAGCCAACGTCGTGGTTTCGTGCCTGTATGCCGTTGAACATCGAATTCTTCCGGCGCGACGGATCCCTCGATCGCTTCCTGCGGTGACTGGTGTGTTCCGGTTTCGACGACGGCGACGATGGAATTCAATCGTCGGCTCAGTGTCGCGGCGAGACCCAACGCGACGCTCGGCTCCTGGCGGACCAGTTCGAGAAATTTCGCACGGCCAAGACGCAACACCTCGCACTCGGTTTCGGTACGCAGCGTTGCATTGCGGGGGCTCGTTGTGAGCAAAGCCTGCTCGCCGAACGCCTCGCCGCGTTCCAGCGTATGAAGTTTGGTGTCCAGACCATCGACATTCGCAACAAGACGGCCGATCGTTCCGGATACGATCAGGTAGAAGGCATCGCCCGGGTCCCCCTGGCGAAAAATCACCGTGTCGGCGGGAAAGGTCTGTGGTTCGAGATGGGTCGCGAGCTTGGCCAGGATGACCCGGTCAAGCTCGGCGAACAGTTCGATCTGGCTCAGCAAATCGGCGTAGTTGCGGTGCGGCTGCGCGGGGGTATGTTCTTCGGTTGGTGTCATGCCATGTCATAGCATAAACGGAAGTGCTATAGCAGCCGCTCGCTTGCGATTCTGGCGCCTTCCTGCATAGCCTTTAGCTTGGCCCAGACGACGTCCGAGGTGAGGCGGCCCATGCCGGCTGAGGTGTCGAATCCGCAATCGGTGCCGGCCTGGATGCGTTTCGGGTCGCCGACCATTTCAGCGGCGCGTTCCAGACGGTCGGCCACGACTTCTGGATGCTCGACGAAGTTGGTGAGGGTATCGATGACGCCGACGATCAGCGACTGGTCCGCCGCCAGCGGTGCGTCTCGGAACAATTTGATCTCATGCTGATGCCGCGGATTGGCGAAGGGCAGCAGGAATGCGCCGACATCCGCTTGCAGAATGGCGGGCAGGATTTCCTTTAGCGCGACGTCCTTGTCGTGTGGCGACTCATAATTGCCCCAGCAGACATGCAGGCGTACCCGCTCGCGAGGTACGTTGCGCAGCGCGCTGTTGATGCGAGCAATAACCCGCTCGATGAAACCGACGAAATCGGCGATTGGGCGGTCCGCGTAAGATAGATGCCGTTCGAGGGCGAGGTCGGGTGCGTCGATCTGCAACAGATAGCCGTGCTGGTGCGCGGCCTCGTATTCGACGCGCAGCGCCTCGGCGAGCGCATCGAGATAATCGTCTTCGTCCGGATAGTGTTCGTTCTTCATCGCGGCGGCGACAATGCCGGGGGAAGGGGCGGTCATGAAGGCGTCGGTGAAATCGCCACCGATCTCCTTCAGAGCCGCTGCGAAGGTGTTGAGTTCGGCTTCGTTTGCGTCGGTATCACCATACGTAATGGGGCCGGTGGCCTTGGGCGGCACGAAGTTGCTGACCGCGACCTGGCCTTCCAAGCTCTTCTGCCATTTTGCGGTAAATTCGGGATAAGCATCCAGTTCGGTTCGGGCCGGCCTCGTCCAGGAGCCGGAGAAGCCCGACATACGCCGTTGCACGTAGAGGAAAAAGGCTTCACGCAACTGTTCCCCGTCACTGGGAATATCGATGCCCGCCTTGCGCTGCTGTTCCACGACCCAGCGCGTCGCCGCTTCGCCTTCGCGGACGAGTTCATCTTCGTCGATCGGCTTGCCCTCGACCCGGGCGGCGTAGAGTTCTACCAGCCGGGCGGGGCGCGGCAGGCTGCCGGCGTGAGTGGTGAGAATTCTATTTTTCGACATGCTTGGCCTCTCCCGCGCTCAGATAACCAGTGACTTGCTACCGTCGATAACAAGGGCGGAGCCGTTCACATATGTCGCGCGCGCGCTGACGAGGAAACAGACCGCATCCGCGACGTCGGCAGCGGTACCCAGTCGGTTCGACGGGATCGTGCTGACGAGCCCGCGCTGGACTTCTTCCTCCGAGACACCCTGCTCTTCGGCCATTGCTTTTTGCAGACGGTCGGAGCGGGCCGTCTGGATGCGTCCCGGCCCGAGGCTGTTGACCCGAATGTTCATCGGCCCGAGTTCCACCGAAAGTTCTTTGCTGAACATCCGGACAGCGGCGTTACAGGCACTGCCGGGCGTGTGCAACGGCACGGTCTGCTGGGTCGTGCCGGTAATGTTGAGGATTGTGCCGCCGCCGCGCTTCTTCAAATGCGGAATCGCGGCCCTTGTACAACGAATATAACCCAGCAGCTTGCCGTTGATCGCATCGGTAAAGGCTTCGTCGGGCAGATCGACAAAGGGGCCGAAAGCCGATGCACCGGCATTGTTGACGAGGATGTCGATACCGCCAAGGCGCTCGGCCGCTTCGTTGACGAAGCCTTCGCATTCCGCGAGCGAGCGCATATCGGCCGGTATTGCAATTACCTCGGCATTGGTTTCATTTGCTATTCGCACCGCCGTGGCCTCAAGTTTAGATGCTGTCCGTGAACAAATAGCAACGCGCGCGCCCTCCACCGCGAGCGCTTGGGCCACGCCTTCGCCGATGCCTTCGCTTGCGCCGGTGACCAACGCTATCTTTCCGGTGAGCCCGAGATCCATTTCATTCTCCTGATTTGGTGCAACGCGATGACGATGGCTCTCTCTGCAATGTGTCGATTATGACAAGGGGCGAGCGCTGCGAATAGAGCGGCCGTCCCGGTCCTCGCCGATGCCGTCTTGCAAGCCTTATAAGCTCAGACCACCATCAAGCATGAGCATTTGCCCGGTCATATAGTCCGAAGCGCTGGAGGCAAGGTAGAGCGCCAAATAGCCGACCTCCTTGAGGCGCCCCGTCCTCCCGAGCGGGACCTCCCGCTTGGCCCGCTCTTCGGACCGGCGCATGCGATCCGGCCCGCCGGTCACGATATCGGGAAACAGGCCGGGTGCGATGCAATTTACCTGAATGCCATGTGGTGCCCATTCAAGCGCCTGTGCCCTTGTGAAACCGGCTAGCGCCGTTTTAGCCGTGGTGTAGAGCACCATTTCGCCGCCTCCCTGCAGCCCTGTCCACGACGAAATATTGATCACCTTGCCTGACCCGCGCGCCAGCATGTGCGGCCCGACCGCGCGGGTGCACAGCAGCGCCTCGGTCAAGTTGATATCCATGATAAAATTGAGGTCGTCATCGGAGATCGGATCACCGGCGCTCTCGCCGCCCGGCAACCCGACGAGCGGCGCTTTGAGAGAATCCCCAAGCGCGTTGACCAGCACGTCGATGCGGCCGAACTTCTCGAGAACCTCATCAACCGCACGCTGCGCACCATCGGGTTTCGTCACGTCGCCGATGATCGGCAAGACTGTTTTGCCTGTCGATTCGCCCAGCTCAGCCGCTAATCCGGGTACATGATTACTGGTTAAGGCATTGATCGCCACGTCGGCGCCAGCCTCGACGAGGACCTGCGCGATACCCTTGCCAATCCCTCGGCCAGCCCCGGTAACGAAGACTACCTTACCGGCGATATCGAACTCGGTGGGAGTCATAGGGTCGCCTTACTCAGCCGCTGCTTTGACCGGCCCCCAGGATTTGAGTACAGGCAAGACTTCCTTGGCAAAGAGCTTCAGGCCTCGTTCTGAGACTTCGAAAGGGGTGCCACCGAATCGGAAGGCGACGTTCAGTTCGAAATCGCCGATCGCTTTGCGGCGGTCTTCGAGACCACGCAGGATTTTGTCGGGGGTGCCCCAGCTCGCGGCCTTCATGAAGCCATCGACGGCACCGCCCATGCCCGCTTCCTTCGCAATGGCCGCTTTCTGTTGATAAGAGTCGTAGCCCTTAACGGTCGCGAAATGCTCACCCAGAAATTCGTAGTGATAGAAATTGCTCTCCACGAATTTGCCCTGATACTGGCGCGCCTCTTCTTCGCACTGCGCGAGGTCGGTGCTGCAGACGCAGAATTCGGTCAGCATAATGGTTGGCGGCTCCGTTCCGTGGATTTCCCGGTGCAGCTCCCGGCCTTTTTCAATGACAGGTGC
The DNA here is from genome assembly GCA_021774435.1 of Alphaproteobacteria bacterium. Lineage (GTDB taxonomy): Bacteria > Pseudomonadota > Alphaproteobacteria > UBA8366. Next base: position 6,807 of record JAJFJB010000499.1, read on the forward strand.
GCGCATTTCCCAAGGGCGGTCGGCGAACATCACGATATGCGCGCCGAGCTTGGCGGCGGAGACGACGGAGTCTTCACTGGACGCAACGGCATAGATACGGCCGTCGAAGGAATGCTGCGGACGGGGGCGGATTTCGGTGCGCGGTTGCTTGTAATATTCACCGTCGCCTTCGATGTAGCCGGTCTTCAGCGCGTTGACGATCATCGGAGCGGCTTCATCGAAGCGGCCGCGCGACTCGTCCATGCTCAGACGGAAGGCTTCGAATTCGCGCCGCGCCAGACCGCGGCCCATACCGAGACGCAGCCGGCCACCGCTTAACATGTCGAGCACCGCGGCATTTTCGGCCACACGCAGCGGGTCATGCCAGGGCAGGATGACCGCCGCGGTACCGATATCGATGTCAGGGTGTTTCGCTGCCAGATGCGTCATCAGATGGATGTTGTCGGGGACGAACGAGTAGTCATTGAAGTGGTGCTCGGCAGACCACAGGCAGTCAAACCCCAAATCCGCTGCAAGTGCGGACAATCGTAGTTCCTCGTCCCAGACCTGGTCGTCGGGGCAGTTTTCGTGACCATAGCTGGTGAACACCATCATCATGCCGACGTCCATCACGCGTCTCCTAAATCGTTAGCGTTTTGCAAAGCGATGAAATGTTTTCATGTGTGAGCCACTGCCGCAAGCCCGTTTTGGTTCAATCGGCAGGTGGTTCCGGTGGGAATTGCAGTAACAGAACGCTCGCCCCTTCTGCACAGGCGGTGATTTCAAGCGGCATTTCATCCTGTCCCCGATAGATCAGCGAATGGGTGTCGAGAACCACGCCGTCATGTGTTACCGAACCGCCGGCCACAAAGGCGTATGCGCCGGCGCCTTCGGCCTCGAACGCAATAGTGCAATCCTGCCGTGGGCCGACATCGAACCGGCAGATGCCGAGGCCGTCTTCTTCGAGCGGGACAAGGTCGGTCCTCTCCGTCGTGACGGATTGCAAGGCCGATGTGTCGGGAATATGGACATCTTCGGCAATCCGGTGCACGCGTTTGATTTTGCGCAGCTTGTCTCGATTTTCCGGCATCGTCTTTGCGCCGGAATCCCAATTGTTCCGCAGAGTCATATAGTGTGCGCCATCGTCGCCGGCTTCAATGGGGCCATAGGGCGTATGCGCGCGGGCGTAATGGACAACGATCCCGTTGACGGGTTTTTTTCCGAACGCGCCGCTGCCATGCACGAAGATTTGAAACTGATTGGTGTCATGGAAATGCGCTGACACGACACTGTTCGCCGGCTGCTCGACGAGGTAGGCCTGAGGCAAGGAAAGCTTCTCCTTTTCGACAACGCCACCGCGCGTTGGCTCCGACCCCATATAGAGCCGCCGATAGAATGGCTTAGCAATCACCTGTTTCAGGGTGTTGCCGCGACGGTTTGCAAGCGCTTCGGCGGCGGAAACGGCAATCGGCATAGTCGGGACTCCAATCTGTTATGTACTTGTCTCGCTTTATCAGAAGCTTGGCTTGGTCGGAAAAGGCGTGAGCTGCAATTCGTGAGTCCAGCAGGATTTATCCTGTGTGTGTAGGTAATAAAACGCCTCGGCGATCTTGACCGGATTAATCACGATGTCGGGGTTTTCCTGCGCTTTCGGCAATGCACGCGTGCCCGGCGAATCGATCAATCCGTCGATCACCACATTGGCGACATGGATCCCATGCTCCGAATACTCCTCGGTGAGCACCTGTGCCAGGGTACGCATCATGACCCTTGGATAGTACAAGGACTCGCCAGTGTTGCGCTTGGTTCCGCGCAAGGATTTGGAGTTGTTGGAGAATAGAAACGAACCTTCGCCTTTTTGCCGCATCGCCGGCAGTACTTCCTTCGCGACGAGAAAGGGTCCACGGCTGGCGATATGCTGCGCGGTATCGAACATTGACACCTCGATATGTTCGAGCAGTTCCTTCTCCGGTGGCAGGTCGCGACCTTCCAGATAACCAGCATTGTAGACCAACACGTCCGGGTCTCCGGCTTCGGCGCGGATCGTGGAGAAAGCGTTCGTCACCGACTCTTCCGAGACGAGATCGAGCTCGACAATCATGCACTCATTGCCTTGTTCCTGTATGGCATCCGACAGCGCCGCTGCGTTCGACGCCGTGCGTGTCGTTACGACGGTGAAGTAGCCTTCTTGCGCAAACTTCTGCGCTATGGCGCCGCCGACACCCCAACGCACGCCGACAGGCAGGGCGCTGTCGTCAATAGATTTTCCGTGCGCCAGTTTCGTGTTGCGGCCGTCGGACTGCCATTTGGAAGTCGCACCAATGACGACGGCTACGGGTTTGCCTGATTTATTTCCTGCGGCACTACCTGCCATTGGAATTCCCCTTTAAGTTAACTGTTGGATGACCCAAGCGATTTTGCCGAACGGGCTCTCTTTCTTCAAATTAAATCCAAGTCGGTTATTGAGCATGCGGGCGAAATACGCCCTTTTTGAAACTTCTAAAATAAGAAGAAGTTATATAGTATAGAACAACCAAAAGCGTTCATGGTGTTTGGTGGAGGGGTGAGGTGCAGACATCAATACCCGTAGCGATGATCGTGGCCATGAATGCGGTTCGATACGTCGGGGCGACCGTACTTGTATTTTTTGCTGGTGCTCTATATCCGCATTCTCCTGCTCAAGTAGAAGAATTTTTGAAACAGTCAAATGTCGTCCGGCCCTACCGACCAGATGGAGGCGCGTTTGATATATTTCCGCCTTTGCTATCAACGGCCACTCTGATTGGGCTTACATTGTTCCTGTTCGTTGTCGTTGGCACGCTGCTCATCCGGCTATACAGGTGGAAGAATTTGGCTGGGTTTGTGGGGTTGCTCAGCGTCGTTTCCGGAGCAGTGCCTGGTTTCCTCATCGTTTTGGCAGTTCTGATATTTGGTGGCTCTCTTGCATCCGCTCTGCCGCAAGAAGGACCGCTCCTAAAGACGTTTCCTTTACTGGAACTGGTCCTTCCGGCAATTGCCTTGATACTTTGCAATTTCGGAAAGCTTTCCAGTATGTGCGAATTTCAGGCTCAAACGGCTGGCACGTTTTCCGATGACCTTTTGTACGCCTCTGCCGTGACTTTACAGGAGTTTCCGGCAACGATCGTCACAGGCATGATCATTATCGAAGCGATATTGAATTATCCTGGTCTTGGTTTTGTTTTGGTCAAAGCCACACCTGTTTTCGATCTTCCGGTTATTCGTGAAATTGCAATTTCCGCCATAATCCTGGTGGTCGCCTGCCGTCTTATCGGCGATTTGATGTGCCGTTCCAATCAGCGCGCGATGGCGCTACGAAACCCGGATGCATCGGTCACCAAGGCTCTTCTTAGGAGCCCGCTCGCCTGGCTGGGTTGCGGACTTGTCTTAACGTGGGTCGTGTTAGCGGCCATGCCGGACACCATTGCCAGTTATGACCCAGCACGAAATAATTTCAGTGCCATGCTGGAACCCCCGGGTGGCGATTATCTGTTAGGGACGGACGCGTTTGGGCGCGATATTCTGGCGGGAGTCGTCCATGGGGGGCAACGGACAGTATTCATCGCTCTAATTGTCGCTGCGATCACAGTAAGTGCAGGATTCACGTTTCCTTTATTGCGTCAAATGTTAGGCACGTCACTGTCCATTTTTACATCGAGTATAACAACCCTACCCCTGCTCGTATTGTTACTAATCTTCAAAGTGACGTTCTTTTTTTCGACAGGGGTCTTTGCTGCGATTCTAACTTTAGTTTATCTAGCGCGGCTTTATGAAATATTCGACCGGGGCAACATGCAGATGGACGAGAACCGGCACATGTGGTCACGAATGTCGGTTGCGGCCGCGCTCCGTGACTTCGCGTACTTAGTTGGGATCGTGCTCGCAGTCGACGCTCTGCGTTTTGGCCCGGTCGAACCGAACGTCAACTGGGGCCTGATGATAAATTTAGATCCGTCCTACTTTGACAATGAGGCTTGGCTAACGGTCATGCCGGCTGCCGCGGCGGTATCGCTGATGCTGGGCTTCACGCTACTCGCCTATGGCATCGAACGCCATTCTTCGACAAGGTCCGCTGCCGACGAGGCATAATTAGTCTCGGTTCCAGCCCCACCAATCGCAGAGTGCGTCACCCATGACAAGTTTCTGGTCAGCGGCGCTTAGCCAGGGCAGTTCTTCGGTGAACATCGATACGCATTGCTGCCAGGTACACGGCATCTTTGTAATGTCCGTACCCCAGAACATACGTTTCGGGCCAAACGCATCATAGATCTGCTGCAAATAGGTATGCATGGCTGGAAACGGGTAGGCCTGGCTTGAATAGCCTGGGGCGCCGGTTGCCTTGACGGCAACGTTGGGAAGTTTCGCCAGCGCCAGCAGTTCGGGGATGTGCGTCATGGCCTCGGCATCTTTGAGCTGAGTCGTGCCACCGCGCCCGCCCAAATGATCGATTGTCAGACGCAGGCCTGGATGTCGTTCGGCCACGCCGCCAAGTATCGTCAGGGAATCTGTCGCCAGCATGGAAATCGGTACGCCTGCGTCCTCTGCTGCAGCCCAAAACCAGTCGAGCGTGCCGTCGGCGACCCATTGCCGTGCCGGATCGGTCAGGAAAGTGTAGCGCAGCCCAAGCATGCCCGGCTGCTCCCGCCACGTCGCAATTTTCCCGCGGGACGCGGGATCGTCGAGCGGCATCGATCCCATAACTGCGAACCGGCCCGGATAGTCTTGCACCGCTGCCAGTGCCATCTCGGTCGATTTCGGATCCCAGCCCGGCGGGTGAATGACTGCCGCATCGACACCGCCTTCATCCATCAGGCCGATGGCTTCCTCCGGCGTGAAGGACGTGACCTGAATATGCGATTGGTTGCTCGGCAAGCCGCTTCCCCAGAGGTGAATTTGGGCATCGACGATCTGCATTCCGTTTTTCCTTCTATCCAAGTTGCCCGTGAGCCTAGATCAGATCACGGTTTGTTGGAATCGCTTTCGCGATCCAACAATCGTGTGAATCTGATCTATCTTATTGAAAATAGAGCACCTTCACAGCATTAGATGAAACCAAAATTGGTTCCATCTAATGCTGATGTGCTCTAGTACGTTTGAACCGGCTGCGCGAAGCCTCTTGATCGACAGGGGCATCGCTGGCTGAATCCCGTTGGGCCGTCACAAGAGGTACAATAACTTGCCAACACAACATACAGCCCGCTCCGGCGGTATCGGGGCGTCGCTGCCTCGGACGGAAGATCGCAGGCTCGTTACGGGGCAGGGACGTTATGCCAACGACTTTTTGCCGGACAATGTCAGTCACGCGGCTGTGGTGCGGTCGCCGCATGCGCATGCACGGATCCTCTCTATCGATCCTGCTCAGGCGCTATGTGCGCCGGGTGTGCTCGCCGTTCTGACGGGTAAGGACGCTGCTGCCGACGGGCTGACCGCGATCCCGCATAACCCGGATTGGATGGGGCCACCGGATGCCGAGCTTCGCCTGCCGCCGGGATTTGAGGTCTTCACGACGGAGAATGCACCGTTGCCGGCCGAGATTGTGCGCTATGTCGGGGAAGGCGTGGCTATGATCATCGCCGAAACCGCGGCACAGGCGGCCGATGCTGTCGAACTTGTGGATATTGAGTATGAACCGCTGCCCGCGGTTGTTCATGCGCGCGATGCGCGGGCAGACGGCGCACCACGCCTCTGGCCGGGCTGTCCGGGCAACCTCTCGCTGACATGCGAGGTGGGAGACAAGGAAGCCACAAACCGCGCCTTCGAGGAGGCCACACATATCGTCAAGCTGGATAGCTGGATTCATCGTGTCACGGGCAGTCCGATGGAACCACGCTCGGTCCTTGGTGAATACGACACTGCAAAAAATCATTACACGTTGCGCGCCGCGTCTGGCAGAGGGGCGGTGCAAACCCGTGAGAGGCTCTCAATAATCCTCGGCGTGCCGAAGGAAAATTGCCGCGCCATCTTCGGTGACATGGGTGGCAATTTTGGGACGCGCAATGGATTTTCGCCCGAGTTCGCTCTCATGCCCTGGGCGGCGAAACGGGCAGGGCGGCCGGTTAAATGGACCGCATCGCGCCAGGAATGTTTCCTGAGCGATTATCAGGCGCGCGACCTTACCTCGGATGCCGAACTCGCTCTTGACGCGGAGGGTAATTTCCTCGGTCTGCGTGGCGTGAACACGCTGAATTTGGGTGCCTATACGGTCTATTTCTGGCCGCTGCGCAAGGGACTGTCGATGATGCAGAGCGTCTATCGCATCCCGAATGTGCACTTCGAGGGGCATGCGGTGCTGACCAATACGGCCCCGACCGCGGTCTACCGCAGCGCAGGGCGGCCCGAGGCGATTTATATGATCGAACGTCTGATTGACCTTGCAGCGGACCAGCACGGTTTTGACCGGGTCGATTTGCGGCGGCGCAATCTGATCGCCAGCGACGCGATGCCGTTTACCAATGGTGTGGGCGTTACTTATGACAGCGGAGACTATACCGCCTGCATGAATGAAGCCTTGCGAGAGGCCGACTGGGACGGGTACGAGGTGCGTAAGACTGAGTCGGCGGCACGCGGTCTTTGCCGGGGCGTCGGTGTCGCGAACTATATCGAGGTCACCAGCGGCATCCCGCGTGAACGGGCCGAAGTGACCGTCTGTGATGACGGTACCGTCGAACTGGTTGTCGGCACGATGAGCAGCGGGCAGGGGCATGAAACCAGCTTCCCGCAATTGATTAGCGAATGGCTGCAAATTCCTTTTGAGAAAGTGCGGTTCGTGGCCAATGACACGGACCGGGTTTCGGTTGGCGGCGGGTCTCATTCAGGCCGTTCCATGCGGCTGGTCAGTATTGCCGCGGGGGAGGCCGTCGAGGAATTGCTCGCCAAGGGAAAATCGATCGCGTCGCACGTGCTACAGGCAGCGGAGACGGAGATTGCATTCGCGGAGGGCGTTTTCAGCGCGCCAGGCGGTGGCAGTATCGACCTTTCGGAGGTGGCGAGCGCCTCGGTGACGATGGAGAGCTTGCCCGCGGCCTTGCGTGGTGGCCTGGAAGGCATTGGCGATATCACCAACCGCGCCGGCGGTTATCCCTACGGTGCACATATCTGCGAAGTGGAGGTCGACCCCGATACCGGTCATGTCGACATTGTTTCCTGGACGGCTGTTGACGATGTCGGGTTGGCCGTCAATCCGCTGATTCTGCACGGGCAGGCACATGGCGCCGTAGCGCAGGGCCTGGGGCAGGCGCTTCTGGAAGCGATTCAATACGATCCGGACAGCGCACAGCTTCTGACGGGGTCCTTCATGGATTATGCGATGCCGCGCGCGGACACGACGCCGCCAATTGATGCCTTCATCACCGAGGTGCCGGCGAGCTCCCATCCCCATGGCATCCGCCCGGGTGGCGAAGGTGGTACGACACCGGCGCTCGGCGTTGTCATCAACGCCATTGTCGACGCGTTGTCGGAATTTGGCGTATCCCATATCGAGATGCCGGCGACGCCACAGCGGGTCTGGCAGGCCATCGAAGCGGCCAAACAATCAAAACGCGATTAGGCCAGGTGCACGATCGGTATGAAAGGCGCTACTCTTACAAAACGTGATCCGCGCGATAGAGGTACGACGATACAATGAGCGAATACACAGAAGACTCCGTCCGCGCAGAATTGCGCAGTTGGCTGGACGAGAATTGGGATCTCGATCTCGGCCTGTTCGAATGGCGCGAAAGGCTGGCCGTCTCCGGCTGGGGCGCGCCGCAATGGCCGTCCAAATGGTTTGGCCGCAATCTGCCGGTCGGTCTCGTGCGCGTCGTTCAAGATGAACTCCGGCGGATTGGCGCCCCCGGCGTTGCGACGAAAGGTGCCGCGATCCTCGCCGGGGCGACAATTCAAGCGCATGGCACGGATCTGCACAGGGAGAAGTTTCTGCGCCGCAGCCTGACCGGCGAAGACACTTGGTGTCAGTTGTTCAGCGAGCCGGGCAGCGGTTCCGATCTCGCCGGCGCGACCACGCGGGCCGACTTCAAGGGCAACAAATGGATCGTCAATGGCCAGAAGGTCTGGACGACGAGTGCGCACTTGGCCGACTACGGCATTTTACTTGCGCGTACAGACTGGGACGTGTCGAAGCACAAGGGACTCAGCTATTTCCTGATCAATATGCGCCAGCCAGGCGTCGAGGTGGTGCCGCTCAAACAGATGAATGGCCATGCGTCATTCAATCAGGTGTTCTTCACCGATGCCGAAATTGAACCGGAATATATGCTGGAGGAAGAGGGAGCCGGCTGGAAGATCGCCACGACGACTCTGATGCACGAGCGCCGCGGCGCGGATTCGATGAAGCGTAATGTCCAGGTGACCGACCGCCCGGAACGCATCTACCGGGAAGAAGCGGAGGAAATTGCCGTCGCGATGGCGCCCTACACTTGGTACCCGCAGCGCGCGGGCCGGGTCGATTTGGTCCTTCAGCGCGCCAAGGAGACCGGCAAGAACGAGGACCCGGTGGTACGGCAGGAAATCGCCAAGCTGATGTATATGGCGCGCGCCACCGAGTGGACGGCACAGCGCGCGCGGACGGCGCAAGAACAGGGTCGCCAGCCCGGCCCGGAGGGGTCGATCGGTAAGCTGGCGAACAGCGAAATCGCGCGCGCCGCCAACCACGTCCACACGATGATCAGCGCTGCCGATGCGATGCTGACCGGCGACGACAGTCCGATGGACGGTGTTATCGCGGAAATTCTGATCTCTACTCCGGCGATATCGATTGCCGGCGGTACCGACGAGATACAGAAGAACATTATTTCCGAACGCGTCCTCAAAATGCCTAAGGAACCGCGCTTGGACACTGACCGGCCGTTCCGTGATGTGCCGCGGAATACGGTCTCGAAATAACTTAAGTTTATCGTCAAAGTACGCAGCTTACGGAGAATATCATGGAATTCGATTACATCATTGTCGGTGGTGGTTCCGCTGGCTGTGTGTTGGCGAACCGGCTCACCGCGCAGGGGAAGAATAAGGTCCTGGTATGTGAGGCTGGAGAAGACACGGCACCGGGTAAGGTGCCGTCGGAAATTTTGGATTCCTATCCAGGGACGGCATATCTCAATAACCGTTTTATTTGGTCGAGCCTGAAAGTCACGACGGAAGTCATTTCCCACAATGACCGTGACGCGCCGAAGCCGCCATTGCGTAAATACGAACAAGCGCGAATCCTAGGCGGTGGATCTTCGATCAACGGACAGATGGCGAACCGTGGCGCGCCGACCGACTACAATGACTGGGAATCGAGAGGCGCCGCCGGCTGGAACTGGGATAGTGTCTTGCCCTACTTCAAGAAGCTGGAAACGGATCTGGATTTCGATGACGAATGGCACGGTAAGGATGGCCCGATCCCGGTTCGCCGAGTCCCGGAAGCCCATTGGTCCGGACACTCCAAGGCCGTCGTCGAAACCTTCAAGCGGGCGAACTACAAATATCTTGAAGACCAGAACGGTTTCTTCGAGGACGGTTTTTTTCCGATCACGATCTCCAATGCGGAAGAGCAACGGGTTTCCGCCTCGATCGGCTATCTCAACGCAGACGTGCGCAAACGCGAGAACCTGCATATCTCGACACACACATCGGTGACCGAACTTCTGTTTGAGGATTTGCGCTGTGTCGGTGTTAAGGCGCTGGTCAATGGCAAGCCGACCGAGTTCCGGGGCCGGGAAATTATTCTGTCTTCAGGTGCCATTCACTCGCCCGCCCATCTGATGCGGGCCGGCATCGGTCCCGAAAGCCATCTACGCGATTTGGGTATCCCTGTCCGCTACGCGTCCTACGGCGTCGGTCAGCGCCTCATGGATCACCCTTCGGTGGCCATCGCGGCGTTTCTTAAATCACATGCCCGCGTCCGAAATCAGGATTCACGTCGGCACATGCATGTCGGTATGCGTTATACTTCGGATATCGGCGGCGCACCGCCCGGTGACATGTTCGTGGTCTGCACCTCGAAGAATTCATGGCACAAGGTCGGTGAGCAAATTGCGGCCTTTCTGGTTTTCGTCAACAAGACGTTTTCAGAAACGGGCGAGGTTAAATTGCAATCAGCTCACTGGGCCGAGGAACCGTCCGTGGATTTCAACCTGCTTTCGGACCGGCGCGATCTTGAACGCATCGCGGATGCGATCCAGCGGTTGGCACCCCTCTATGCCGATCCTGCCATGCAGGCCGTGACCAGTACACCTTTCCCTGCGGCTTATTCCGACAAGGTTCGTCAGGTTGGCGCCATCAATACCAAGAACAAACTCTTGACCGGTATCATGGCCGGGCTGTTGGACGGTCCGGAGTTTTTACGCAACTACCTCATGAAGAACTTCATCATGGAGGACTTCACGCTCGAGGGTGTCTGTAACGACGAAGACGAAGCCGAAGCTTTCATCCGCAAGGCCGCCGTCGGTGTCTGGCACGCCTCCTGTACTTGCCGCATGGGCGCGGAGGATGACCCGATGGCCGTGACCGACAATCAGGGCCGGGTGCGTGGCGTGGCCGGGCTTCGCGTTGTCGATGCATCGATCTTTCCAGTTGTCCCATCGGCCAACACCAATTTCCCCACCATCATGACCGCGGAAAAGATCGCCGACACGATATTGGCTGAAGCGTAAAAAAATTCGTTCGAGGACATTTGATGACCAAAAGAACCGCATTGATCACCTGTGTGCAGCGTTATATGGGGCAGGCCATTCAGGAAAAGTTCGAAGAAATCGGTGTCAATGTGGTAACCGGCGATGCGCCCATGACCACGCAAAAGGATTGCGAGGATTTGGTCGCCGGTGCGGGACAGATCGATATTCTGATCGCCAATTTGGCCGAACCGCCGATGACGGGGCCGGTGCAATCGATCGAGAATGCTGACTGGAACATTTTGTTCGATTCCCTCGTGCATCCCTTGATGTATCTCGTCAGAGCGGTCACGCCGCAAATGTTGGAAAGACAGTCGGGGAAAATTATCGCCGTCACCAGCGCGGCGCCATTGAAGGGCATTGCGAACAATGCCGCTTATTGCGCGGCGCGCGGCGCGCAGAACGGATTTATAAAGGCCGTTGGTCTGGAACTGGCGCGATCAAACATCCACGTGAACGCGATTGCTCAGAACTACATCAATAACAACACCTATTACCCCGATGATTTGCTCGGCAACACGAAGTTTTTGGACCACGTAAAACGCAATGTTCCGACGAACAAGGTTGGTGCGCCGGAGGAGACGGCGGAACTCGCGGCTTACCTCGCAAGCGAGCGGTGTAATCACATGGTTGGTCAGGTCGTTCCGCTCGCAGGGGGGTGGGTGACCTGAGTTTGTGCGCTTGCCTTTTTTCCCGAGGTCTAACGGCAATCCTCGTCAATTTAGGAAATAGGCCTCATGACAAAGCGACCCAATATCCTGCTCATTACTTCCGACCAGCATCGGGCGGATTGTTTAGGCTTCGAGGGGAAACGCAAGGTACGAACGCCCTTCATCGACAGGCTGGCCAAACGCGGCACGCAATTCTCAGCGGCGATTACGCCGAATGTTATTTGTCAGCCGTCCCGCGCCTCGATCCTGACCGGGCTGCTGCCCTTGACCCATGGGGTCTACGATAACCATGTGAGTCTCGACCCTGGCTTTGGCAATGTGGGATGGGCGAAAGTGCTGGCCGATGCGGGCTATCGCAGCGGCTTTATCGGTAAGGGGCACTTTGGCGTTCATCCCGGTTACACACCTTACGGCGCGCCGGAGTCTCGTGAGGGCTCGGCCAATTTTCCGGATGACTGGAACGGACCTTACCTGGGCTTCGACCATACGCGCCTGATGATCCTGGGCCATTGGCATGAGCATTTACCGTGTGAAGAACCGCCGCGTGGTCAGCATTTCGAGCGCTGGTTCTGGAGCCATGGCGAGCCGGGCGAGGCTTGGGATTTATGGCCGCAAAATTTAGGCGAAAAGCCAAGCGCGTCGCAGACCTGGAACTCCGCCTTGCCTGCGGCCTGGCACTCCACGACCTGGGTGACGGACGAGGCGCGAAGCTTCATCGGTGAGCAATCGGATGACGCACCTTTCTGTCTTTGGGTGTCGTATCCCGATCCTCATCACTCCTTCGATTGTCCGGAACCGTGGAGCCGGATGTACCACCGCGACGAAGTGGATATATCCACCACCCATGCTAGAGATCTCGACAAACGCCCTTGGTGGCATCGGGCTGCGCTTGAGAAAGAACCGCTGGGCAAAACGGAGTGGCAACGGGTACTCCGGCGGGAGTACTCGCGGATCGAGCCGCAAACCGACCAGCAGTTGGCGGAGATGACGGCCAACTATTACGGGATGATCTCTTTTATCGATGAAGGTGTCGGCCGCATTATCGACGCGCTGCGCACGGTGGGGCTGGAGCAAAACACTCTGGTCATATTCACCTCCGACCATGGCGAACTGCTCGGCGATCACGGGCTCTATTTGAAAGGGCCAACCCATTACGAGTCGTTGTTGCGGGTCGGATTGGTCATGGCCGGACCGGGCGTTGCAGCGGATAAGAACATCACGGAGCCGGTCTCAACCCTGGATCTGGCGCCGACGTTTTATGATTTCTCCGGTGTGTCCGGGTCCGCTGATATGCAAGGCAAGTCGCTGAAGCCCTTGTTGAGCGGCGCGACGGAGACGCGGGACTTTGCGTACAACGAGTGGAACATGCAGCCGAGCCGGGCCGGCATACCGCTGGAACTGCGGACAGTGCGGACCCGAACGGCGAAGCTGACCATCGACCAAATTTCCGGCGATGGCGAACTATACGATTTGGCGGAGGATCCACTGGAGATGGTCAATCGCTACAACGATCCCGGTAAGGCGGCGCTGCAACAGGAATTGCATGACATGATCCGCGCGCGGCCCGGCGGCATCATGGCAGACTTGCCCGAGCATGAGGCATGAGATCCGTCGCAGACTGCAAGTTTGATTCTCTTGATCACGGTTCGCGCAAACAAGTCACCGCGGGTTGAGGTCCGATAAAGGCCAGGCTCGACTATCGCAAGACCGGACCGACGAAGCGCCTCCCAGGTAATTGTTACAATTGCCGCAATGAACGTCGGGAATTAGGAGAGATAGTCTGCCAGGGCATCATACGATGCCTCGCGGGCTTTATCGTTGTGCGCAGCAACTTGAATACGCAGGTCCGTCGCGCCGGCTTTGGCGTATTCTGCCAGCCCATCCAGCACTTGCTGCCAGCTACCGATTAAGTGCAGATCGGCGGCGTCATCTAGGCCTTCATGCTTGGTGGCATTGGCATAGGAGGGGTTCGATTGGTAGTGGGCGGAGATTTCCCGGGCCAGAGCCTTCGCTCCCGCAATATCGTCGGTGACGCAGATTCGAACCAGCGCCATAATGCGCAGGCTGCTGCTTCGGTTGGCGCTCTCGGCGCCGGCTTGGAGATGCGGCAGTATATAAGACGATATGGTCCGCGGTCCGCACTGGCCGAGTGTCGTGCCCTGCAGTCGGCTGCCGGTAAACCGCAGCATCCGTGGGCCGAGCGCCGCCATCAGTATGGGCGTCGGCTGTGCGTCGATTCCAAGCTTGGTGTGCGCGGAAATTTGATCACCGTCCGTATCCGTCTGCTCGCCCGCTAGCAACGGCTCCAACGCTTCCACGAATTCACGCGTATATGAGAATGGTTTGTCCCACGAGAGGCCGAGTACCTCCTCGGCATGGCGCCTGGAGGCGGCACCGATCCCAAGGGTGAACCGACCGCCCAAGGCGTTCTGAGCTGTCCGCGCCAGTTGGGCGAGTCCAACTGGATGGCGGCCATACAGGGGCACAACCGAAGTACCAACTTCACCAATGCCGGAAAAATCGCCGCCTATGCAGGCCAGTGCTAAAATAGGATCGACACCCATCGCGTGCGATATCCAGAAGCTATCGAAACCTGTTTTTTCAGCAAATCTGGCAGCATCGCGTGCCTCATCGATGGATGCCAGCGTCGTGCCACCCGCCAGTCCCCAGCGGATGCCAAAGCGATCATTCGTCATGTTTCAAAACCTCTATCTGTATAGCCCTGAGTTGCCCCATCACGGGCGCAGCAGGTATTTAGGCACCTAAGCCGGTTGCCACCTCGAATATCCGATCCGGGCTGTTTCCGTAATCAATAATATAACGGTTTCCCCGTGTTCGCACGACACAGCGATTTGGCCGCCCTTCGGCTTAAGGACGCCAAATGACAAACTGGTAACCATTGATGCGGTTGGATATTCGCGCCTTATAGGGCCATGCAAGTCTAAATAGCCTGCGCTAGTCGGCTAGTCTGCGACGCATTGCTTCCTGCCAGTCGGCATAGGGACCGAATTCGGGCTCTTCCTGAAAATCCTCCCGCGTCTTGTCCAGCAATGTCTTGTCATCAAGATCGATGTCAGTCGGCTTGCCCTGCGGCTGGCTGACGTGAAAGGGGGTGTCGACGAAACACTCGACGCCATTGCCTTCAGGATCGGCAAAGTAGAGCGACCAGGCATTACCGTGTGAAAGCTCTCGGCCAATCTCAATGCCTTCTGAAGTCAGGCGCTTTTTTAGTGCCCGCAGATCACCCAATGACTCCATGCGAAAGGCGACATGACCCAAATTGCGCCCGCCATCGCTGTCCTTCAGCGTGCCTGCCAGAGCGATCTGATGATGGTTGTCGGGATCCTGGCTCATGAACACAGCTTCGGTATCGCCTCTGATATGACCCCTGTCCGTTACGTGAAAGCCCAAGATATCGGTATAGAAAGGCACGACTTTGTTAAGGTCGGCGACGTTGATGAAGGCGTGCGAAAGCTTCAAACCCATAACATACACTCCTTTGCTATCGGCGGTGTTCCATCTCCCGATATCACGGAACGACGCCGAACCGCAAGCAGCGCCAATTTTCGTAAGCGCAGTCACAAATCAACGAATATTGCGCAGAGGACGGCATTTGATAACGAAGCGGACACGCCCACTAAATGTCCGATGTCGAGGAAATTTTGGATGCCTGTCATTCAACGTCGCAACGGGGGCCTTGCCATACCCGTCGCCGGAAACGGGACAATGTTGGTCTGCTAATGACCCAAATATGTGCCGCCGTTGACATGGATGCATTGCCCCGTGATATAGCCGCCCTGGGGACCTACCAGATGCCGGACCATGCCCGCTATCTCATCCACCGTTCCGGACCGGCCCAGTGGGATGCGATCAAGGGAACCAGGTGACCGCGCGCCGGCGGCGGCTCCGCGCCTTGTATCGATGGCGCCGGGCGCGACGACGTTGGCGGTAATGTTATCCGTGGCAAGCTCCATAGCCAGGCCGCGAACAAACCCTTCCAATCCGGCTTTGGAGGCATTGACGTGGGCCCGTTCCTTGGCGCCGATATGGTGGGAAATGCCGCTCATGGCGACAAAAGCGCCGCCGCCGCGCGCCTGCATATGAGGTACTGCGTGGTTTGCCAACAAAAAGGCCCCGTCCAGCGCGACGGACAAAATTTCTCGCCATTCAGCAAAGCTCATTTCCACAAATGGCGTTTGGCGACGCAGACCGGCATTGCTGATCACCATGTCGATCCCACCGACTTCTGCCGCCAAGCGCGCGATCATCTCCCGCACCGCGCCTTCATCCGAAATGTCCGCGAGGTGGCTCAGGGCCCTCCCGCCAGCTTCATTGATTTCGTCCGCGACGGTTTCGATGGCGTCAAGATTGCCTCTGCCGTTGACCATCACAAAGGCACCGTCCTCGGCCAGGCCGTGTGCAATGGCGCGGCCAATGTTCTGCCCCGCGCCGGTCACCAGTGCGACTTTGCCCACCAGTGGCTTTGAATTTTGAACCGTCATGCCGGCATCCTCCCTTGTAACCGTCCGGTGTATCTGATCTGCCGCTAGACGGATGATCCTTTTACCTTGGGGCTTTAACGTATCGCTAGCGTCCTGGCCGTGAAATTCAAAAGAGTGAATCACACTAGGGATAGAGTTCTTTGAGTTTTAAAGGGCCTCGTTCGAGCCAGCGGCGACGCTTCCCCATTCGCGTTGGCGGGTACTTTAAGAACAATTCCAAGTCGGTTTCAACATCCGTACGTAGAATCCCTATTGGGGAGATATCTAACTTATGCCGCAAATTTGATCGTGGAAGTATAGCCATCAATCGGTGATGCCGACTTGTCGGCCATCGAGAGTGTCGCTGAACTTAATGGTGAAGCGAATGAAAACTAAAAATAAACGCTAAGCTTGCCTGTGATTTCCTGTTGCGGTGGAAAGCCCCTCCCCAACCGTAGCAGGAATTTTTTCCAGTATTTCGGCTACTGCAACGATTTGCCGCCAAGAAACGCCATTACCGGAGGCAGGATGCGCCCAGCTTCCCGGAATGTCGCGGAGTGGTCAGTTCCTGGGAGGGAGACGAACTCGCTGGTGGCAATTTGATCCGACGCCTCTCGCGCTTTCTCGTAGGATGGGGCATCTTCTCCGCAGTAAATCAGGCATGGCTTCTTCCCTCCGGAAATAAGGTCTTTTGAGGCCCACTAGACCCAACCGTCTCCACTCTTATAGTAGGGAAAGCCATTTTTGAACCTGAGAGTATCACCATATGACTGCGCCGATCCGCACCGATCCCAAGACGGGCTTGAAACTCTTCAATACGCGCGCCGCCAAGGCGAACGACAGAATATCCGGCAAAGGCTACTCGACCCTTGACGACGAAGCACTGAAGACACTGCCACCTCCGCCGCCGGGTGCCGTGTTTAACGCCGAAGAACAGGCGAAATACCGCGAATTCAAGGAAACGCGTGTCGGTGCCGCCGATTACATGTCCATGGAAGGCGAATTCAGCAAATATCTCGAGGATGTTTACTCCGAACCCCCGATCGAGCGTGAAGCCCTTGGCGATGAATGTGAAATCCTCGTGGTGGGAGCCGGTTTCGCGGGTTTGTTGCTGTGGTACAAGCTTCAGAAGGAAGGCTTCACGGATGTTCGTTTCTGCGAGCGTGGCGGCGAGGTCGGAGGCACCTGGTATTGGAACCGTTATCCCGGAATTGCCTGCGACGTTGAATCCTACAGCTATCTGCCGCTTTTGGAGGAGATGGAGTATTTCCCGACGATGAAGTTCGCGTCGGGCTTCGAAATCTTGGAATATTGCCAGAAGATTGCGGAGAAGTATGGCTTCTACGACCGTTGCCTATTTCACACCACGGTCGGTGAGACCGCGTGGGATGAAGAAACCGGCCGCTGGACGGTAACCACGGACCGGGGCGACAAGATGCGAGCCCGCTATGTCATCCTCGCAAATGGCATCCTTACGACGCCCCGTCTGGCCCGGATCGACGGTATGGAAACCTACCAGGGCGAGTCCTTCCATACCTCGCGTTGGGACTACAATGTCGATTTGAAAGACAAGAGGGTTGGCATCATCGGGTCGGGCGCGACCGCGGTGCAGGTGGTCCCTGAAATCGCGAAAATCGTTAAAGAACTTTACGTTTTCCAGCGCACGCCATCCTCCATCGACGTCCGCGATCAGCGCGAGACGACGCCGGAGGAAATAGAGGCGTGGAAAAAAGAGCCAAATTGGTCGGTTAAGCGTCGGGAGCGGCTTGCGACGATTTCGTCCGGCCGGACCGCGCTTAAGGGGAATGACGACTTCCTGTCGGGCAAAGTCACGGATTTCAAAGAACGCAAAAAGCATACGACCGTGCTGACACCCGAAGAGCTAATGAAAAGGCAGCTGAACACCAACTTCCGCATCATGGAACAGATCCGGGCCCGCGTGGACGCGACCGTTCAGGATCCGAAAGCCGCGTCGGCGCTGAAGCCCTATTATCCTTATGGCTGCAAACGCCCAGCATTTCACGATGAGTTCCTGCCGACCTTCAATCTGCCGCATGTCACGCTCGTTGATACCGCGCCGCTCGGTGTCAGTAAGATCAACACGAAGGGTGTCGTCCATGACGGTAAGGAATACCCACTTGACGTACTGATTTACGCGACCGGTTTTCAATGGATGGCGACAGCGACGTTCGAAATGATTATCGGTCGCGACGGCCGAACCTTACGGCAGAAATGGCAGGAAGAAGGGACGAAAACCTTCCTGGGTCTTCATAGTCACGGGTTTCCGAACCTGCTGATCATGTCGGGCCCGCAAGGCGGTGGCGGACAGTTCAACTTCACGCGTGGCATCGAATCCCATACCGATTATGTCGTCTGGATGATGAAAACATTGCGGGAGCGCGGGGGCGGTATCGTTGATATCAACAAGGCGCCAGAAGTCGAATATGCCGAGCATTGCCGACAGGTTGATATCAACACCCAGCCGTTCCGGGATTGCGTTTCCTATTACAACGGGGAAGGCAAGGCTGAGCCAGGCAGTCTGGCCTATTATGGCGGGCCGCAAAAATGGCACGAGCTTCGCGTTGCGGCGCAGGCGTCGATGGAGCCCTATGTCTTCAGCCCCGTACCGGAGACGGTCAGCAAGGCGTCGTAGGGAAGGGAACCACTCGCTCGGTCATTCGAGTATCGCAAGGACCGCGAAACCGAACCAGTAGTGGATGCCGACGATGGCGGCATAGAGAATTAGGGCTATTACCGCGAGCTTCAGGTCCTTGCTTATTGGGCCTGGGGCCGGTGGCGTCCAAGGCCCTTCGGCACGATTAATGACCAGCATTTCGGCGACCGCCCAAAGGCCGAGCCCGCCGAACAGCACAAGCGATGCGGCATCGCCATTTACCAGCAGATGGGCGACGGCCCAAACGGCAACGCCCATGAGCATGGGGTGTCGTATTTTGGCTGCGGCGATGCCACGGGCCCGGCCCGCATCCATGAGGAAGATGGCCGGCAACATCAGCAGATTGTTCAGGTGAATTACCCATTCTGGCAACGTGTAGAGCTGAATGTATTCGGCCGAACGATAGCCGGTCACCATCATGATGAGACCCATAACAATCAGGACGGCGACCAGACCCCGTCCGGGATTGCCCAACGCGGCACGTTGCGCGGGTAAGATCCGCTTGAAGAAATGCGCGGCTGTCCACAACAGCAATCCGAATATCAGCCAAGTCATGTCAGGCCCTTTGTGTGAGGTTTCCCTTGATGTGCCGCTGTCGCTACGCCACCGGCACCGTATCGTTGAATATTTGCGTGCGCTTCATGAGGCGACGCTGGTTGGACGGGAACGGTTCGCGCCGGTGCATGGTCGCGCGATTGTCCCACATGACCAGATCGCCGACACGCCATTGGTGGGTCCAGATATATTTCGGCTGGGTTTCGTGTTCAAAAAGGTATGCAAGCAGGACCTGAGCTTCTTCGGCCGCCATTCCAATGATTGATTCTGAAAAATAGGGGCTGACGAAAAGCGTTTTCCGGCCTGTTTCGGGGTGCGTGCAGACAAGTGGGTGATCGACGACCTCCGGCGGATTTTGTTCCGGATTGAAATGCAAATGCGTGCCGCGGAGGTTTGCCAGCCGAGCCTTCATCAGGGCGTCGAGGCCTTCATAGGCGGCATAACAGTTGCACCACTGCGTGGCGCCGCCCTCGCTGGGGGTTTCAACGGCGTACAGCATCGAGATGGTGCCGGGCTTCGGCATATAGGAGAGGTCGGAATGAAACTCGATTTCGCGGTGACCGAGCGCGCCAATCGGCTGTCCGTTTTTCGTGATATTCGAAACCAGCATGATTTCCGGCAATTTTTGCTCTGCCTGTTTGCGGACATGGGTAACGGGATCGCCAAAGTAGCGGGTGAATCGGACCTGATCGGTCTCGCTGATCTGTTGTCCGCGAAAAAAGACCAAACAGTGGTCTAGAAAGGCTTTGCGTATTGCGTCCACTGTATCCTGCGGTACAGGCCTGCTTAAATTCAGGCCCCGGATTTCCGCGCCCAGGGCACCCCCGGTGGGTCGGATGTCCAAATTCTTAAGCGTGTTGGCCGGGTCGGACATAGGGGGACTCCTCCAGATTGCCGATACTTTTGCGCACCGTGCGCCGAACGGCAAGAACCCTGTTTTGTGATGGTGCTTTGTCGCGGTAATGTCGCGTTCATCTTTCATACTGATTAGGATCGAGCATGCTGACGCCAGCGCAAGTCGCGGAATATCACGAAAGGGGCTATGTCGTCCCGGACTACCGATTGCCGGAGGAAACGTTGGAGTCGATCCGGCGCGACCACGACCGTTTGCTGACGGCGCATCCGGAGTTCCGCGACAATTGCTCAGCCCTGTTATCGCATGACATGGCTTTTCTGAACTATGCCCGAAATACGGAAATTCTGGATATGGCAGCGCAATTGATCGGACCCGATATCGCGCTGTGGAATATGAGCTTCTTCGCCAAGCCGGCATTGAACGGGAAAAAGACACCGTTTCATCAGGACGGTGAATATTGGCCGATCCGCCCCCTGGCGACGTGCACGGTCTGGATCGCGGTCGATGATGCAACGCGGGAGAATGGGTGCCTGAAACTCATTCCAGGTTCCCACAAAAACAAGGCGTTGATGGCGCACGAGCAGAAGAACGATCCAAATCTCACCTTGCAGCAGGAATTGCTGCCGGACGAGTACGACGAAAGCACGGCAGAAGACCTGGTACTCGAAGCGGGCCAGATGTCATTCCACGATATTTATCTGGCGCACGGCTCGGAAATCAACAGCTCAAGCAAACCGCGCCGCGGCATGACGCTGCGTTTGATGCCAACGACCTCGGTCTATGATCGCGACGTCGCATTGCAGATGTACGAAAAGCGGCGCGGCAATAATATGTCGCACCACTCCGTATTCCTGATGCGCGGGATCGACCGATCCGGCGGGAACGATTTTCGAATTCGCTCGGTTTCCTAATCGGTCGGAAGCGTCGAACTAGCGCCGGCGCCCTTTCTTTTTTTGGCGATCCTTGCGGGCCGCATATCGTGCGTCGCGGGCGGCTTTTTGTTCGGCTAGAAGAGCTACCGCACGGTCCGCGATTTCCTTCTCTTCCTGCAGTTGGCGCTCTTCCTCTGCCGCCTGTTCAGCTGCAATCCGGGCCTCTTCCGCGGCCTTCTCTTCGGCCTTGCGCTTCTCTTCTGCGAGTTTCGCGGCTTTGCGTTCGGCTCGGCGTTTCTCGCGCTCGACCGCGGCAGCGAGTTTGGCCGCTTGCCGTTCGGCGAATTTCGGATCGTTGGCGGGGTTTTTCGCTTTCGCTCTCTTAAGCTGGTTTTGCTTTGCTGCTGCTGCCGTGCTCAACCGGTTGGCGAAATCCGGCTCGAAATTCTTCATTTCTCTCTTTCCTCACTGCGTATCTTGTTTTGGCATGGCGTATTTCCCGTATTGCTGGGGTTTTGCCTTCCGCCCATACCAAATGGTCTGTAAGCGTGCCGAATCGACAAAATTTGATGATGCGCGCGAAACCACGCAACCGAGATTGTGGGCAGACATATCAGACCACTGGTCTACAATGCAATGTTCGATTGAAATGGACACCGACCGTCCCGGTCGAACCCAGCCCCTGCGGTCCCGGAATACCTCGGTTTCCAGGGCATTTCTTGACAGGATTACTGGCTCTTGCCGAAAATGACACAAGCTCAACCTTTTGGAGGAAACGATGGCGCGACTCGAAGTGCTGGCCCCGGAAGCGGTGACCGATCCCGACTTGCGCGGCATGATGCAGGCAACTGGCGGCGATGAGATGTTCGGCGTGTATGGACATCATCCTAAGCTGTTTAAGTCGTTTCTCGATTTTTACCTGCCCGCGAAATTCGAGGGGTTGCTGCCGTTTCCTTTGAAGGAGTTGGTGCGCCTTCGGATTGCCGAACTCAACGACTGCCGGCGGTGACGTTTGAGCCGTGCACCCTCGTCGAGGGCGCCTGGTGAATACGATACGCTATTGGCAAAACTGACCGGCGAAGTGGAAATGGCGCCACGCGAACGGGCAGCGGTGGACTTTGCCGAAAAACTGGCTATTGCGCATGACAGCATGGACGAAGCGTTCATGGTTTATATGCGTGAGTACTTTTCCGATGCCGAGATCATCGAGCTTGGTTTGGTCACGGGCGCATTCATTGCGCTGGGCCGCCTGCATCGCGCCTTCGATATTGCGCCGATGGAAGACGGAGCTCATGGCGCTTTCCGAGACGGTGATGGCGCGGTGGAAACGGAAAACTAGCGGGAATTAGGGGGAGAAAGTATATGGAATCGAAATTGCGGCGCCTGATCGATCGCGAGGAAATCCTGGATGTCATGCAGCGCTATGCGCGCGGCGTCGATCGGGGCGATTGGGAGGCAGTGCGTGCGGTCTATCACGAAGGGGCCTTCGATGATCACGGTGACTACAAAGGGGACGTCGATGGGTTTATCGAATTTGCGCGCGACCGTGTTGGGCCATTACCGCAATGCATGCATTTCTTGGGCAACTGCCTGATTGAGTTTGCGTCCGAAGACGTGGCGGCGGTGGAAACCTACTTTATGACGGCACATACACTCGATGCTCAGGGGCAAAAGGCCTATGGCGCGGGCGATGGTAACGAGCCGATGCAGCTCTCTTCCTACGGGCGTTACGTCGATAGAGTCGAGCGCCGGAGCGGTGAATGGCGGATCGCACACCGAATTTGCGTATTCGAGGCAACCCGCGTTCACACCGGCAAGGCGCCGCCGATTAAACCGGATTGGGCGCAACTCCACCGGAGCCCTGAAGATCCCATCTATAAACTGCGCAACGAGTTGGGTATAACCTAGCTAACGGAAAGTTCCCCTGGGGTTGCGGAAGTTTTCGAGGTGAGCCAAGTTGTCGATATGACGGAGAAGCCGCAAGCTCAACCATCGAAAACCGGGACGGAGACCCAAGACGGGCCGAAACTCACCGAATTTGGCGAGCCGTTATGGGTCGATGCGTTAAAGACAATGGGCGTCTTCCTTGCAATGCTGGCCGGCGTGGTTGCTATTGGCGCCGTTCTGGGCGTGATGATTATTGCGCCGTGGGGGCGGGAAAGTTTCGATTGCTCGATTTACTGCGTTCTGGAGCGGGAACTCACCGAGTTATTTTCCGGCAAACCCTCCTGACGGTCTCGAAGCAATAACGTAAAATCCATTGTGATCGGTACGTTCTCGCAGAAACGGATCTTGCAGCATGTTTGAAGGGTTTGAGACCAAACGGATTCACGTAAACGAAACCGAGATCAATCTTAAAACTGCGGGCAAGGGGCCACCGTTGTTGCTGGTTCACGGTTACCCGCAAACTCATGTGATGTGGCATAAGGTTGCGCCCGCGCTTGCCGAGAAATTCACGGTGGTCTGTCCGGATGTGCGCGGTTATGGCGACAGCGGTAAACCAGACTCCGATGAGTCCCATGACGCTTATGCCAAACGGCCCATGGCACAGGACCTGGCCGACGTGATGACGGGGCTTGGACATGCCACATTTTTTGTCGCCGGGCATGACCGGGGGGCTCGCGTTTCCTATCGGCTCGCGCTTGATCATCAGGCGCGTGTGTCGAAACTTGCCGTGCTCGATATCGTGCCGACAATTGAGCAGTATGAACGCATGCGCGTTGGCGGCGCTCAGGCGTCCTACCATTGGTATTTTCTCGCTCAGCCCGCGCCGTTGCCGGAAACGCTGATCGGCAACGATCCTGAATTCTTCTTGCGCCATTCACTATCGAGTTGGGCGAAGACGCCGGGCTGTTTCGAGGATGCGGCGATGGCGGCGTACATTCGCTGTTTCAGTAATCCTGCAACCATTCACGCGACCTGCGAGGATTATCGGGCCGGCTATGCGATTGATCGGAAACTGGACGCCGCCGATCGTGAGGCGGGCCGCAAGATCACATGCCCTGTGCTAGCCTTATGGGGCGACCGAGGGCGGCCGGACAAACCGGTTTCCGTACTTGATATTTGGCGCGACTGGGCGACCGACGTCAGGGGGCAGGGCGTTCCCGGCGGACATTTCCTGCCCGAAGAGGCGCCAGCGGAAACGCTCGACGCCTTCCTTCAGTTCTTCGGGGATTAATCAGAACGCGCTTGCGGGTAGTCCACCGCCATCCACGACGACGGGTTGCCCTGTGGTGAAACCGCCATCTTCCGAAGCGAGATGCGCGATGGTTGCCGCGATTTCTTCCGGACGACCATGTCGCCCCACAGGTATGAATTTGGCGCGCTCGGCGAGACCTTCGTCGACGTCGGTGTAACCGGCACGAAGGGTTGAACTTATCGCCCGATCGGTGCGAATTGAGCCGGGACAGACGCAGTTCACCGTGATGCCGTGCGGTGCCAAATCGAAGGCAAGGGACCGCGTGAAGCCGATGACCGCCGCCTTGGAAGCACAATATGCCGCACGTTCGGGCAAGGCTTCCAAGCCGGCGACCGACGCCATGGAAACGATCCGGCCGTAGCCACGTTCCTTCATGTGCGGAACGGCAGCCCGGCTCATCAGAAAGACGCCCCGTACATTGATCGCCATCACGGCTTCCCAGGCATCGAGCGGTACGGTTTCGATCTGGCCTCGGTCCCGGCCATGCGGTGCACCGGCATTGTTGATGAGCGCGTCGAGCCTGCCATATTTCTCGACGGTCTTGCTGACAAGATGTGCCGCCCCGTCCTCGCACGAAACGTCGCCGGTCAGGCTCATGGCCGTGCCGCCGTTTTCCTCGATCCGCGCGACAAGCGTATCGAGCCCCTGCCAGCCTGTTCCGGCCCGGGTGACGGCGTTGTCATTATCGACACCGGCCGCGGCGACATCGGATACGGCGACAATAAAGCCGTCTCTTGCAAGGCGCTGCGCAGTTGCCGCCCCAATGCCATTTTCTTTACCGCAGCCCGTAATAAGCGCGACTCTTTGATCGGATGCCGTCATATTTCCCTCCCTTGGATTCTGGAAGGAACTATAGCGGACCAAAAGACCGGGGTACAAAATGGCCGGTGCAGGACAGCCTAGGCGCGGAAATGCTCTTCGAAAACCTCAACGTCGGAAGACAAATCGGACCAGTCGCGCCGAGACCTGACATAGACGTGCCGGAACGCATATCGGTCTGCTTTTATCCAGTCGGGGTCGTCGAAGATGCCCGCGGGAACGGTCCGTATGCCCGGCGCGGCTTCCAAAGTGAAACCCAGATTGGTGCCGCATTGCCCGCAGAATTCGACGTCCAGCCAACGGCCCGACTCATCCGAAACATGCCGGTATCGTGCGGTCGGCTCGCCAAGAAACGAAATTTGATCCTCATTGTAGACGACTTCCGTACCAAAAGCGGTGCCGGTCCGCTTTTGACACCATTTGCAATGGCAGATCGTGACGCGCAACGGCTCGCCGAGCGTTTCGAACCGAATGGCACCGCAAAAGCAACCGCCGGAATTCCCTATGGATGCTTCTTGCTTTGAAGGCGTCATTGCGGCGGCTCGAATTTTGGCGGTCGGCCTTCCTGAAACGCGGTGACGCCTTCGCGGTAGTCGGCGCTGCGCATATGGTCGCCGATCAGGCGTTTGGAGGCCTCTACGGCGGCGCCGACATCATGCTGCATCAATTCGCCATAGAGCTGCCGTTTGGTCGTCTTGGTGGCCATCGGCGATACCTGTTCGGCCATATAACGCGCTGTCTCCATGACCCGGTCGAGGAACTCATCTTCCGGATAAACGTTGTTGAGAAATCCCATCTCCTTGGCTTCCTGGGCGAGAATAGTGCGGCCGGTCATCAGCACGTCGGCGGCCTGCGTAACCCCGATCTGACGTGGCAGGATCCAGGCGAGCCCGTATTCCGCGGGCAGTCCGAGGCGCGGTGCGGCGGTCGTGAATTTGGCACCCTCTACCGCGTAACGCAGGTCGCAGAAAGCGGCGAGGGACATTGCGATTCCGGCACAGGCCCCGTTGATCGCGGCGATGACCGGTTTGCGCAATCCCCAATGCCAGACCATGTCGTGGTCGTATTCCGGGCGCACGCCATGGCCGGGCCGGGCCATCGCATCGTCACGGAGTGACGAGACATAATCGTCGCCGGTATCCCGATAATGGTCGAGCGCCTTGAAATCGGCGCCGGCGCAAAACTGCCGGCCGCTGCCGGTAACGACGATGACACGCACGTCGGGGTTTTCATCGAGGCCGGCCATGACGTGCCGATATTCCGCGTTCATACGCTTCGTCCAGGCGTTGCCGCGGCCGGGGCGATGCAGTGTGACGGCTGCGATTCCCTGTTTTATCTCACAACGCACAACCTTCAATTCCATATCAAAGCCTTCCACGGTGACGCGATCAATTCGACGTCCTTTTGCCTGCATGCCATCATAGTCAGGATTTATCGGGCATGCTGTAATTTACCGTTTGCTTCCGGGTAACCGGCAATCACACATAACTTGAGGGCACACCATGTCGTGGCAGAAGGAACTGGACGAACTGAAGCGGCGCGAAGCGTTCGCGGAGCAGCTCGGCGGCGAGATGCGGGTTGCCCGTCAGAAGGACGGTGGGCGCTACACCGTTCGTGAACGGATCGATCTGCTCGCCGATGACGAGACGTTTCACGAAGTCGGCAAGATCTCCGGCATGGCGCAGTATGACGGCAAGAACGATCTCGATTCCTTTATGGCGTCCAATTTCATCTTTGGCCGCGCAAAGGTCGACGGACGGCCCGTGGTCATTGGCGGCGACGACTTCACGGTCCGGGGTGGTTCCGCCGATGCGACGATCAAGGAAAAGCACATGATGTGCGAAACCATGGCGCATTCGCTGCGGCTGCCTTTGATCCGTATCGTCGAGGGCTCCGGCGGCGGCGGTTCGGTGAAGACAATTGAGACGCGGGGCCGTGCGAACCTGCCGGGCAGCGTTGGATGGGATCTGGTCGTTGAGACCTTAGCGACAGTGCCGCGTGTCGGGTTGGGCCTCGGTTCGGTTGCGGGCATTGGTGCGGCGTATTTGGCTGCGACGCATTACTCCGTCATGTTGAAGGATAAGTCGGCGGTCTTTGTCGCCGGGCCACCGGTTGTCGAACATACCGGACAGAAACTGACGAAGAATGAGCTTGGCGGTTACAAGATCCAACTTCGGGCGGGTGCGGTTGATGAGGCGGTAAAAACCGAGGAAGAAGCGTTCGAATGCGCCCGGCGCTTCCTGTCTTATCTGCCACCGTCGGTTTATGAACTGCCACCGCGCGGTTCGCAGAACGACGACCCGGAACGAAAAGTGGACTGGCTGCTGGATACCATCCCGCGCGATATCCGCAAGGTCTACAAGATGCGGCCGATCGTCGAGGCGTTGGTGGACGAAGGATCCTTCTTCGAGATGGGCAAAATGTATGGCCGCTCGGTCATTACCGGTTTCGCGCGAATGGATGGCTGGCCCGTCGCGTTCATGGCGAGCGATCCCTATTCCTATGGCGGCTGCTGGACGGCGGACACCTGTCGCAAAGTGACGAAGTTCGTCGATCTCGCTGAGACCTTTCATCTGCCCATCATTTATCTCGTAGATTGCCCCGGCTTCGAGGTTGGCCTGCAGGGTGAACAGAACGGCACGATCAAGGAAGGGGTCCGCGCCATGACGGCGATCGGCCAAACTTCGGTGCCGTGGTGCCCGATTATCGTACGAAATGCCTTTGGTGTCGCCGGCGGGGCGCACCGTAATCCGAAGAATTTCTCCAGCCGCTACGCCTGGCCCTCGGCGCGCTGGGGGTCATTGCCGTTGGAAGGCGGGATCGAGGCAGCCTATCGCGCTGATTTGGATGCGGCCGACAACCGTGAAGAAGAACTGCGCAATATCGAGGATCGGTTGAACAAATTGCGTTCACCCTTCCGCTCGGCGGAATCCTTCTGGATCGAAGAAATTATTGACCCCCGTGATACGCGTCGCCTGTTGTGCGAATTTGCCAACTATGCGGCACCCTTGCGGGAACCGGGAAAATATCATCACGCGATGCGGCCGTAATGGGAGGAGACTCTAATTTTGACGGTGGTAAATGCGGGTTTATGATTTAGCACTTCGGTGAGCTCCTGAGCTGATAGGCAGGTGTGCATGGTAGCGATACGGGAACAGAAATTTTCCAGCCCGATGACTTGGCGGGCCGACACGTTGCTGGCGAATGATGGTCTGGTACGCCTCGACGCTGGCTGCCTTGCTGAAATTGACCGTTTGACGGAAGAGCTGCTCGCCAATCCCTTGCCGCTTGAAGCGCTGCGGGTTGATGATTTCGAGGTCCCCGCGTGCCGGGCGGCCATGCGCCAGGTTCGCGACCAGATTTATGACGGTATCGGCTTTGCGGTTATCGACCGGCTACCGGTCGATCGGTTGGAAAAGGACACGGCCAAGAAGCTTTATTGGTTGCTGATGTCGATGATCAGCCGCCCGGTTGCGCAGAGCTGGGACGGGGCCATGGTGTACGACGTGCACGACACCGGTAGGAAGTCGACGGCGGGAAGCGGTATTCGCTCATCCAAGACCAATGGCGGGCAAAGTTATCATAGCGACAACACCTTTAATTTGCCGCCTGATTTCGTCGGACTGATGTGCCTGCAGACTGCCCGCAAAGGCGGGCTGAGCGGGCTGATTAGCCTGGAGACGGTTTATAACTTGCTGCTCGAAGAATTCCCGGACGTTATCCCGCGTCTCTACGAACCGTTCTATTACGACCGGCAGATGGAGCACCCGCCGGACGATCAGAAATGGTCGTTTAAGCCGGTTTTCCAATCGGATGGCGAGCGGCTCTTCGCCTATTTCAATCCGCGCCGTGTCGAACATGGGTACGAGATGGTGGGCAAGGAGATGGATGAGGCATCTCTGGCGGCGATACAGGCCTTGCAGCAGGTGTCGGAACGCAGCGGTCTCGGTAAGAGTTTCGAATTCGAGCGCGGCCAAATCCAGATCGTCAACAACAAGCGCCTTGCGCACCGGCGCACGGCCTTCCGCGATTGGCCGGAACCGGAGCGGCGGCGTCACCTCGTTCGCATCTGGCTGCGCGATGAAGGCCGGCCGTTCTATCTCGGATAATTTCCTGAAATACGGTTCGGCTTAGGACTTTTCCTACTTTGGGGTTCCCACGTTCCTAGATATTGCGATGCGGTTTAGGAGCCGCCGTGAGGGTGTTTCAACAAAATGGTAGCCTGCGGACGAAACAAGGATCAGGACTGGAAACGAAATGAGCCAGGGAAAAACGCCCGTCACTGATGTTGAGTAGCCCAAAATATCAGGCACATTCTCGAAGTAAAATAGTTCAACGACGGCGTGCCACATATAGATCCCATAAGAGATTTCTCCCAAGTAAACGAGAAAATTTGGAACGCTTTCATTTAAGTGCGGATACTTGGAAATCTGCGCACTGAAAATCATGATAAGATAAATTATTCCCAGCGACACTATGTCTTTATATATGTGGATAGGGCTTAGGTAAAAATGATTGAAAGCAAAAAAAGTGATCAACAATAGGAGCAAACAAGAAATCGAAAATGAAAACCGAAACGTAATTTTTTTTGATAGTAAATAGATCAACACACCGGAAAGAAATTCAAACGTAATTCTAAAAATACCAGGGGCGCCATGAAAG
>JAJFJB010000500.1 GCA_021774435.1 Alphaproteobacteria bacterium
CAAACATGATACTCCGAACAAGAGCTCGAGAGCCGGAGATAACGCAATTAGTGCAAGATCCTTGCCGTCTAACAATAATATATATTTTTCAATGATTTGAGGTAATTTAGAAGAATTTTGCACAAATGCTATGTAAAGAATTCAGACAGATTCAAAGTCGAATCAGGGCACTTTCCTATAGGCCAAGAAAATTTAATACTTTGTTTCAATATGTTATTACAAAACAGCAGAGCAATACAGAATCGTAAAGGATTCCGGCACCCGTATTTTCTAAATTAGAATCAACAAGTTAATATGATTTACCCCGCGTGTTTGGCAAATTTCCTAGCGGTCGTGATTCGAAATGATGACCGACAATACACGTCACTTTAGCAAGCGAACTGACCGTTTCTGAATGTTACGATGATGTCGTCGGGTGCAAAGGAATATGCCGCCGCTGACGTAATACCAATCCGATACCCAGCAGCCCCAAGCCATATAGCGCGAGCGTACCGGGTTCGGTCACCGACACGGCCGCGACGCTTGCATTCGGCACCTGAGTCCCTCGCAGTTCTAGCGCGAGGCCTAGATCCGGCAAATGGCTTTCGCTCAAGATTTGAAGAAAATGCTGGCCCCCTACCAGGTCCGGCAATTCAAGACGATATTCGAACTCGAGGTCGTCAGAGAACCCGTCGTCCTGCGCGGCACCAAAGATATACGAGCCGTCGAGCCAGACGAAAATTCCGCTACCCGCGCTAGCGCGCAATTCGACGTCAGTCCAGAAAGCCGTATCCACGTCGAACTCATAAACGATCGCAATTTCCGACCCTTCGACCCGTGAGGCGAGCACAGCTTCAAGGTCGCCCCAACCCTCCGGGAGATTTTCCGGATCGGCCAACCAATCACCCAGTGCGTCGATCGCCGCAACAAGGTCGGGTTCCTCCGCTAGAGGCGGAATGTCACTGCACGGCTGGATGAGGCACGAAAACACGCCGCTTGGACTAGCACTGTCCAACAAGATGCCAAGATCGATAGCCATGCCTTCGGTGTCAGGGTCCCGTCCCGCACTCCGTTTTACCAAGATATCTCGGCGTTCGAAGGGCGTGTCCTCCTGCGCGGTCGCCAGGCTTGAGAGTAGAACGGCAACTTCATCGGCCGAAGCCGGTACTGACGGCGAGAATGACGGCGTCGATCGACCGCGGCTCGCCGCAAAACCGGATCGGCTCAAACCAGAAACCGCACGATTTGGCGCCACACCGCCGACTGTGCCTTTCTGCGCAGAAATTGACTGCGGTTTTGCGCCCTGCCTGCTGCCGCTCTGAGACCCAGAACCACCGCTTCGCCGGCCCTGGCGGGAAAGTTGACGGTCCGGTCCTGCCGCGGGCGCAATGTCGCCCAGCGCGCTCGCCAAGGCTTCGGCCACCTCCGGCGCCAAATCGATTTTGTCGATCTCGAATGGTTCCGCGATTATTGCCGTTATCGCTGTGCCGTCTGGCAGGTCTTCAAATTCAACGCGCAATCGGCCTTTTTCAACAATAGCCCAGCCTTCGACGGCTAACCCAAGCGCCACGGCCCGGCGCGGCGGCTGCGCACTAGACCTGTCCTCAGCACCAGTCAGCTTCAGCCGCTCGCGATTGCCGTCCAATTGGCTCTTAATCGGTGCCCCATTCACGCTAATGTCGCCGCCGAAGGGGTTTTTGATCAAACTCTTTCCCTGAGAAGAGTCGCGCACGATAAATACGCGGTAAAGACCATTCGGTAATGACGCCTCGAACGAATTCAGCGCTTTAATCCCATCGCTCAACGCTGTCGCGCCCGTAATTGCAACTGTTGGTGTCTTCTTCGTCAGCGTTCTCGGTGTGATAGGTGTGAAACCGGCATGGACCTGCGATCCTTCAGGTCCGAGATCCCAACCTACGGCACCGCGCGCCAAACGGTAATCATCGTTTACATCGACATCTGCCAGCGCACCTGATTGAAGCGTTAGTGACGCCACCGCCGCGATCCGCCATGCGGCATCAGCCGCTTTCTCATGTTGCGGCAAGGTTTCGATCAACTGTTGCGCACGCGCCAAAACGGACTCATTGGCCAATCCCGCATTGTTGAGAAAGCCTCGCAATCGGCGCAAATTTTCCAGTCCGCTATTTAGTGCATTCATTTGCGCTTTCAGCGCATCTAGCCCCTGCCCGCTTATGCTGCCACTCTTTGCGCCAGGCGCCGTCGTCTCAAATTGAGCCGCGTAGGGCGTGGAAAGAGCGGTAAAAAACACGCTGAATTTTACCAAGCCGGCGAATAAGGCCCGCTTCAACCGGGTGGGCGTCGTGATATGCGGAGGAACCTGTTCGTTCAATTCGGCGCCGCCGTGACGCCGAGAACGTGCAGATGCTGACTCAAAATAGTAGATGTACTCGGGCGCAATAACGCGCTCCGGCTCGCCTCTACTAGTATGGTCGTTATCAGCAAATTCCAACATCAGAATAACTTTATACTCATTTGTTTAAAATTTTATTTAAATTCAGATATATTTTTAATAACTTTTTATGGATGTGACGGTAATCACACCATGCGCGATTGTACGAACACGCATTCACTCAGATTATTGAGAGTGCAATTGCCATGCCTAAATGGGAGAGTGCCTTCATTATCCGCGGCAAAGTTATGCCTGCGATTAATTTATGCCGCGCAGCGACACGGGTAACGCCCCTGACGTTAACCAAATAGCATGATGAATTTGTTCAAGTTTGCCCAGAGCAGGAAGGAAATCAGCGATCGGTAATCCATGAATAGGCAAAATACAAAACCGCTGCGATCATAATGGCGAGACCAAGCATCGTCGGCTGATATGTCCCGCCTCGAAACAAACTCAGTAGGAAATCGATGCCGAATGCGATGCAGAATGCCATGACATAGAGCCTGCGTTTTTCAGCGCCGCTCGGTCCCTTCTTGCCCTGATCCATCCGCTCCGCCACCTGTTTAGAGATGCCGTGTTAGCACGACCGATTGCCGACGCAAACAAAAACGGCAATTTCTGCAAAGAGACCGTTGGCAACGCACGAACGTGACGGGAAAGTCGTCAACAAGACAGGGCCCGCGATAATCTCCGCAAACATATGCGATCGCTATTCACCCAACTTCGAAATCACGATGCGGGCCTTGTCATGTCGGAGCGGTTAATTCCGCATTACAGTTTAGATTAACTTTAGGTATGTATCTTGTTGATATGCAAATACGTTCTAAAATCGCCTCACCGGAAGAGCTGAACATTAAATTAATCCGGCCCCCTGTTCCCGATGGGCGTGCGAACAAAAAAGCAGCAAACCGTCACTTTCACGTCACCCATCTGGTTTAGAATGCCAAAAAGTTTGGAATATTACATCTACGGACAATTCGCTCAAATGTGCCCGGATTTTTCGGTAACCTTTACGTTGTGTTAACCAGTGCAAGGTAAAAGAGCCGGGTCATCTCAAAAAATTTAAAGACATGACCATGCATTGGACCGAATTCCTCCCCGTCGAAGGGCGAAAA
>JAJFJB010000006.1 GCA_021774435.1 Alphaproteobacteria bacterium
TGGAAGCGATCGAGATCGTCGAGTCCGCGTTGGCGCGCATTGAACGAAACAACGATGCCGAGCACGCCGGGCTGCTGCACTTCTATATTCACATCATGGAAATGTCGCCGGAGCCGGAACGCGCGCTCGCCGCCGGCGACAAATTGCGCCCGCTGGTGCCAGGCTCGGGACACCTGATTCACATGCCATCGCACATCTACGTCCTGTGCGGTCAGTATGAGAAGACGATCGCTTCCAACATCGAGGCGGCGACAGCCGACGAAAAGTACCTCGAATACGATGGCGAGCTCGGCATTTATTACGTCTATCTGCTCCACAACATTCACTTCCAGATGTATGGCGCGTTCTTTTCCGGACAGTACGAGCCCGCGATATGCGCCGCGAACCAGATGCAGGCAACGGTTCGCCCGGAGTATCTGCTCTCCAACCACGCCTTTCTGGTGAATTACCTGGAAGCCTTTTACGGCATGAAGGCGCACGTCCTGATCCGGTTTGGGAAATGGCAGGAGATCCTGGACGAGCCGTTGCCGGAAGATCCGGCGCTGTTCTGCGTGACCTATGCGATATGGCAATACGCCAAGGGGATAGCCCACGCGGTCCTCGGAAACATCGATGCGGCATTGGAGCAGCAGCGCCTGCTGCGGGAAGCGGTTGCCGCCCTACCTGCGGACCGGATCGTGTTTCAGAACGACACCCGCGACATTCTCGCGGTGGCCGGGCCAATGCTGGCAGGGGAACTGGAATACAGGCGCGGGAACTACAATGTCGCATTCGCGAGTTTGCGCCAGGCGGTCGAGCTTTACGACACCCTCAACTATTCCGAACCCTGGTCCTGGATGATGCCACCGCGCCATGCCTTGGGCGCGCTACTTCTCGAACAAGGCCATGTCGACGAGGCCACCGCGGTCTACCGTGCGGATCTGGGTTTGGACGATACCCTCGTCCGTCCGTCACAACATCCGAACAACATCTGGAGTCTGGTCGGCTATGCGGAGTGTTGCGAAAGGCTGGATGATCAGAAAGCCCTCGAAGCAATTCGTCCGGAACTGGAGAAAGCCCGGAAGATCGCCGATGGTTCCATCAATGTTTCGTGCTTTTGTCGCATAGGCCATGAATGCTGCGACTAGCATCCGAACGATTTCAATCACGAACACCCGATCTCGCCTTCATCATTGCCTCCAACGAGTTTCGGGTCCACATCGCCTTGTGAAAAACATGTGCGCATTGGTTCGCCTCGTCCAGCGCTCCGAACCACGGTCTGGAATCTCCACCTCTGGCTGAGGCTGTTGAAAAAGTTGCCCGAAGACGCAAAGTACGAAAATTCTTGCCCGCCAAGCGGTATCACGCATCATCAATACGAAGGGATTGGCAGATGCACCGCAAATCCTGCACTGACGGCTCGTAGAGCCGTTAAGAAGGCCTCTGGCGACGTTCCTCCCTTGCAAAATTAATTCAGGTAAATTCCGAGCGGCCTGACAACCGACTTTTTCAACAGCCTCAGCCAGGAGCCGACATGCCCAGAAGCTTCAGTTTGACGTTACCGAATTGGGTATTCGGTAACATTTTGGGGCAGGAGATATGACCCTGGGCGTGCTGCAAAAGGGACCTCTTTGCCCTTTTTTTGATTTGGCGCAAGGCAGGGGCGGCCGGATTGTTGTACTCATGAAAGACAGTGTTAGCGCAAAGCAGCGATTCCGGCCGCGTTGGTGTGCAATGGGCGCCGAAGGCGAATAGCTTCGAAGGGAAGCAGTGGCGATGAAGAGGTGGCGGATCAATACCCTCGGTACGGGCGGTGGTGACGCAGCGTCCCCGGCCGGTCCGGAAGGTCGGAGAATGGCGAGATGGTCTAGCGGCGGATTGCGGCGCATTGTCCCGGCTATCGTCCTTGTCGTTACGGCCTGTCTTTCGATGGGGGCGCAACGCGACGCCGCCGCGACGCTGCTCTACGACGAGGCTGTCAGCGGCGACCTTTCCGACACGCCGGCCGCACTGCCGGCGCTCACTGCCGGAAGCAATACAGTGCACGGAAGCGTGACCGGTGCAGCCGGGGGCGACTTTCGCGACAGGGCGAGTTTCATCGTCCCGGGCGGGTTCGTGCTCGAAAAGCTCCTCATCATCGAAGTCGACGCCAGCGGGTTGCATCAGATCTTCGTGTCGCTTCTGGAAGGTACCGATTTCGCGACCGCCGCCACCATCGGATTCAATAATCTCGCCGGGTTTAGCATCCTGCCCTCCGATCTGCTCCAGACCGGCGCGGCACCGGGAGCCCAGGGGCCCGGCAGATACTTCCTCGACATCGGTCCCTCGGCCGATACTTCGAGCAGTGTGGTGCGGGGCTACACACTCGATCTGCAACTCGCCTCCGTCCCGCAGCCTGCCACCCTCCCACTGCTGCTGGCCGGTCTTGCCGGTCTGGCGGTGGCCCGCCGGCGCCGAAGCGCGTAGCGAACCAACGAAACGGGCGGCGCCGGTCCGAACCGGGTACCCGCCACCGCTCACCCTGCTGAAAAAGGTTTCCCTTTTACAGCGACAGTAGGCGATCACGTAAGCACTTGAATAAGCGACGCTTGTTTTGCTGCAAAAGGGCGGCTTGAAAGTCCTGCGCCGAACCCAATGTCACCCAATCCCTTAAACGGTAACATTTGAGGGTCTAATCTGGATGGAATTGCCCGGATTCGGACCTAAATCGTGGGACTTCGTGTTACCGATCTCCAGGAGATCTGT
>JAJFJB010000051.1 GCA_021774435.1 Alphaproteobacteria bacterium
GCCGCGCTCAATTCCGCTCTCAACGACACGCGCGCCTACACACTGTTTGCGGTGAAGGTGTTCCTCGACCCGATGCTACCGCAGAATGAGGGTGGTATCCGGCCGATCAAGACGCAGGCGCGGGAGGGCGGTTTCTTCAACCCGGCTTTTCCGGCGCCAAGTGGCGGCCGCGCGGCCCTGCAGATCCGTATGTTCGACGCGATCAATGGCGCGTTCGCCAGGGTCCTGCCGGAGCGTGCCATGGGGGCGTTTTCCCATTGGTGCAACCCCAATCTCGGCGGGCTTGATGACGAAACGGGCGAGTCCTTCGTCGTTTACGATCTGATTTTCGGCGGTTATGGCGGCCGCGCCCATGGCGACGGTGTCGAAGCGCTCAGCCCGGTCATGAACTGTGCGAATATCCCGATTGAAGTGCAGGAAACGCAGAACCCGATCCGGATCCATCGCTTCGAAATGATCCAGGATTCGGCGGGTGCCGGGAAATATCGGGGCGGCTGCGGCGTGCGCAAGGATGTCGAGTTGTTGAACAGCACCGCGACTTTGTCTCTGTTGAGCGACCGGCACCGCTTCCAGCCCTATGGCGTTTTTGGCGGTCAGCCGGGCCAGCTGGCCGAGACGATCCTCGATCCGGAGGGTAAGGCGGAACGGTTGGGGTCGAAGGAAATGCGCGAAATTCAGCGCGGCGATGTTGTGAGTTATCGGCTCGCTGGCGCCGGTGGATATGGTGACCCTGCCGAGCGCGATGCGGCGGCGGTACGCGAGGACGTTGCGGACGGTTATGTAAGCAAGCGGGAAGCAGCGGAAACCTATGGTGTGGACGTCGATTGATACCGTCGGTAATCTTATGGACCGATACGGGATAGACTGAGAAAAAGGAGCGAACGATGCCTTCCGTCTTATCCGCAGAACAGGTACGCGCCTATCACGAAGACGGGTTTACGATTGCGCGCAATGTGTTCTCACCAGAAGAAACGGGTTTGCTGTGCCGCGCAATGGAGGAAGACCCCAAGGTCGCCGCGCATTCGCTGATCCGACCGGATACAGAGGGTGGCGGCACGCGAATTTCGCTATGGAACCGCGCGGGTGACAGTGTCTATGGGCTGGCGGCGCGGTGCAACAAGGTCGTCGATACGGCGGAACAGCTGATCGGCGAGCCGGTCTATCATTTCCAATCGAAACTGACCGCGAAGGACCCGTTCGGCGGTGGCGCCTGGGAATGGCATCAAGATTACGGCTATTGGTATTATAATGGCTGTCTGCGGCCCGACATGCTGAGCATGATGATCGCGCTCGACCGGTCCGACCGGAACAATGGCTGCCTTCAAGTCATCAAGGGTTCGCACAAGCTGGGGCGGATCGATCATCTCCAGGTCACGGAAAAGCAAAATTCGGCCGATCCCGCCCGTCTGGAACATATTGTTGAACAATATGAAGTCGTGCCCTGCGAGCTCGACCCGGGCGATGTGTTGATCTTCCACAGCAATACGCTGCATCGTTCGGATCAGAACCGGTCGCCGAACCGGCGCTGGACACTGATTGTCTGCTACAACGCGGTCAGCAACGATACGGTCACGAAGGTCGATGATCGCTATTACGTGCCGCTCGATAAAGTTCCCGACGATGCGATCCTGGAAGCGGGGCTTAAATTCGCCTCCGGAAATGAAGAGCACTTTGCGAGTCAGGCTTACGTGCCTGAAGCGAAGAAAGCGTCCTGAAGCTGCTTCGTTCAATTAGAGACTGCCTGTGAACGCGCATCAGGCCCGGTTCAGTCTCGACGGCAAAAACGCGCTCGTGACGGGGGCTGCCCGTGGTCTCGGCTGGGAAATTGCGCAAGCCTTCGCGCAGGCCGGCGCGACGGTATTTTTGAATGGCCGCAACAGCGCTGCGCTGCAGGCACGCGTTGATAGTTTGGCCGAAGACGGTTTATCCGCCGTTGCCGCCGTCTTCGATGTGTCTGACCAAGACGGCACGCGGAACTGGTATCGCGAGCGCGGCGGTCCTATCGATATCCTGGTGAACAATGTCGGGATGCGGCACCGAAAGCCGATTGCGGAAACACCACTCGACGATTTTTCCCACATGCTCGACGTTAATCTGACCGCTGCCTATGGGCTGTCGCGGATGCTAGCCCCCGAAATGGCGGAAAAGGGCAGTGGTGCGATCGTCAATGTGACCTCGATCGCCGGGCCCTTCGCCCGCGCGAACGATATTGCCTATACCGCTGCGAAGGGCGGCCTCGAGTCTTTGACGAGGGCGCTTGCTGTTGAGCTGGGCCCCAAAAATGTGCGGTGCAACGGCATTGCGCCGGGATACTTTGCGACCGAGGCCAACCAGGCGATGGTCGACAGCCCTGCGGTCAACGAATTTCTACAGGGACGCGTCCCGCTGCAGCGTTGGGGCGCGCCGCCCGAAATTGCCGGCGCTGCGGTTTTCCTCGCGTCGCCGGCCGCGTCCTATATCAACGGTCAGATCCTGACCGTCGACGGCGGGATGACGGCTTCTTTTTAGACGGGTCGGTCGCCGGCACAGGTCGTGCGGTGCATTAGCCGGGCATGACCATGATAATCATTGATGGCGTAGTGTTGAGTGCAGCGGTTGTCCCAGATCGCCAGACCATTTTCGTTCCAGCGGATGCGGCAGGTGAATTCGGGCCGTGTCGAATGCGCGTTCAGGAAATCGAGGATGGGTTTGCTCTCCGCCTCGGTCATGTCTTCCAATCGCACCGTGTAGACCTGGTTGATGAATAGTGCCTTGCGGCCGGTCTCCGGATGCGTGCGGACGATGGGGTGCGGCGTCTCTACGTCGCCTTCCTCGCTGGGACGGATCGCCATGCGCGTTATGTTCGGGTCTTTCGCGAAACGGCCTTTCGTTCCATACGATCGCTGACCGCTGTGCATGGCGTTGCGGCCCGTGAGCAACTCTTTCATGCCGTCCGACAAAGCATCGTACGCGCCGTACATATCGGCGAACATCGTGTCGCCGCCAGCTTCCGGTGTGACCCGGGCGCTTAAAAACGTTGCGCTCGGCGGCGCTTCCTGAAAGCTGAAATCGGAGTGCCAGCGGCCGCCGAAATTGTGTGTGCTGGTTTCGTCGGCATCCTTCCGGACTTCAATAATATTGGGGTGCCCCGGCATACCTTCGACAAAAGGCGTGTCCCCGAACGGGCCAAAACGCATCGTGAGTTCTTCCAACTGCTCGTCATCAAGCGGCTGGTCCTTGAAGTACAGGACCCGGTGATCGAGAAACGCCTGGTGAAGTTCACTGAACGACTGATTGCCCAGCGTCGTCAGGTCGAGGCCGGAAATTTCCGCGCCGAGGGCGCCGGCGATGGGGTGCACTTCGATGGTTTCGTACGTCATGATCGTTCAGCCTCATTATTAGCGCACCCATTGAACCAGCGCCGACCAGCGTGTTCAATGCCCCGCATCACTTTGGCGCAGGGAGCATAAAATGAATAAATGGCAAGTCGGCGACGTCAAAATCACACAGGTCATCGAACTGGAGGCGACCGGTGGCAGCCGTTTCATTCTGCCCGATGCGACGCGTGAACTTATCCAGACCATCGAATGGCTATCGCCGCATTTTGCCGATCCCGACGGTCGCCTGATCATGAGCATCCATGCGCTGATTATCGAGACGAAGGATCGCCGGATCATGGTCGATACCTGTCTCGGTAACGACAAGGTCCGTGCCATACCGGGCTGGAATATGCGGCACGGGCCTTTCCTCGACGATATCGCGTCGGCCGGGTATCCGCGCGACTCGATCGATACGGTGCTCTGCACCCATCTGCATGTCGACCATGTCGGATGGAACACGATGCTGGTCGACGATAAATGGGTTCCGACCTTTGACAAGGCGCGTTATCTGATCGGACAGAAAGAATGGGACCACTGGGGATCGGAAGATGCCGAGCACCGGCGGGGCGACGATATCATCAGCGATTCCGTACGTCCGGTTTTCGATGCCGGCCTCGTCGACCTTGTGGCCACCGACCAAGAAATCTGTGACGAGGTCCGGCTGGAGTCAACGCCGGGCCACACGCCGGGTCATGTCAGCGTGCGGATTTCATCGCAGGGAGAAGAGGCACTGATCACGGGTGATTGTATGCACCACCCTTGCCAGATCGCGATGCCGGATATGTGCAGCGGTGCGGATTCAGATCAGGACATGGCGCGCAAGACGCGACATTCGCTACTGAACAAATACGCCGATCAACCGGTACTCATTATCGGTACGCATTTTGCCACGCCGACCGCGGGCCACATCGTCCGCGATGGCGATGCGTTCCGCCTAGCGGTTTAAACTAGATCAGATCGTGGTTTGTTGGAGTCGCTTTTAGCGATCCAACTACCGCGTGATTCTAATCCTGTGAAGGTGCTTTAGGATGTCGATTGCTTGCGGGGAATCGCCGTTGCGACTTCGGAGGAATCTTCGGGAAGTCGGGCGCCGTACAAATCGGCTCCTTGGAAGTTCGTGTCTTTCAGATCCGCCTTACGAAGGTCGGCACCGCGCAGGTTTGCATAAGACAGATCGGCGTTATGTAAGTTTGCACCGTCGAATTTTACGTTTCGCAAGTCGGCGCGCCTGAAATCGGCGTCTGTCAAAATTGCGCCGCGCAAATCGGCCTTGTTCATACGTGCGTGGCGCAAATCGGCGCCGCCCAGATTAGCATCACGCAAATAGGCTTCGTCCAGAGCAGCGCCACGTAAGTCGGCGAACTCAAGAATAGCGCCGCGTAAACTCGCCCGGCTTAATTTGGCTTCGCATAGTACGGCATCGATCAGGCTGGCTTCCCGCAAATCTGCATCACTGAGATCCGCGTGGATAAGGTCTGTCAGATTGTTGAGAATAATGCTGCGCATGTCCGAATAGCGCAGGTCGGCGTCCCTTAGTGATGCCTCGCTGAAATTGGCACCGCGAAGGTCCGCACCGCGCATGCTTGCCCCATTGAGACGTGCGGCCCGCAGGTTCGCGTCGCGTAAATTAGCGTTCCGCAGGGCGGTTCCGATCAGCGATGCCCCTTGCAAGTTGGCGTAGCGCAAAAATATTCCGCGCAAGTCCGCTTGGCTCAAATCGGTATTGCGAAGGTCGAGGACCGCGTCCTTGCTTTCGTGCTGAGTATCGCGATGGAGAAATACCGAAACGACGGCTTGAATGTCCGGCGCAAGCTTCGGCCTTGAACCGTCAGTTGATTTAATTGTACCAGCGGTGATTGGCGCACGCGCATAACGGCGGAGATGTGTCGTCAAAATTTCCATCACCGACCAATAATTTTGCGGCGAATTTCGCGCCAATTCCTTCAGCGTCTCAACAGCAGTGACTCGGTTCTCCGGATTTCCCCGGTCTGCCAACTGATTCGCGGCTTCTTGCAGTGGTGATGCCGTTTGGAACCTCGTGACGACTTGCGCTTGCCGATTAGACCGGTGTGTGCGGGCGCGGGACTTACCGAGGCGGCGATAAACCATCCACAATACCAAGACGATAATGGTCCCGGCTGCGGCAATCGCAGCGATAGTCGTCGGTGTCCAAAATTGCGGATTATTCCAAAACGGTTCGGCCATAAGTGACTGATAATCCTAAACGAGCGGCGTGTAAATGTGACGATTTGTAAATTGCTGATCAAAAGGGTCGAGATTGGATTGTGCGTTGAGGCGTTATAGGATCACTCAGGTTTTGTGAAGTATGAATGGTGTCACCATGGATTTCGGATTTGGCGTTCCAACCAGAGGGCCATTGGCCACGCCGCGTGATATTGCGACGATTGCCTCGCGGGGGGAGGCTTTAGGGTTTCGTACCGTTGTTGTGAACGATCATATCATTGTACCGCGCGATGTTGACTCGACATATCCCTATTCTCAGACCGGCCAATGGGCCGGCGGCCGTACCGGAGAGGCGCTCGAACAATTGGTGTTGTTGTCGTATCTGGCACATGCGACAGCACATTTGCGCCTTCTGACTTCGGTAATGGTCGTGCCGCACAGAAACCCCGTCGTGACCGCCAAAATGCTTGCCACGGTTGACGTTCTTTCGGAGGGTCGGGTCACGGTTGGTTGCGGTGCGGGCTGGATGCGGGAAGAATTCGATGCGATCGGCACACCGCCTTTCAAAGACAGAGGCCGGGTTACTGACGAATACCTTAATGTTTTCAAGGTTCTATGGACTCAGGGGGAACCAAATTTTGCTGGGGAATATGCGAATTTCAAAAACATAACCTTTCTCCCGAAACCGGTTCAAAAACCACATCCCCCGCTATGGATTGGCGGGGAAGGCGGCGTCGCGATGCGCCGTGTCGCTGCCCTGGGCGATGGCTGGTACCCGATCGGCAACAATCCGCGCCAGCCACTGGATGTACCCGACAGATACGCGGCCGCTGTGGAAAAGTTGCGTCGTTATGTGGAGTCCCAGGGCAGAGATATGGCTGAAATCGATCTCGCATACGGGGTCAATTGGTATAGCGGTTACGGTGACAGCACGGCTGTGCCGTCGTCGGAGGGCGGACGACGGGCGTTTACGGGTGATAAGGATGAAATTGCCGATGATATCGCGAAATACCATGAACTTGGCCTGCGCTGCCTTGTCCTGAATTTTGAGGGATCCAGTGTCTCGGAAACACTTGAACGCATGGAACATTTTATGAGCGATATCGTCCCCAAGGCAGGTTTTTAAGACAGAATTCTGGTTTATAATTGGGCTAATTAGCGTATTATTTTCGATGACCCGTATGGGTGACGCGACGGGACAGTTAATTCGGCATTAATACCCGCACATTAAACAGTGATTCGAGGGTGAGAGGAAAATGCCGAATTTGAGGACACACGATGCGGATTTGCGTGCCATCGCATCCGCTTTTAGAGAGCAGAAAGACGCTGGAGCGGTCGATCATACGGCCTTTATCGCGGCGATAGCCGCGTACCGTATGCGACATCCGGATGTGCGCCATAACGAAGCGGCACTTGTCGTTTTCCAACTGGTCGACGATTTGTTGCACGGACCCGTGACTTTTCACTAATTTTTTTAAGTAAGGGTTCGATTGGGACGCTACACTGGTAGCCTCTGAACGGCACCCGTTGTACGGTTTCATCGTTACGCTCTTGGGAAAGGTGTGCGATGACCGACGACAATCTATCACTCGACCATTTGGGTTTTATGGTCCGCGATTTGGACGCGGGTGCGGCATGCTGGCAGAAACTGGGATTCCAGCTCGCGCCCCGTAGTCCACAAATGGGTGCGACGCCGGACGGCGAAATTATGGCGCCGTGGGCGACGTCGAACCATTGTGTCATGTTCGCCCGGGGCTACCTCGAACTTATCGGGATTACAAACCCGGCGAACCATAATCCATGGACTGCCTTTCTGGATCGCTTCGAAGGCATCCACATCACCGCGTTTCGGTGTTCTGACGCCGACATCGCTTATGAAGCGTTGGTGAAACGAGTCGATGGTTTCGATCCGCCCTTGCAGAGGCGGCGCGATGCACCGTATGGCGATGGCGTGCGCGAGTTTCGGTTCCGCAATATTTTCAGTCAGGACGACCGCTACCCGGAAGGACGCTTTATTGTTATCGAGCACCAGACTCCGGACGTAATCTGGCAACCGCCGCTCATGACCCATCCCAATGGAGCTGTTGCGTTCGATGAAGCCGTGTTTTGTGGTGGCGAGTCGACAGCAGCGCGGATCGAAGGGATCACGGGCGTCGTCGCTCAGGAGGGCCAATGCTTGCTTCCTGGGGGCGGGGTGGCGACGGTGTTGGACGAGGCAGGATTTGCGGCCCGTTTTCAAGGTGCGGCACAGCCACATGCACCTTGCGCCGCAGCCGCCGTTGTGAGTGTCGACGCGCTTGGCAAGGTCCGCGCTTGTCTGGAGAATGCGGGAATTACACCAAATCAAGGCGCCGATGGTACGATATGGGTGCCCGCTGAAATGGCAAATGGCGGCATTATCGCATTCAAACAGGTTTAATCCTGTGTCAGTGCTTTAAAATCTATTAGTAGATCAGAGTTACGCGGTTGTTGGATCGTTAGAAAA
This sequence comes from Alphaproteobacteria bacterium, assembly GCA_021774435.1. Classification (GTDB taxonomy): domain Bacteria; phylum Pseudomonadota; class Alphaproteobacteria; order UBA8366. The sequence goes on from JAJFJB010000051.1 coordinate 8,029, forward strand.
GATTCCGACAAACCACGTTCCGATCCAACGCTCAAACGCTGGATAGAAATTTTCGTAGCGTTTTGTTGAAGGCGTCAGCCTGTTCGATGTTTGACAGATGGGCGGCCTGCGGAAGGATCTCCAATTCCGAGCCGCCGATTTCAGCTTGAATAATCCGCGACATATCAGGGGTCGTGCCGGCATCTTCTTCGCCGACAATAATCATCGTCGGCGCCGTGATGTTGGAAAGTATTGATGTCTGGTTCATCACCTTGATCGCTTCGCAACAGGCAATGAACCCGTTGACGGCCGTACTGCGGATCATATCGCCGACCCGGGCGATTTCGTCAGGATTGCTGGTGTGAAAGGCGGGAGTAAACCAGCGCGCCAAGGTACCTTCCACCAGACCGTCCATTCCCTTGTCTGTTGCGGTATTGATGCGGTCGTCCCAGGCAGACTCGGGTGGCATGTGGCTGGCTGTATCGCAAAGCGTAAGGCTGAGCAACAGGTCAGGATACTTTACGGCGAGAAGCTGACCGGTCATGCCGCCCATCGAGAGGCCGACAAAGTGCGTTTTGGCAATACCGAGAGCCTGGTGAAGCGCATGAACGTCATCGACAAGTTGCTCGATTGTGTAGGGGCCTGGCGTGACTTCGGTATTCCCATGGCCACGCGTGTCATATCGCAAGACCTGGTAGGTCTCGGTCAGCGCCGACATCTGCGCATTCCACATGCCGTAGTTCGACATTAAGCTATTGCTGAGCGAGACAGTCGCGGCGTCCGATGGCCCTTCGAGACTGTAATTGAACTCTATTCCCTTCGCTTGAATCGTCGGCATGCCGGACCCTTCCCTATCAATGCGCTGATTACATCCGAATCGTACTCTTCCGGTTGGAACCGAGGCAAGTATGGGAGCGCCGAAAGCCTTTGGTGTCCGGATGCTAAGGATTTACGCAAATTTTATACTGCTTGAATTCGACATGGAAAATCACCAGATACTGTCTGTCCGAGGCGCCGCTTAAGGGTTTCGGACAAATCGGCAGCTCGCTCGTGAGAAGGAGGAGATGACCGCGCCATGTCTCGTGTGTCCTTATTTAACAGCCCATTTTTGCTGGGCTTTGAGCAGTTCGAGCAAACGCTCGACCGGATATCGAAAATGTCGGCGGAAGGTTATCCGCCTTACAATATCGAGCAGATTGGATCGAATAGCTTGCGTATAACGCTCGCTGTTGCCGGGTTTACGGATGCTGATTTATCGATTGAACTCGAAGATAACCAGTTGCTCATTCGAGGGCGGCAAACCGATGATGACGAGAGAATATATCTCCATCGCGGTATCGCCGCACGGCAGTTTCAGCGCAGTTTTGTCTTGGCCGAGGGAATTGAAATCGTTAGCGCCGAGCTCGATAACGGTTTGCTGCACGTCGATCTTATAAGACCAGATCCGGAACCCCGCGTGCAGAAAATTAAAATTCGGAAGCGGGCGTCGCGAGCCGAAACGGTGGACGTCACGTCTGCGGCGGGATTGGAGTAAGCGAGGATGGCAATGATCAGTGAAAATAGTGCAAAACAAATGTCAGCGGGTGCGTTCGCGCATCTTGGGGCGGAGAATATTGCCTACATTCGACCGGTTGAGATCGAGAATGTTCGGTATTTCGTCTTGATGTCGGCCCTAGGGCAGGAACTCGTCGTTGCGGGTAGCCAGGAGGCGGCTTTAGCTGCGGCCTACGACCGGGATTTAAGCGTTGTAAAGCTAAACTAGGTAGGTCGGCTTAGTTCGCGAGGCTTGGCGCGCGATCGGTTATCAGCGCCAGAAGGTTCTCGCAAGAATCGCATTCCCGTAATTTTTCGCATACTGCTTTGTCGCGCAGAAGACGCGACACGCGCGACAGTGTTTTGAGGTGGTCTGCGCCGGCAGATTCCGGTGCGAGCAGAAGAAAAATCAAATCCACGGGCTGATCGTCGATCGCTTCAAAATCAATCGGCGTATCGAGACGCGCAAAGAGACCGTACAACTGGTCGAGGCATGCGAGTTTTCCATGCGGGATCGCAACGCCACCGCCCACGCCTGTCGTACCTAGGCGTTCGCGTTCGAGTAGTGCATCGAAAATTGCCTGCTGCTCTTGCCCGGTATGCGTTGCAGCGCAGAGTGAAAGCTCATGCAATGCCTGTTTCTTGGAAGAAGCAGCAAGTTTGGGAATAACACAATCAGCGTTGATTAGTTTTTGCAGTTCCATTGATTTTACTCAATCAGGATGCCGCATTTTCAGCGTTGGTTTCACCGCCCGTATCGATCCAGCCTATATTGCCGTCGCTACGGACGTAAACCATATTCACGGCGCCATTTGCGCTGTTGTGAAACAGCATGGCGGGCTGACCGGACAGATCCATCCGCATAACGGCCTCGCTCACTGTCAGCCGCTCGATATTTGTCGCCATTTCGGCCACGATAAGCGGTTTGTCCTCTGCCAAAGGCTCTTCCGAAAGCTCGGTGGGAGATTCGAGAACGAATTGTTGTACTGCTAAGCTCTTCGGCGAGTCTTCCCGGCCGCGATGGTGATCGCGAAGGCGGCGCTTGTAGCGTCGCAGGCGCTTGGCAATATGAACCGCAGCCGTATCAAACGCGGCATACGCATCCTCGGAAGACGCGTGGCTTTGTACGATAATGCCTTTGCCCACGTGGACGGAAATATCGGCTTTGAACCCTTTGCCTTCGCGGGTCAAGGTTACGTGAGCATCGGTGGGGTTGTCGAAATACTTCGTGACAATAGTGGGCAAGTTTTCTTCGATATGGCCGCGAAGTGCAGCGCCAACATCAATTTGCTTGCCGTGTACGGAAAGCTGCATAAGGGAACCAATGTAATGTCGTGTCTATTTGGCCGAGCGGCGCGAACTTGCGTCCCTGCCCTCCAAGGTGCGGCACCATAGTGAGAGCGTCGAATAGAGTCAACATAGCTCGAAGCCTCTGAAATTATCGTTAATGCGCGCTCGCTATAATGCTTGTGCTTTTAAACGCTTACGCTGAATCGATGAGGGAATATTTAATGTTTCCCGATACTTGGCGACAGTGCGCCGGGCGATTTCAATGCCGTTGTCGCGTAGAATTTCGACAATTCGATCGTCTGAAAAGATGCTTTCGGGCGATTCATCGTCGATCAGTGCCTTAATCCGGTGACGCACGGATTCAGCCGAATGCGCTTCGCCGCCGGAGACGCTGGCAATCGAAGAGGTGAAGAAATATTTGAGTTCAAAGAGGCCCCGTGGCGTTGACATGTATTTGTTCGTCGTGACGCGGCTCACCGTGCTCTCATGCATTTCGATGACTTCCGCGATATCGCGCAATACGAGGGGACGGAGGTGCTCCACGCCGCGGACGAAAAAGGCATGTTGTTGACGCACCAGTTCGCTGGAGACTTTGAGGATTGTATTGGCACGCTGATCCAGCGACTTAACCAGCCAACTCGCGGACTGAAAGCGTTCGGCTAGGTATTCTTTATCCTGTTTTGTTTGCGCGTCCTTGCTGACTTTCGCGTAGTAGCTGGTATTTACGAGTACGCGGGGTAGCGTTTCGGGGTTGAGTTCGACTATCCAACCGCCATCGGGATTCGGTCGCATCAGGATATCGGGAATGATGGCTTGCGCGACTTCGTGGTCGAAGGCTTGCGCCGGTTTTGGATTAAGTGCGCGAATCTCGTTGACCATATCGGCCAAATCATCGGCATCGACTTCGCATACCTTCAGGAGGTTTTTGATGTCTTGTTTTGCCAAGAGATTGAGATTCTCGAGAAGTTTGGCCATCGCCGGGTCAAGGCGGTCTTTTTCACGAAGCTGCAAGGCAAGGCATTCGCGCAGATCCCGGGCAAAGATTCCAGGGGGGTCAAATTGCTGCATTTGCTCTAGTACAGCTTCGACTCGGGAAAGTTCGCAGTTCAGGTTTTCCGCAATCGTTTCTGGCTCCCCGGACAGCCAACCGGAATCGTCAAGCATATCGATCAAATGAACGCCGATCATGCGATCAATCGGATCTTCCACATCGACATTCAATTGTTCGTTTAAGTGCTCGCGGAGCGTGATGTCCTTGGTTAGGGCGGATTCGAAGTCTTGCTCGGCATCAAAGGAATTACCGCGTCCGCCGCCGCTGCCGCCATCCGCAAAGGCGGCAGGTGCCTCGCCGGAAACATCGACAACGCCGTCTTGTTCGTAAACGTTGCCGTAATCGGCGTCGAGCGGCGACTCCCCGTCGGAAGGCATTGTGTCGGCACCCGTCAAATCGGCGGTATCCGGTCCGTCCGAGGGCTCAACCTGGTCGCTTGAATCGCCAGTAGTTTCACCGTCCGGAACTGTTTCGCGGTCGGCTTCGCGCTTATTATCCGTTTCGCTTTCATCTTGCTCGAGCAAGGGATTCTGCTCGAGTTCGGTTTCCACATACGCTGTCAGTTCCAGACTCGACAATTGCAGCAGCTTGATGGCCTGCTGCAACTGCGGTGTCATCACCAGTGATTGTGAGAGCCTAAGCTCAAGGCGCGGGGTGATTGCCATACTGTGCTAGATTCTTACCGCCAAAAACTACTAAAGACTGAATCTTTCGCCGAGATAGACTCGTCGAACTTCATCGTGATCGACGATTTCCTCGGGCGCGCCCTGCATCAGCACCATGCCATCGTGCAGAATGTAGGCGCGTTCCACCAAATCCAGCGTTTCGCGGACATTGTGATCCGTAATCAAGACGCCAATGCCGCGGTCCTTCAAATGGTATACGAGCTCTCGAATATCGTGCACCGCAATGGGATCAATGCCCGCCAGCGGTTCGTCGAGCAGCATGAAGGCAGGTTGTGATGCGAGGGCGCGTGCAATTTCGACTCGCCTCCGCTCACCGCCAGACAGCGCTATCGCGGGTGTGCGGCGCAAGTGAGAGATCGAAAATTCGGCGAGTAAGGCGTCAAGCATTGCCTCGCGTTGATCGCGATCGGATTCGATAACTTCGAGTACCGCGCGGATGTTGTTTTCGACCGTAAGACCTCGGAAGATCGATGCTTCCTGCGGCAGATAGCCAATTCCAAGACGCGAGCGGCGATACATGGGCAAATGCGTGATATCCGCGCCGTCCAGCGAAATCATACCGTAATCCGGCGCGATCAGGCCGGTAATGATGTAAAAGCAAGTGGTTTTCCCGGCGCCGTTCGGGCCAAGCAGTCCAATTATTTCGCCGCGATGAAGGTCAACGCTGACATCGCGCAGAACGGGTCGTTTCTTGAAACTTTTGCCGATGTTGCTGACCACAAGGCCCTGATTTTCTGCGATAAGCTGCGGACCTTTTGCGTCTTCTTCTGTCGCAATTTGGCTCGAATTCACGGCCAGGCTATCGCCGGGCCAATTCATGGGGCCGGCGCTGTCCGGTTTGTTTTTTTCGTCGTTATCCACCGCTAAATCGCATCCTTCGCGCTATTTTTCAGGCTGAATAATGCCTTTTACGCGTTTTCCGTCGCCAATCAGACGGCTATTGCCCGTCTTGAGATTTACTTCGGCACACGCACCATTCAGTTGGTTCTTCCCTCGTGTAATTTTTACGTTTCCGCACAGCGTGGCGATTTCCGTTTGTGGATTATACACGCCTTCGTCGCCGCGTGCGATTTCGTCCTTTGTCGATACCAGCACATTGCCAAAGGCGTCTATCTGGTCGATATCCCGCTTGCCGCCTTCGGTGATATGCGCGGTTAAAATATCAGCGCGCAATTTTCCGTCCGACCCGACAACGATCGCATCGCCGCGGGCGACCGCGAGCTGCCGAAGGTTCCAATACTCCAAAGTATCCCGAGCCGTAATAAGCGCACTTGCCGTTTCGAGCCGCAGATTTGCACCGACCAGGACGAATACCGAGTCGTCGACGTGATAAACGCCTCTGTCGCCGAACGCCTTTTCCGATTTTGACCGGATCCTAACGTTGCCGTCAGCGTCAATCCGGAAAACTTCCTGACCGTTGCCATCCTTACCGTCGCGATAGAATGCCGTTAACGTGTCGGCGAGAACTTCCACGCCGCTGCGCACGGCGCGTGCATTGCCGCGCGCGACGTAGGCTTTGGTATCACGTTGCCACTCAATGCCGTCATCGGCATTGATTTCCACGGGGTTGTCCTTATCGCCGCTAACGACGCTCTGTGCGTTCGCGTATCCCGGAAGCGCGAACAAAAAGAAGATGATCGCAAGGCGCATCATTTATCAACGTCTCCCGCCTTGGGTGTGATCGTCAGCTTTGCCTTGCCGGTGAATTCGACCCTTTCGCCGCGGTTGTAGATTCGAAAGCCTTCTGCTTGGAGATGTCCAAACGGACCCTGCCCTTCGACCGGCTCCGTACCTGTGGCATCACCGGCGGTGAGGTCGAATACGGCACTTTCCGTCCGGAATTCATAGCCGCTGTCATGGAATAAATTCACGTTGCCCGTGAGTTCCAGAATTTGCTGGTCCCGGTTAAAATTACCATCGGTCGCGGTTAGCGCGACCCAGGCGCCATTGCTCATCAAGATATCTGCTTTTGGCGATACGAGGGTGATGTCCGGTGCGTCGGCGGTCGCTTGATCCGCAGCTTCCGCTGTCAGAGAGAAGGGCTGTTTACTGGCATCAACACCCATGAAGCGGGCGTTGATCATGCGAAGTTTCTCCGCTTCCGAATTGTCGATTTTTGTCGGCTTTATGTCAAAGGGGCGCGATTGTTCGCTGAGTTCGGGCCAAATCACCACGATGACGATCAAAGCAGTTGCAATGGTCGGTAACAAGATTTTGGCAATGCCGACGAAACGGCCATATCTCGGACTATAGCTTGGCCGCTCTCGCCGGAATGAGAGTTGCGCAAAGGTCTGACCGCCTTGCTCAGCCGCCTCGGGCGGGGGTTTATCGGATTCCGGCGCGGAGGCAGTCATGGATATGCAGGATGCCGATCGGGCGGCGCTCTTCCAGGACGAACAGGCTGGTAATGGCGCGGTCGTTCATCAAGGCCAACGCTTCGGCTGCCAAAGCTGAATCGCGGATGGTTTGCGGGTCGGCGGTCATAACGTCGACGGCGCGGAGCGTCAGCATTGTGTCGCCCATATGGCGTCGCAGGTCACCGTCGGTAATGACGCCGCTTAAATTGCCATCGTCATCGACAATTCCAACGCATCCGAAATGCTTCCTCGTCATCGCCAAGACGGCGTCGCTCATCCTGGCGCTTTGGGAAACGACGGGTATGTCGCCGCCGCGATGCATGAGGTCGGCTACGCGCTGAAGACTTGAACCCAACTGACCGCCAGGATGAAAAACCTGGAAATCCGTGGGCGAGAAGCCCCGGCGTTCGAGAAGCGCTACCGCGATCGCATCGCCCAGCGCCAATTGCATCGTCGTTGACGTTGTCGGTGCGAGCCCCATGGGGCATCCCTCTGGAACGGGCGGAAGGATGAGGGCGATATCCGCGAATTCCGCCATTATGCTATGCGCGCGCGCGGTGATGGCAATTAGCGGTATTGCGAACCGCTTGGTGTATTCGAGGAGATCGTTCAGTTCCTGCGTGTTGCCGGAGTTGGAAAGGGCAATGACGGCATCGTCGGACGTAATCATTCCCAGGTCGCCATGGCTGGCTTCGCCGGGGTGGACAAAATAGGCCGGCGTGCCCGTGGACGCGAGCGTCGCCGCAATTTTTCGTGCAATATGCCCGCTCTTTCCCATGCCCGTCACGATGACACGGCCGGTCACGGCAGCCAGTATGCCGAGCGCACCCGAAAATTTGTCGTCCAGCGATTTTGATAGGGCGCGGATACCGTCTGCTTCCAGCGACAAGACGCGGGATGCCGATTCGAAATCGGTGTTCGTTTCAGTTGCCGGCTTCTTGATTTGTGAAGAAGTCAGAACTTTTACCCTTTTCTGCGTCAGTGACATCACCGAGACCGATCATGAATCACACAACAGTTGGTGTTTGAATCATAGTCATGCAACTGGAAAAAATAAAGACGCCTGTTGGCGTTAGCGGATTTTGTTAACTATGCGCAAAAATATCTGTTTCTTCCCATCCGGACAGGTCTAGTTCAGCGCGGGTTGGGAGGAATCCAAACGCGGCTTCCGCGAGGTGGGTACGGCCTTCCCGGCGTAGCATTTCGTCAAGCTTTTCCCTCAACGCATGTAAGTGTAATACGTCGCTCGCCGCGTAGATTTTTTGCGCCTTCGACAGTGTTTTTGCACCCCAATCGGAGGATTGCTGTTGTTTTGAAAGATCGACATCCAGCAATTCGCGGCACAAATCCTTTAGTCCGTGCCGGTCGGTATAGGTTCGTACGAGCTTGGAGGCGATTTTGGTGCAATAAACCGGCGCGCAATCCACACCAAGCCCATTTTTCAGCGCGGCGATATCGAACCGCGCAAAATGGAACAGTTTGACAACGTTGGGATCTGCCAAGAGCCGCGTCAAATTTGGCGCCTTTCGATCAGTCGCTGGAATCTGAACTAGATGACAAACACCGTCGCCAGCCGACAATTGCACCAAGCAGAGCCGGTCGCGATGTGGGTTGAGACCCATCGTTTCCGTGTCGATTGCGACCGAGTCGCCAAAGTCGATACCGTCGGGCAGGTCGCCCTGATGCAATTCAATCGACAATCAAATTCCTTCGCCCTCGTAATTGAGGGAAGTATTTGGTGCCCAGGAGAAGACTCGAACTTCCACGGGGTTTCCCCCACAGGTACCTGAAACCTGCGCGTCTACCAATTCCGCCACCTGGGCGCCGGTTCAGAATGATGCCGCGTGATAGGCTGAGCCGCGAATGATGTCAACCAGTCGCGATCCAGAACGCATACATTGTATCGAATTGGTTAAATATTTCTGTTGAAATTAGGCAATGCGATAATTGGCAACCGGCGATAAGATGCGCCAAATTCTCCTGCAGTAAAAATTCGCGGAAGGGCAAGCTACGATGAAACAGGTCACGGTATTCGGTGGATCGGGATTTATCGGCCGGCACTTGGTTGCTCGGCTTGCCGCACAGGGCTATGTCGTGCGGGCTGCTGTTCGTGATGCTGCGGGGGCGGCCTTCTTGAAACCCATGGGCGATGTGGGGCAGGTCACGCCGGTCGGAATCAATATAACCGATGAAACAGCGGTTGCAGCGGCCGTTGAAGGGTCTGACGTGGTTGTCAATCTTGTCGGAGTTTTATTTAGCCGCGGCCGTCAGAATTTTGAGGCCATACATCGTGATGGCGCGGAGCGGATCGCGCGCTTGTCGCAGCAGGCTGGAGTGTCTCGCTTGCTGCATATGTCCGCCCTTGGTGCGTCCAAACAATCGCGGTCGCGCTACGCCTGGTCGAAAGCGGCTGGCGAGGACGCGGTCAGGGAAGCTTTTCCAAATGCGACGATTTTTCGCCCCAGCGTCATCTTTGGGCCTGACGATGACTTCTTTAACCGGTTTGCGGCTTTGGCACGGCTCTTGCCGGTTTTGCCCGTATTCGGCTGTCCGTTGCCATCGTTCCGGAATGGCAGCATCGATATTTATGGTGATGGTGGTACGAAGTTTCAGCCGGTTTACGTTGGCGATGTCGCAGACGCAATGGTGGCGTCACTGGCCCGCTCGGATAGCATTGGCACGACCTACGAGCTATGCGGACCGACCGTATACAGCTTCAAGGCTCTAATGGAGCTGGTGCTGGATGCGACAGACCGTAAATCTCTATTGGTACCCATTCCATTCTGGGTGGCGTCGCTCGAGGCGTTTTTTCTCGAGCTCCTGCCGAAACCGCCCCTGACAAGGGACCAGGTAGCGTTACTGCGCACGGACAATGTCCAGTCGGGTACGCAGCCGACGTTGGAGGCGCTTAATATTACGCCGACCGCTGCCGAGGTGATTTTGCCAACTTATCTCGACAGGTTTAAACGCGGTGGTCGTTTCCACGGCGCCCAAACGGCCTAACGATGACGGACCCATCGGCAAAGACGACTGTTATTCGAAACGCTGCATGGGTGGTCGCATGGGACGACGCAAACGCACGGCATGTCTATCTTCGGGATGCCGACATCGCGTTTCGCGGGACGGAGATTCTTCATGTCGGCAAGCGCTTTGAAGGCGCCGCCGATAAAGAGATCGATGGCCGTGCGCGAATGGTTATGCCGGGTTTGGTCAATATTCACACCCACCCGTCGAGTGAGCCGCTTCGCAAGGGGCTGACGGACGAGACACGCAGCCCGAATTTCTGGCACAGTTCGCTGTATGAGTTCCTGCCGGTTTTTGCAGGCGACCGGGAGGGCGCGATCGCGGGCATTCAGGTGGCGATGTCCGAATTGCTGATGAGCGGCGTCACCACGGTCGCCGATCTCTCGATTCCCTTCGACGGTTGGTTGGATACGCTGGCGGATAGCGGCATTCGGGCGGTGGCCGCGCCGATGTTCCGCGATGCACGGTGGCGCGTCGCTGAAGGTCGGCGGATCGAATATGATTGGGATGAGCAGGCGGGACGCGAGGCATTCGCGGAAGCGCAACGGGTCATCGAATTGGCCCGGCAACATCCGTCGGGACGTTTGAGCGGCATGGTGTGCCCGGCCCAGATTGATACGTGCACCCCGGACCTCATTCGCGACGCGCATGACTATGCACAGGAACGCAATCTGCCGTTTCAAATTCACGCCGCACAGAGCGTGAATGAGTTTCATGAAATGATTCACCGCCACGGTGTGACACCGATTCAATGGCTAAAAGATATCGGTGGTTTGGGGCCACACGCCATAATTGGACATGCCATATTTTTAGATCATCATCCGTGGCTGCATTGGTCGTCGCGCGACGATCTCGGTATTTTAAGCGAAACCGGAACGACCGTCGCACATTGCCCAACGGTCTTTATGCGGCGTGGCATTACACTGCAAAGTTTCGGCGAGTATCGCCGTGCGGGGGTCAACCTTGGTATCGGGACCGATACCTATCCGCATAATTTTCTGGAAGAAATGCGGAGCGTGGGCAACTTCGCACGTATCGCGGTTGGCACGGTCGATGATCTGGAAACACGGGATGTTTTCGAAGCGGCGACAATCGGAGGCGCCCGCGCGCTCCGGCGCGACGATATCGGACGGCTTGCGGCGGGCTGCAAAGCCGATTTTGTGCTCGTCGATATCAAGGATCCGTCAATGATGCCGCTTCGAGAACCGCTGCGCAGTTTGATCTTTGTCGCGGCGGAGCGTGCCGTTCGGGACGTTTACGTCGACGGCCTGCAGGTCGTGAAGGAAGGCCGCCCCTGCAACATTGATTTGCAGGCGGCATCCGAGGCGCTTGAAGTGGCTCAGAAACGGTCCATGGAAAAAGTGCCCGATCTTGATTGGGCGGGACGAGACGCAGAGGCCCTCGCGCCCATGGTATTACCGACCGTGGGTCTGCAGGGCTGAACTTGGCTTTATCAAGCGTATACCCAGTAGAGCAATCCCGCCGCTAAAAGTATTCGGTAAACGACGAAAGGGGTGAAACTCGCATTGCGGAGCCACTGCATCAGACCCCAGATGGCGATCAAGGCCATTAGGAATGCGAGAACGGCTGCAATAATGGCATCGTAGCCCATCGATACATCACTGGATTGGTAAAGGTCGAAACCGGTCAATACACCGGCCCCGAGAATCGTCGGGATTGAAAGCAGCATGGAAAACCGGGCAGCATCTCGTCGTTCCATGCCCAGTAAACGCGCTGCCGTTATCGTAATGCCCGAACGGCTGGTTCCGGGAATGAGTGCCAGGACCTGTAGCATGCCAACGAAGAGTGCGCTGCCCCAGGTAAGATGTTCGATCGAACGCAAGGTCATCCCAACCCGGTCCGATATCCATAACAGAAGACCAAATCCAAGTGTCGACCAGGCAATTACTTCGGCGCTGCGCAAACTTGATTCGATGAAGTCTTTGCCGAAATAGCCAACGATCACGACGGGTACTGTGCCGATTAGGATATAGAGTGCAAGACGTGCGCCGGGTCCGCTACGCCCGGTGGTGAGCAAAACCAAGCCGGTGATCATCAACCAGATGTCACGCCAAAAATACAGCATGACGGCGATCAGGGTGCCGACGTGAACCGCGATATCAATGATGAGACCCTGATCGGGCCAACCAAGCACCTGCGATGTCAGGATCAGATGCCCCGAAGAGCTAATCGGGAGGAATTCGGTGATCCCCTGCACAATGGCCAAGATCAAGATATGGTAGAGTGCCACGCCAACTCCGCATCGATATAGTAAGACTTATACGCGGATTGATTAGGTCAGGGATAGGTTAATATGATGTTCATTTGAAACTTCATGCGACTGTAACAAGTCATTTTGGTCGTTAGTCCGCTGTAGTCGATGATGTAGCGTACCCTTTCCATTTTTGTCGTAACGCCTAATATGTCCGCCATGCCGCTGCTGTATCATCTCTGGTTATCTCCCTTCAGTCGCAAAGTCCGAATCGTTCTTGGCGAAAAGGGTATTGATGTCACGCTCAAAGTCGAAAAGGTGTGGGAGCGCCGGGACGAATTTCTCGCACTTAATCCGGCCGGAGAAGTTCCGGTCATGGTGACCGATGATGGCATGGTGCTGTCGGAATCCGCTGCGATTGTCGAATATCTCGATGAAGTTCATCCAGATCCGCCTTTGATCGGCCGCGCCCCTGCAATGCGTGCGGAAACCCGACGTCTCGTCGCGTGGTTCGATCTTAAATTTCACAACGAAGTCACAGCGAACCTCGTTAACGAAAAGATCATGAAACGGTTCCTAGGGCTGGGGGAGCCCGACTCTGCCGCCATTCGGGCGGGTAACCAGAACATCCACTTTCATCTTGATTACATCAGTTATCTGACCGAGCAACGCCGTTGGATCGCCGGCGACGAGCTGACATTGGCCGACATTGCCGCCGCGGCTCATCTCTCCTGCGTGGACTATCTGGGCGATGTGCCGTGGGATGATCACAGTGCCGCACGGGAATGGTATGCTCGGATAAAATCCCGACCGAGCTTTAGATCCTTACTTGGTGACCATATTCCCGGCGCGCCGCCGCCGAAACATTACGCGGACCTGGATTTCTAACGTGCTGAATTGCACGAGGCCTTAACGAGCCTGTTCCACGAGCACGTCCAGCATTTCAAGATTGCGTTGCGCGGCGTCCGCCGCCGGTGTGCCGCTGTGGAGGCGCAACAATTTGAGCCATATCTGTCGCGCACCGTCCTTGTTGCCAAGGAGACGTTGCAAGATGCCGTATTCCAGCAAAACTTCGGGACGGTCCGGCGCGAGCCGAAAAGCCGCTTCCGCGTCCTCTTGCGCCAGAGGCAGCGCATCGACGAAGCGATAAGCGCTAGCGCGCAGAATGAGGGCATCGACACGGTCCGGATTGATGTTGATGACCCGGTTCAGATCGTCGATGGCTTCCCAATAATTCTTGGCGCCCGCCAATGTCATCGCGCGATCAATAAAAATTTCGCTATCTTTCGGCGCGAGTTTCAGTGCTGCGGTTTGCGCGGCAGCCGCACGTTCAAGATCTTCGGCGCGGAACCAAGCGGTCCCCGATTGGGCCAGAATGGCCGCGCGGGCGGCAGGCGGCGCGTCATGCAATTGATCCGCCACTAACTCAAAACGTTTTGCCGCTTGTACATACTGGCCAAGATTGAAAAGGGTCGCTGCGACGCAATGTTGCGCGGCTCCACCGCCGCCCATATCCTGCCAGGCAAGGGCAGCCTCCAAGGCCGCATCCGGGTCGCTGTTCGCAAGGCGCATACAATTTTCGTAGGTTCTGTTGCCGCTGTCGATTTCGACTGGTGCGGCATGCGCCGCTGTTCCGAAGATAAATAGGGCTAGCAAAATTCGATAGACCACAAGGGTACCTCTAGAACCGATTTCGTCGCGAAGCGATAACATGCATGTTATACAAATTTTGCTGCCAGTTGAGCCTTTCTCTTCTGCCAAAAGGAATTCATTAACTCAATGAAAAACAATCGATTGTTCTGTTTCGGGTTCGGGTATTCCGCCCAAGCGCTAGCGTCCAAATTGCATGCCGAAGGTTGGCAAATAGCGGGCACATTGCGGGCCGACACAGATTCAGAAGAATTCGAAGCACGGGGGTACGAGATCTTCCGGTTCGATGGTGCAACCCCAATGCCGGATGCTCCGAATGCGTTGCAAGGTACAACGCACCTGCTTTCTTCGGTTCCTCCAAGCGCAGCCGGTGATCCGGTTCTTTCCCAACATGCTGCCGATATCGAATCGACACAATCTTTGACCTGGATTGGGTATCTCTCGACAACGGGTGTCTATGGCGACAGGAGGGGCGATTGGGTTGACGAGAATTCCGCCTTGGAGCCGACCGGAGAGCGGGGGGCCCGGCGTGTTACGGCAGAGGAAGCATGGCTTAACCTTCGGACCGATGCCGCCATTCAGCTCTTTCGGTTGGCGGGTATTTACGGACCGGGCCGCAGCGCGCTCGACACTGTTCGCGCGGGCAGAGGCCGCCGCATCGTAAAGCCTGGACAGGTCTTTAGCCGAATTCACGTGGACGATATTGCTCAAATATTGCACGCGTCGATAAGGAAACCCAATCCAGCTGCGGCTTACAATGTTTGCGATGACGAAGCCGCGCCACCGCAGGACGTCATATCGTATGCTTGTGAATTGCTCGGTATCGAAGCGCCGCCGGAGATTGCGTTTGAAGATGCGGAATTGAGCGATATGGGGAAGAGCTTCTACCGCGACAACAAGCGGGTTTCCAACCGGCGAATCCGCGAAGAGCTATCGGTTAACCTGAAATGGCCAAACTACCGCGTGGGTTTGGAAGGACTGTTGGCGTGATCCGTTTTGGCTTGCTTGTCTTTGGGCTGCTTATATTAGGATGTCAGACGACGAACTCCTCTCCTGCTCGGGTGCCAGCGAGTACACTTAAGGCGCAAGCCGTATCGTTTGTTAGCGGCGATGGAACACCCCTCACCGGCTATTTTTACAAACCGGAAGGTGAAGGTCCCTTCAACACAATACTGATGATGCATGGTTGCGCTGGCCTTCTAAATAAGAATGGTTCTATGAAGTCGCGCGAAGCCGCCTGGCTTGAGATACTGCGAGGCCAAGGTTACGCGGTAATGTTGGCGGATAGTTTTTCGGCGCGCGGCTATGGCAGCATTTGCCGGATTAAGAATCGCCCGATCAAGCCAGACGGCGAACGGCCGCACGATGCCTATGGCGCGTTGCGGTGGTTGCAGATGCAAGCCGATGTGCGTCCCGACCGCATCGTCCTCATGGGCTGGTCAAACGGTGCGATGTCCATGTTATGGGCGGTGCGGAAATACGCACCGCAACGTCCTGAGCAACTCAAGCATGATTTCCGAGCGGCGATCGGATTTTATCCGGGCTGTATTACGCTCAGACGTGTGGTCGGCGACTATCGCGCGGCCGTCCCAATTCTGCTGCAAGTCGGTCTGGCGGACGATTGGACCAAACCGAAACCATGCATGGCCCTGGCCGATGAGGCGAATGCGCGTGGCAGCGCCAAAATGATGTATGACGCCTATGAAGGGGCCTATCATGCATTCGATCATCCAAATTCACGGGAACGAACCATCACGACCAAGCACAGCGCCTATAAAAGTGGCCAACGCACGGTTCACATTGGGTCGAATTCCAAGGCACGAAGCAAGGCTATCGCGCGCGTAAAAACGTATCTCGCGGAGACGTTTTCGAACTAGCTCAATCGATTTTGCTGAGTTCGTCGACCGCGCCCCGGATTTTGTCCAGGTCGGCCGGCGCCGAGAGGCGGTGGTCCCCGTCTTTAATTAATGTGATTTCGATATTGTCCGATGTGATCGCATCCGCTGTTCGAAGAATATGTTCGGTGGGGATCACGTCGTCTTGGAGACCGAGCAGGATACGCACAGGGCCGCTAAAGGGAATTGGATGGCCCAGAACCAGATGGCGGCGTGATTCTTCGATCAAGTTCCGGGTGATCGGATAGGGGCCGTCGTCATATAGCGACGGACGCATCCAGAGGCCATCCTGCTCGATTTGCCGTCTTGCCTCCGGGGTCAGGCTCTTCCACATCAATTCGGTTGTGAAATCCGCTGCGGGTGCAATCAGGACCAATCCGGCGATCCGCTCCCGCCGCAAGAGGGTCAATAGCAGCGCCATCCAGCCGCCCATCGATGACCCTACGACGATTTGCGGCCCCTCGGTGACCTCTTCGAATACTGTTAGCAGGTCGTCGAGCCAGGTCCCGATCGTGCCGTTCTCGAAACTGCCGGAAGAGGCGCCGTGACCCTGATAGTCAAAGCGTGTGAACTGTTGATTTCGAGTGCGACAAAAGGCATCAAGGGTCGTTGCCTTGATGCCGGTCATGTCGGATTTGAAGCCGCCGCAAAAAATTACACCCGGCCCGGCGCCGGTATTATGATGGTAGGCGATTGTCGCGCCGTCGGTGCGTGTTAATATTGAGTGTTGCTGCGAGTCCACGTTCGTTCGCCTGAATTGCATATTGACTAAGAAGGATTTGGCCACTGCATGGCTAACGTTGCGGAACCTACCATTTCGAAGCGAGACCTGACCAGCCAGACCCCTGTTGTTATGCAGGTTGTACCTTCGCTGGTAACGGGCGGGGTCGAACGCGGTACTGTCGATATGGCCGCGGCCCTGGTGGAGGCGGGTTGGCGTTCGCTTGTCGTTTCCTCGGGTGGACCGATGGTGCGGGAGGTCCTTCGGGCGGGAGGCGAGCATTTCGAGCTACCCGTTCAATCCAAAAATCCCATGGTCATGCGCACCAACACGGAGCGCCTTGCAAACTTAATTCGCGAACATAGTATCGACATCGTCCATGCTCGCAGTCGTGCGCCTGCCTGGAGCGCGCGTCGGGCCGCGCGTAACGCTGGGGCTCATTTCGTCACCACGATACACGCACCGTATAATCTGGGGCTTCCCCTGAAGCGCTTATACAATTCCGTTATGGCGGACGGTGAACGGGTTATTGCCATCAGCGCCTTTATTGCCCGGCATGCCATTGAAACCTACAGAGCCGACGCGGAGCGCATCCGCGTTATACATCGCGGTACTGACATTAACCTGTTCGATCCGGCGCGTGTGAGCGCTGAACGGGTCATCAAGCTCTCCACCGATTGGCGGCTTGCGGATGGGGTTCCCGTTGTCATGTTGCCGGGCCGTTTGACGCGATGGAAAGGCCAGACCGTCCTGATCGAAGCGATGGCGAGACTGGGGCGGGACGATGTCAGGTGCCTTATCGTCGGCAGCGATCAGGGCCGCACCTCCTATCGGCGCGAACTCGAAGCGCTGATCGCGAAACATCGGCTTGAAAGCGTGGTTCATCTTGTCGGCGATTGCGGGGATATGCCCGCCGCATTGATGCTGGCCGATACCGTGGTTCACGCCTCGACGGATCCGGAAGGGTTTGGCCGCGTTATCGTTGAGGCGCAAGCGATGGGACGCCCGATTATCGCTGCCGACCATGGCGCCAGCCGAGAACTTGTTTTACCGGATGAGACGGGCTGGCTGGTGCCGCCGAACGATCCGGGGGCGTTGGCTGCTGCGCTGAAAAAGGCCCTCGCGCTTAATGTGGAGCAACGGGAAGATTTGGCGGCGCGCGCGATCCGGCGCGTTCGGGAGCAGTTCACCAAACAGGCAATGTGCTCGGCGACACTTGATGTATATCGAGAGGTTCTTGCTGAATCGCAAGCCGATGGTGATGTTGCCGCGTGACCGCCGTCGCCCGGAAAATACTCGTAATAAAATTGAGCGCATTGGGAGATTTTGTCCAGGCGATGGGGCCATGCGCCGCAATTCGCCAGGCTCATTCCGAGGCGCGTATCACGCTCCTGACGACGGCGCCCTATGCGGAATTTGGGGCGCTAAGCGGATATTTCGACGACATTTGGACCGACGATCGACCTCGATGGTACCAATTGGGAAAATGGCTGGCCTTCAAGCGGCACCTTGATGCCAAAGGCTTCGACCGGGTTTACGACCTCCAGACCTCCGACCGCTCTGGCATGTATTATCGGCTGATGAAACAACCGAAACCGGACTGGAGCGGGATAGCGCCGGGTTGTTCTCACCCCCACAATAATCCGGAACGAGACTTTATGCATACGATCGAGCGCCAGCGCGAACAGTTGTCCGATGCGGGTATCGAAGACGTACCATTGCCAAACTTCGACTGGATCGAAGGTGAAATTGACTGTTTCGACCTGCCCGCGGGCTTTGTTCTGCTGGTTCCCGGTGGTTCAGCGAGCCGCCCCGCGAAACGCTGGCCGGCGGATTGCTATATCGCTCTGGCCAAGAGGCTGGCTGAAAAGGGATGTGCGTGTGTTCTGATCGGTGCGGGCGACGAAGCGGACCGGAACGCCGCCATCGCAGCGGCATGTCCCCAAGCGGTCAATCTTACCGGGAAGACGTCGATGGCCGATCTCGCACGTTTGGCCCGCGATGCAGCCGGCGCGGTTGGCAATGACAATGGTCCCATGCATCTGATATCCGCCGTCGGATGCCCGTCGGTCGTGGTTTATTCTTCTGATTCGGATCCAGCGCTTTGCGCCCAAAGAGGGCCTGCGGTAACGATACTGCGCCGCGATAATCTTGCCGACCTCCGCCCGGACGAGGTTGAAGCGGCAATCCGCTTGCGGTAAACCGATGCGCCGCATCTTGCGGCAGTTTGGAACGGAACAAAACATGGTTGCGATTACGCTCCCCGACGGCAGCGTTCGGGAATATGAAGGTGCGGTCAGCGGCGCGAAGATTGCCGCCTCGATCGGCCCAGGACTCGCCAAGGCGGCGGTCATGGTCAAGGTGGATGGTATTGAACGTGATCTGACGCATACCATTGAAACCGATTCGACGGTCGCAATTGTCACAAGAGACAGTGAGGAAGGGCTGCACCTGCTGCGGCACGATTGTGCCCACGTTTTGGCGGAGGCCGTGCAGGAGCTTTTCCCCGGTACGCAGATAACCTTCGGACCCGCAATCGACGATGGCTTTTATTACGACTTTCACCGCGCTGAGCCCTTTACGCCTGACGATTTCGAGGCGATTGAAAAGCGCATGTCGGAAATCGTCGAACGGGACGAGGAAATCACGCGCGAAATTTGGAATCGCGAAGATGCTGTGAAATTCTTCGAAGACGCAGGGGAGACCTTCAAGGCCGAGCATGTCGCGAGCCTTCCCGATGATGTCGATATTTCGATGTACCGACAGGGAAACTGGATCGACCTTTGTACCGGTCCACATCTGCCATCCACCGGTCGCTTGGGCAAATCATTCAAGCTGATGAAACTGGCGGGTGCCTATTGGCGGGGCGATCCGAAAAACCCCCAATTGCAGCGCATGTACGGCACCTGCTGGCGGACGGACAAGGAACTTCGTGCTTATTTGGTCCGGCTCGAGGAAGCGGAAAAACGCGACCATCGTCGACTCGGGCGCGAAATGGACTTGTTCCACATTCAGGAAGAGGCTGTCGGCAGCGTGTTTTGGCATCCCAAAGGATGGACGCTCTATCGAGCCTGCGAATCCTATATGCGCCGCCGATTGGAGAATGCGGGCTACGATGAAGTCAAGACACCGCAACTCGTGGACCGTAGCCTTTGGGAACGGTCGGGCCATTGGGAGAAGTTCCGCGAGCATATGTTCACGGTCGATGACGAAAACGACCGCGTCTTGGCGCTAAAACCGATGAATTGTCCCGGCCACGTGCAAATTTTTCGCCAGGGCATTACGAGTTATCGGGATTTGCCGATTCGTTTGGCGGAATTTGGTTCCTGCCACCGCAACGAACCGTCGGGCGCATTGCATGGCATCATGCGCGTTCGGGCCTTTACACAGGACGATGCTCATATCTTCTGCACCGAAGATCAGATCGTCTCGGAAACGGAGCGTTTCTGTGAACTTCTGCTGTCGATTTACCGCGATTTCGGTTTCGAAGATGTCGCGGTGAAGTTTTCCGACCGGCCGGAGGTGCGCGCTGGCGAGGACGCTGTTTGGGATCGAGCAGAAAAAGCACTGGTTGAAGCGACGGAAGCGGCGGGTTTGCCTTATACGCTTAACCCCGGTGAAGGCGCATTTTACGGTCCAAAGCTCGAGTTCGTCCTAACCGATACGATCGGCCGGGAATGGCAGTGCGGCACATTGCAAGTCGATTTTGTTCTGCCTGAACGCCTTGACGCCACCTATATCGGCGAAGATGGCGAAAAGCACCGTCCGGTCATGCTCCATCGTGCGATTTTAGGCTCATTTGAGCGATTTCTTGGCGTCCTAATCGAGCAATTCGCGGGACGCTTGCCGCTATGGCTCTCGCCCGTGCAAGCTGTCGTTTCGACGATTACATCGGACGCGGACAATTATGCTCAAGAAGTCGCCAAGGCCTGCGCCGACGCGGGGCTGCGGGTCGAAACCGATCTGCGCAATGAAAAAATTAACTATAAAGTGCGAGAACATTCGCTTGCGAAAGTCCCGGTGATCATCGTTGTTGGCAAACGGGAAGCGGAAGATCGCGCTGTCGCCTTGCGGCGGCTCGGGGGTAAAAAGCAAGAAATTGTTGCACTTGAAGATGCGCTCAATACACTATCGGCTGAAGCGGCACCGCCAAACTGACGATGCCACAGGGATTTGGGTTTAAACGGCGGCCAATTGGACGCGCTGCAGCCCATTTGAACGTTAATATCAATAGGAGGAATCTATAGCTCGTCCACCATACAATGCCGCGCCGGTCAAACATGGCCCGCGTGTAAATAGGGATATCGAATCCGCTAGTATTCGACTTGTCGACGAAGACGGTGAAATGATCGGCGTCGTTCCGCTCGCTGAAGGATTGAACCGCGCCGACGAGGCGGGGCTCGATCTGGTCGAGGTGTCACCGAACGCCAAACCACCGGTTTGTAAAATTCTCGATTACGGCAAGTTCAAATATATCGCGCAGAAAAAAGCCAATGAAACGCGCAAAAAACAAAAGACCATCGATGTTAAGGAAATCAAGATGCGTCCGAACATCGATAATCACGATTACGATGTGAAAATGCGCGCGATGGAAAAATTCCTGGATGAAGGCGACAAGGTAAAAGTTACCTTGCGATTCCGGGGGCGCGAGATGGCGCACCAGGAATTGGGCCGTAAGGTTTTGGAGCGCGTCCGAGACGATCTCGAAGGGCCGGCCAAGGTCGAGCAGATGCCGCTCATGGAAGGGCGGCAGATGATAATGATCCTCTCGCCGAAATAGCCGCTCGGACTTATTTGGATTCTTGCAGGTAATCGTGCATGACCCGACCGAGAGGAAAGGTCATGTCCGCGAGCACGTATTGTCCTGATATGATTTTTTGCACCGGAAATGGGGCCAAAGGGCTTCCAGCGCCGGTTTCGAGCTGCGCTTCGCCGCGCCAATAATGTTTTATCGTGATCGCTTCCGGCTTCGTGGAGACAAGCTGCGCAATGGCTGGTTTTCCGTCTGCGCCCGGAATGATTTTGCATGTGACTTGCGTTCCGTCGAACGACACACTTGCGGGATCGCTTTCTTCCGCGACGGGAATTGATCCACGCAGATGTTGTCCGTAACCAAGATCCAGAACGCCGGCGACTCTGTTCTCGCCGATAATCAGTTCCGGATTGCCGTAAGTTGCCGGGAACCCCCAAACTTCCCGGCTCGCATAAATCGGTCCTTCCTGATCGACAATGAGTGCGTGGGAGTACGAGACCGGCGTTTCTTCGAACGTTGCCGCTAAGGAAACTGCGCAGGCGCGGTATGCGCCAAAGGGACTATCCGTGGTATCGACGAACGTTACGATGACAGAAGCGCCATCGGGTACCAGGGGTTCGGGCAGTGCGGCGCGAACCGCGTCGGCGTTGCTTTCATAAGTTATGCTCAAGGCTGCGCGGTCGGTAAATTGAAACGGCGGAAGCCTGTAACTCGACGCCATTGGTGGCATGCCCGGACATGCGAGGATATCCTCTCGTTTCATCAGCTTTTGGCATCCAGAAATTTCGCCATGCGCGGTCCCGGCGTGCCATCCCGGAAGGCATCAGAGAGAGACTGGATTCCGGCATGAACGCCATCGTCGAGCGAGAGGCGTTCCCAGTCCCGCATCAACTTTTTCTGCAACCGGATACCGGTGGGACCGTTCGCCATGATCATGTCGACGGTTTCCGCGACCGCCACATCAAGGCCGGCCGCCGGCGCGACATGTTCGACCAGTCCCCAATCCAAGGCCGTCGCGGCGTCAATGGCATCACCTCGGTAAATCAACCAGCTTGTCCGGCCCCATCCGATCAGCCGGGGAAACAGGGCCGCTTCGATGACCGACGGCAGATCGAATAGAACTTCCGGCATGGCGAAGCGGGCATTGTCGCTGGCGATGCGGATGTCGCAACTGGCCGCAACTTCAAGACCCGCACCCATGCAGGCGCCGTTGACGCGCGCGATGACCGGCACCGGGAGTTCCCTGATGGCCTGGTTGGCGTTCTGCAGACCGGTAATATAGGCACGGCCGCTTTTGGCATCGAAATTGCGCAACTCCTGCAAATTGGCACCGGCAATAAAGGAGCGTGGCCCTTCCCCTGTCAGAACGGCGAGGCGGAGATCATCGTCGGATGCCAACTCGCGAAACGTTTCTTCCAAGCCCGCAACCAGTTCGCTCGTCAGGCAATTCGCTTTCGCGACGTTTTCGATAGTGACCGTAGCGATGCGGCCCTCCGGTCTTGTTTCAGTTTCAACGGCCACGCGCGCCATAATTAGTTCCTTTATTAGGGTTAGAGGCTGGAGCGCTGTGTCACGCCGCCATCAATAGTCACGACGGCACCGCTGACCCAGGATGCTCTGGGACTGGCAAGATAGGCGACGAGGTCCGCAACTTCATCCGGTTTTCCCGCGCGGCCGAGAGGAAGGTCTGACAAGAATTCCGGCCAGCGTTCCCGGTCGCCGAACTTTTCTTCTGCCTGCGCCGCATAGATATCGATGAGACGTTGTGTTTCGATGAGGCCTGGATTCACCGCGTTGACGCGCACGCCCTTGTCGATACTTTCGCCTCCCAGGGCGCGGGTCATGGCCATGATGCTGGCATTGCCCATCGAACCGGCGAGGTAGTTCGGGACCGGACTTTCGCCCGCGGTGCCGATAACATTGACGATGGCGCCGGAACCGCGGGCGCACATGGCGGGATAGACTTCGCGGATCAGGTTGATGTAGCCGAAGACTTTCAGATCCCAGGCCAGGCGCCAGGTTTCCTCGTCGACGGCGTCGACGGGGCCAAATGGAATGGCACCGGCATTGTTGACAAGAATGTCGATACCCGCCGTTTCAGTCGCCAGTTGCCGCATGCGATCGCCATTCGACAGATCGGCGGCATGGATAGTGACCTGCGCGCTGTAGGTTTCGTTCAGCGCATCGCGCGCAACGATCAAGTCCGCTTCCGTCCGCGCCGCGAGATGAAGGCTGCAACCCTCTTCCGCGAGCCGTTCCGCCACGGCCCGGCCGATACCTTTGGAACCACCCGTAATCAGGGCCGTTTTGCCGGCAAGTTTTAGGTCCATAATTCCGCTCCCTAGTCTTACCGGCACTGTCGCGCGGGCGCCCGCGCGGCGTCAAGCGGCGCAAATCTTAAATTTGTCCTTTGCATGGACCCAGATATTGGATTGAATTCGTCCACCGCTTAACGGTTTAGCTAGTGCGATCAGTATTATCGTTCGAGGTGGGATTGACGGATTGAAGAAAACGAAGGTGTTGCGTTTTTTCTTGCCCATCATGGCGATTGTTTCGGTGCTTGGAGTCATTTTGGGGGCGTGGGCATTTTGGCTCGAACCCGCAAATTTGCAGAAAAATATCTATGCCGCGACGCCGCAAGGATGGCCCAAGGCTTGTGATGGGCTCTCCATCGCCGTCCTCGCCGATCTGCATGCCGGCGCGCCGCATATAGATTTGGAACAGATAAAGCAGGTCGTCGAACAAACGAATGCGGCGGAACCCGACCTGATATTGCTTGTCGGCGACTACGTTATTCACGGTGTGGTTGGCGGCGAATTTATGGCGCCGGAATCTGCGGCGGCCATTCTGTCGGAGCTGCGCGCGTCTTTGGGAATCTATGCGGTGCTGGGCAATCATGATTGGTGGCTTGACCCGGACCGTGTGGCGCGGGCGATCC
Organism: Alphaproteobacteria bacterium; assembly: GCA_021774435.1. GTDB lineage: Bacteria > Pseudomonadota > Alphaproteobacteria > UBA8366. Next base: position 32,118 of record JAJFJB010000051.1, read on the forward strand.
GTAACAACGGGATGACACTTCTGGAAGATGCGAATTTACCGATTCAATGGAAAGGGTGCGCGTTCACACTTGTCGGCATTAGCGATTATTGGGAAGGCCCGCACGATGTGGTCAAGGCATTCACAGGGTTGGAGCCCGGTTCTCCCATGATTGCATTTACGCATAATCCAGACGTTTTCCCCGAGTTACCGATGTCCGTGAGCTTGGCAATCGCGGGCCATACGCATGGTGGCCAGGTCGATCTGCCGGGGCTAGGGCGGCTCATCGTGCCGTCCGCCTTCGGTGAACGTTTTGCCGCTGGTATCATCAATGAAGCGGGTCAGACATACTTTGTTAGCAAGGGCATCGGAACGAGTATCCTACCCGTCCGGTTCCGCGTCGTGCCGGAAATCGCTATCGTAGAAATCGGGTCTCCGTAAGGCGCGAGATTAGCTCTTAGGCCGTCAAAAATTAATGCTTCGTAATGCCGCGGTGCGCTTCCTTGCCCCAAAGCGCTTCAACCCGGGCATCGCGGCCGCAGCGGTAGCGGTAGAATTTGTAACGGACAGGGCTCTTTTTATAGAAATTTTGGTGATAGTCCTCCGCCGGAAAGAAAGGACCGGCATCCACGATCGCGGTCACAATTGGTTTCTTGAGGACACCTGACTTCTCGATTTCTTGCTTCGTTTCCTGCGCAATTCGCTTTTGTTCCGCCGATGTGGCGAAAATGGCCGTCTTGTAACTGTCGCCCCGGTCGCAGAATTGGCCGCCGTCATCCGTCGGGTCGACGCTGCGCCATAAAATATCGACGAGCAATTTGTAACTAATTCTTTTCGGATCGTAGTGAATCCGGACCGCTTCGTAATGGCCGGTGTTTTTGCTTGTGACCTGTTTATAGGTCGGGTTGGGGGTAAATCCGCCGGTGTAGCCGGATGTGGTGCGGACCACGCCCGGGACGGTGTCGAAATCCGATTCCACGCACCAGAAGCATCCGCCTGCGAAAATGGCGATTTTCAGGTCTTTTTCAGCGGTTTCCGCCGCGGAAGGGCCACTGAGCCATGTCGCCGACAGCAGGATTCCGAGGACAATTAGAGGGTTTTTGCGAAGTTTGAGCATTAATCTTACTCCGAAGACGGCGGGTCGTTTCAACCGATATTACCTGTTCCCTGTTCAATTGGGGCGTTCGAACCTGCTTTCGTACCCCGTTTGCAAAATCTTTACATAACTTTATCGGCACTTGCGCTTCGCGCCTGGTCTTGCATCCTCTGCGCCCCGGCGTTATAAGGCGCGCGCTAAGAAGAACGGCTGTGGCCCTGGGTATGCCCTGTCGTTCAAACAAAGATATGCGCCAATGCGCGCATGAAACGCTAACAAGGAATTTGAAATGCCCAAAATGAAGACGAAGTCGAGTGCCAAGAAACGGTTCCGTTTGACCGCCAAAGGCAAGGTTCGGTTTAACAGCGCAGGCCTGTCGCACATGTTGCGGCGGCGTTCGCAGAAGATGAAACGGACCAACCGCGGGACGCAGATTATGTCCGAAGCGGATGCCAAGGTCGTCAAAAAGCACTATTTGCCATACAGCTAGACTAACGGAGCCAAGATATGTCTCGGATCAAACGGGGCGTGACGACCCATGCTCGTCACCGCAAAGTCATCAAGGCCGCCAAGGGATCGCGCGGCCGGTCCAAGAATACGTTTCGCGCCGCTATTCAGCGGGTCGAAAAGGACCTGCAATACGCCTATCGCGACCGTCGCACGAAAAAACGTGATTTCCGACGGCTCTGGATTCAGCGCATCAATGCGGCTTCCCGGATGCATGGGCTGACCTATGCGAAGTTTATCAACGGGTTGAAAATCGCCGGCGTCGACCTCGACCGAAAAGTGCTGTCCGATCTCGCCATCCGCGAGCCGGCCGCTTTCCAGTCTCTGGTTGAGCAGGCGCAGGCAGCGCTCGCCAAGTAACGGTCCGGTCGGACTTGGCGATGGAAAATCTCGACCAACTGCGTGAAGAATTGCTGGCGTCGGTCGCGGCGGCAGACAGTCTTGATGCGCTTGACACAATTCGCGTTTCCGCGCTGGGCCGCAAAGGCCGTGTGACGGAAATGATGAAGGGGCTGGGCGGCCTTGATCCCGACCAGCGCCGAGAGGCTGGCCAGGCTCTGAACGCGGTCAAGACAGCCGTGACGGACGCGATCGATGCGCGCCATGGCGGATTGGCTGAAGCGGCCCTCGATGCCGAGCTTGCTGCGGATCGTGTCGATATCAGCCTTCCGGTTCGCCCCGAAAGCGAAGGCCGTCTGCACCCGATCAGCCAGACTCTCGACGAGATCATCGCGATCTTTGGCGAGATGGGTTTTTCGGTAGCCGAGGGACCCGATATCGAAGACGATTTCCATAACTTCACGGCGCTGAATATTCCACCCGAGCACCCCGCACGGCAGATGCACGATACGTTCTATTTGCCGGAAAAACCGGATGGCGAACGGCTGGTGCTGCGCACGCACACGTCACCGGTTCAAATTCGCACCATGCAGGATACGCCACCGCCGTTGCGCATTATCGCGCCGGGCCGGACCTATCGCTGTGATTCCGATATGACCCATACGCCGATGTTCCATCAGGTCGAAGGCCTGATCGTCGACGAGACGACGCATATGGGCCACTTGAAGGGCTGCCTGATCGAGTTCTGCCGCGCTTATTTCGAAATCGACGATGTGCCGGTTCGCTTTCGACCGAGTTATTTTCCGTTCACCGAGCCGTCTGCGGAAGTCGACATCGGCTGCAGCCGCAAGGGCGGTGAGCTAAAAATCGGCGCCGGCGACGATTGGCTCGAAATTCTCGGCTGCGGCATGGTGCATCCGAAGGTCTTGTCGGCCTGCGGTATCGACCCGGATAAGTATCAGGGCTTTGCCTTCGGCATGGGGATCGAACGGATCGCGATGCTGAAATACGGCATTCCCGACCTGCGTACCTTCTTCGATGCCGATATGCGCTGGTTGCGTCATTATGGCTTCGTGCCGCTGGAAGTGCCGACCTTGCTTCGGGGGCTCACCCCATGAAGTTCACACTCGGCTGGCTCAAGGATCACCTGGAAACCGATGCGACGATCAACGAGATCACCGACCGGCTGACATCGCTCGGGTTGGAACTCGAAGAACTGCATGACCGTGCGGCCGGGTACGAATCCTTCGTCGTTGGCGAAGTCGTGTCGTGCGAACAACATCCAGACGCGGACCGGCTGCAGGTCTGCGTTGTCGATACCGGTGATGAAAAGACCCAAGTCGTCTGCGGCGCGCCCAATGCCCGTGCCGGCATGAAAGGCGTCTTCGCGCCGTCGGGTACGCACATCCCGGGTACGGGCCTTGACCTGAAAGAAGCGAAGATTCGCGGCGTCGATTCCAGCGGCATGCTTTGTTCCGAGCGCGAAATGGGGTTATCCGACGATCACGACGGGATCATCGATTTGCCGGCAGATGCACCCGTCGGCGAGAGCTATGTTTCCTATATGGGGATGGACGATCCGGTGATCGAGATCGCCCTGACGCCGGACCGGGCTGATTGCGCTGGCGTGCGCGGTATTGCCCGCGACCTGTCGGCCGCTGATATCGGTACGCTAAGATCTTGGCCGTATGACGACGTTCCGGGGCGCTTTGAGAGCCCGATTGTCTGGAAGCGTGACTTGGGTGACGAAGGCAAGGCCTGTCCTATGGTGGTCGGTCGCGCGTTCAAGGGCGTGAAGAACGGTCCGAGCCCGCAATGGCTGCAGGATCGGCTCCGCGCCATCGGGCTCCGTCCGATTTCAGCGCTGGTCGACATTACGAACTATGTGACATTTGATCTCGGCCGGCCGCTGCATGTGTTCGATATGGATAAGCTGTCAGGTGACTCACTGACCATGCGCTTCGCCAAGAACGGCGAGAAGATTCAGGCGCTGGATGGTCGCAGTTATACGCTCGACGACAGTATGACGGTTATCGGCGATGCCAAGGGCCCACAGGCCATCGGCGGGATTATGGGTGGCGAGGTGACCGGCTGTACCGAAGAAACGACAAACGTCTTCATGGAAGCGGCGTTGTTTGACGAGATCCGTACCGCGGCGACCGGGCGGAAGCTCGGCATCGAGTCCGACGCTCGTTACCGGTTTGAGCGTGGCGTCGATCCGGCTTCGGCGTTATGGGGTGCGGACGTGGCTGCCAAACTGATCCTGGAACTTTGTGGTGGCGAAGCGAGCGCGCTGACGGTTGCAGGTGAGGTGCCCGAACCTTTGGCGCCGATCCTGTTCGACCCCAAACGTGTCGAATCACTGGGTGGCGTTGACGTTGCGGCGGACGAGTCCCGACGGATACTTGAAGGACTCGGCTTCAAGACCAAAAAGCAAGAAAACAAGATTGTGGCGGAAGTACCAAGCTGGCGTTTCGACGTCGAAGGAGAAGCCTGCCTGGTTGAGGAAGTTCTTCGGGTCCACGGATTTGATAACATTCCAGCCGTGCCGCTAGTGCGTGAAACACCACTGTCACGTCCGGCCATTACGTTGCCGCAGCGGCGCGTTTCGTTTGCAAAGAAAATATTGGCCGGCCGTGGCATGCTCGAGGCGGTGACGTGGTCGTTCATGCGCGAAACGGATGCGGCGTTGTTCGATGGCGGTGAGGAGGCGCTCCGTCTGGCCAATCCAATCAGCGCCGATCTCGATGTGATGCGCCCCTCCGTCCTGCCGAACCTGATTGCGGCAGCCGGCAGAAATGCCGATCGTGGCGCCGGTGACGCAGCCCTGTTTGAAGTTGGTGCCGCCTGGCAGAACGATACGCCGAAGGGACAGCAAACCGTTGCCGCTGGGGTACGCTCAGGCATGAGCGGTCCACGGCATTGGTCCGCCGCACCCCGTGCGGGTGACGCATTCGACGCTAAAGCGGATGCGCTGGCGGTGCTCGGCGCGTGTGGCGCGCCCGTTGACAAGGCGCAAGCGACCGCCGATGCGCCCGGCTGGTACCATCCGGGCCGTTCGGGTGCGTTGCGTCTGGGCCCAAACGTTCTGGCATGGTTCGGTGAGATCCATCCCAAAGTTCTCAGCGCCATGGACGTAAAAGGACCGATCGCCGCGTTTGAGGTGTTCCTGGACGTAATTCCGATGCCGAAAGGCAAGGCCGTGAAAGCGCGGCCGCTCCTCAAAGTGTCGGCATTTCAGGCGGTAAACAGGGATTTTGCATTCGTCGTTGATCAGAGCATTCCGGCATCGAAACTAATTGGCGCGATTCGCAATGCGGATAAAAAACTTGTTTCCGATGTCAGTGTTTTCGACGTGTTTACAGGAAAATCGATCGGCGACGACAAGAAATCCGTGGCGCTTTCTGTAACATTGCAACCGCTCCAAGCGACCATGACCGATGCGGAAATCGATGCCGTTGCAGCGAAAATCGTTGCGAATGTGGAAAAACAAACCGGTGGCGTGCTTCGCGGTTAGCCGCTGATCGGCGTTTACCGGTCATTCATTTATTTCAACTACGATTGAAGTTGACGGAGGCCCGCGACTCGGTGAGTCTGCGGGCAAATTCAATCGAGTGTCCACGGTCGTGCCCGCGTCAAAAAAATCCTACGCCATTCCCTGCAAAAGCGAATTTCGCGACCGCGTTCAGGCTTTGGCGGCGCAACAAAGCGTCAATGTTGGTGACTTGGCGCGCTCGGTGATGCTCGTTGTACCGCCATCGGCAATCGCCGAAATGAAAGACCCCGGTGAACCGGCGGCGGATGACCGAGAGACCGTCATTCTCAAATCGGGTCCCGGTGCCGGCAAACCCTGGCGGCGCAAACCGCGTCTTCAAGTACGGCTGCCGCCGGGTCATAGCGTGCCGGAACTTCGCAAGGCATTGAATCTCGCCTTGTCGATGGCTGCCGGCGAACGGATATTGAAAGTCGAAGAAAACGGAAAAGCCAATCCGGAGGTAAAGCTGGCTGACGCCGAAAAGGAATTGGACCGGTTGCGGTCCATCGTCGGCGCGCTGTCTTTCAAACCTTTGCCAAATGGCGTGAAGACGCGCGGCGACGCCCTTTACGTGCTCGGGTTCCCGCAAAATGTGAAGCTCGGTCCGGATCTCGTAAAGTCCCGGTTTCGCTTGCTGGCATCAATCCACCATCCGGACAGCGCCTATGGCGACACACGCCGCATGAGTCAGCTCAACCAGGCGATGGAGAAGCTAAGGGCGCTAATTTAGGAATGCCGTAGCGATGCCGCTGATGCCCGTTTGTCAGAGGCCGGTTGGTAGTGCACCGCAATCGCCGATAATCCGTCGAGCCAATTCTGGTGGTCGATATCGGGCGCCAATTCGAAGGCGTCGAACCCGCAACGCTGCATGAATTGTGCCTGATCTCCCAATATCTGCCCTGTGGCGCGCAACTCGCCTGCAAAGCCATAACGTTCACGAAGGAGCCGGGCGGTCGAGAAGGGCCGCCCGTCGGTAAACGCCGGAAATTCCAAAGCGATCAACTTGACCCGGTTAAGCGCATCGGCGATCCCGTCCACACCGGCATCACTGGCCAATCGTAATCCAAGCGGCGCTTTATGTTGCATTAGGATTTGCCGGTCTCGCAACCAACGTTCGCGCGATATGATTGCCGGGCTGCTTGGTGGAAGCGCTGCATCGTCCTCCAGTTTGACCCAGGGGTCTTCGGATAGGACGCCATGCTTAATGAGAGTCATAGAGAGCCTCCTTGAAGGGGGATTGGCCAACGCGTTCATAGGTGTCCACAAAACGCTCACTGTCTTCGCGTTTCTCAAGGTAGATGGTGACGATGGTTTCGATCGCGTCGACGATGTCATTGCTGGAAAATGCAGGGCCGATGATCTTGCCGATTGCGGCGTTTTCATCGGCACGGCCGCCGAGCGTGATTTGGTAATATTCCTCGCCTTTACGGTCGACGCCGAGGATTCCGATATGGCCGACATGATGATGGCCGCAGGCGTTGATGCAGCCAGAGATCTTGAGCCGCAACTCGCCGATATCGTGCTGTCGATCGAGATTGGCGAAGAGCCGGCTGATCCGTTGTGCCACCGGGATCGAGCGGGTCGTGGCGAGTCCGCAATAGTCGAGACCGGGGCAGGCGATGATATCGCTGATCAGCCCGATATTCGCCGTTGCAAGGCCATGCGCTTGCAGACCCTGCCACAGTTCATAGAGGTCCGATTGACGGACATGGGGCAAGACCAGATTTTGCTCATGGGTGACGCGGATTTCATCGAGGCTGTAACGTTCGGCAAAATCGGCTACCGCGTCCATCTGAGCATCCGTCGCGTCGCCTGGCGGCTCACCTTCAGGCTTCAACGAAATGGATACGATCGCATAACCATCCTGTTTGTGACGTGCAGTGTTGGTGCGAACCCAACCCGCAAAAGCAGGATCCTCGAAAAGGTTGATAGTGTGCCCGCCGACGTCGACAGGCTCATAGTCCGGCGGTTCGAAAAAGGCCGCAATACGGTTGATTTCCGCGGGGTCGAGATCCGGTCCCGTGCCGCGAAGCTGTTCCCATTCAGCCTCAACCTGGTCGCGGAAAACTTCGGCGCCCACCTCATGGACCTGTATCTTGATCCGCGCTTTGTATTTGTTGTCGCGCCGTCCGGCGAGATTATAAACCCTGAGTATTGCTTCCAAATAGGACAGCAATTGGTCCTTCGGCAGGAAGTCCCGGATGGTCTTCGCGATCATCGGCGTGCGGCCTTGGCCACCACCGACCATGACTTCGAAGCCGATATCGCCAGAGTCGTTGCGCACCATCGCGAGGCCGATATCGTGGACACGCACGGCGGCACGGTCCTCGTAGGCGCCGGTCACCGCGATCTTGAATTTTCGCGGCAGAAACGAAAATTCAGGATGCAATGTCGACCATTGCCGAATGATTTCGCAATAAATTCTCGGATCTTCGATTTCTTCCGCTGCGACGCCGGCGAAGGGGTCTGCCGTGGTGTTGCGAATTGTATTGCCGCTGGTCTGGATCGCATGCATCTCGACTTTTGCCAGATCGGATAGGATATCCGGCGCGTCTTCCAGCCGGGTCCAGTTGAACTGGATGTTCTGCCGGGTCGTGAAGTGACCGTAACCTTTGTCATAGCGGCGCGCGATATGCGCCAACATCCGCATTTGTGTTGATGACAAGGTGCCATAGGGTATGGCAACCCGGAGCATATAGGCGTGTAGCTGGAGGTAGAGCCCGTTCAGCAATCGCAGAGGCCGGAACGCCTCTTCGCTTAGGGACCCTTCCAGCCTGCGCCGGACCTGGTCTCGAAACTGAGAGACCCGTTCGCCGACCAACTGGGTGTCGTAGGCATCATAGCGGTACATTGTCATGCCACCTGTTTGAGAGGATCAAGCAAATCAAACACTGCCGGTGTGGGGCCGGCGGCGCGAATCTGCTCGCGTCGGCTTACTGGCCAAGCGGTTCCGTTGGAATCGTCGACCTTGATCAGATAAGGATCGACAACGATCTGCGCGGCAACGGCCTGTTTTGCTATATCAAGAAGCCACTCGCTTTCTTCATCACTGGTGGCGATATGGCTGTCTGCAACCTTGTCCGACCAGTCGCCGTCCCAGGTCAGAAATGCCACCCGGCCATCGCCGAGAAGGTTGGCCGTTACGGCTTGCTGTTTCATGTCGTTCTCCACTGCGTGTTTTAATTCAGACCGCGATGGTCTCGAGGGGAAGGGGTAGCATGTCGGCAAGCGCGGCGACCGAACCAATAACGGCAAGTGCCGGGCCGGTAATCGCGTTGTCGCGGATCATGGCTTCGAGGTCGGACAGCGAACCCGTCACGGTCCGTTGATTTGGCAGGGTCCCATTTTCGATCACGGCGACGGGCGTTGTGGAATTGAGGCCATGTTCGATAAGGCGGCTGGCGGTAAAGCCTGCGGTGCTGACAGCCATATAGAACACCAGTGTTTGGTTGGACCGTACAAGGTTGACCCAATCGGGACCGCCATTGCCCGCGGCAGCATGTCCCGTAACAAAGGTAACGGCATTTGCGTGATCCCGGTGTGTAAGCGGAATGCCGCTTGCCGCGGCACATCCTGTCGCTGCGGTAATGCCGGGAACCACCGTTGTGGGGACGCCTGCTTTCCGGAGATAGTCGAGTTCTTCACCGCCGCGCCCGAAGATGAAAGGATCACCGCCTTTAAGGCGAACAACCGTTCGGCCTTGTCGCGCTTCGTAGACGAGGAGCGCATTGATGCCCGCTTGTGGCACGCTGTGCGCGCTCTTTTTCTTCCCGACAAAGATTTTGCGGCAGCTCTGTCGTGCAAGTCCGATGATGTCTGGCCCGACCAACCGGTCATAGACAATGACATCTGCATTCTTTAGCAGGCGCATCGCACGTATGGTCAGTAGTTCGGGATCACCAGGGCCTGCGCCAACGATGTGCACGAGACCGACTGACTGAGCGCCCGCCGTCGTTGGGAGCATGCTTATCTTGTTTCGAGTTGCTGACGTCCGATGGCCCATGGGAGGATGCCTTGTGAGAAATAAGTGTTCATTAACTTATAAAACACAATATTAGTGTTATTATAGTTTAATCAACATAAAATTTTGGAAATTATGGGCGGTTGAATTTTTTTGTGCGCGTCGATATGGCGCGTAGTGGAATCGCCCCGAATCCTAGTACCTTATGCAGCGATATCTGAAACAATCGGACTAGTGATGGCTTACGAGCTTCGCAGCACTGCATTTCGGAGCGAAGACGGCCCATTGCCTGTGGCAATATGGTTGTTCGTATGTGCTGCCATGGTCGTCGCGATGATGATTATTGGCGCGATCACCAGGCTAACCGAGTCCGGTTTATCGATGGTGGAATGGCGGCCGTTGATCGGTGCGTGGCCGCCGACGAATGAACCGGAATGGCAGCGGATCTTCGCGCTCTATCAAAAGACGTCCCAATATAAATTGGCCAATACTGGCATGACGCTGCCGGAATTTCAGACGATATTCTGGTGGGAGTTCATCCATCGCCTGTGGGGCCGGCTTATTGGCGTGGTCTTTGCTGTGCCGTTTATCGCGTTCTTGGTCTTTAAGAAAATACCGAGTGCGTTGACGCCGCACCTTGCCGCGTTGTTCGTGTTGGGTGGCCTGCAAGGTGTAATCGGCTGGTGGATGGTCAAAAGCGGTTTCGTCGACCGGACTGATGTCAGCCAGTATCGGTTGACCGTTCATCTTGGCATGGCCTTTGCCATCCTGGGCTATCTACTCTGGCTGGCTCTCGATATCGTGGCGCCTCGCCGCCCTCTTGCACCGGAAGCGCCGCGTGGGCTCGCTTGGCTGGCGCTTGGCATGATTACTGTGACAGTGCTTGCGGGCGGCTTGGTAGCGGGCATGAATGCCGGCCTTACCTACAATACATGGCCCCTGATGGATGGTGATGTTGTACCCGAGGGAATATTGGCGCAGTCGCCCTGGTGGTTGAATGCCTTCGAAAACATTGCCACCGTCCAGTTCGATCACCGCATGCTCGCCTATGTGAGCGTCGTTTGCGTGATTTGGCTTTGGTCGCGCGTGCGCCGGACATGGACATCGCCGCAGGCGCGGCTTGCGGCGAGCATGCTCACCGCAATGGTGCTCGTACAAGTTGGAATTGGGATCGCGACATTGCTGCTCGTGGTACCACTACCCTTGGCCGTTCTGCATCAGGGCGGCGCGGCGGTGCTGTTCTCGCTCGCTATCTGGACTCTCCACGCATTGTCCGGCCGCGGCTGACCCACAATACGGCGCCCGGCAAACCGGCTGCCATGACGAGCAGCCCGAGCGTTATCGATATTGCCAAAGCCGGTTCTGCCGCGATCCCGAAAAAGGCAAAGAGCCAAACCAAGGCGGCCTCGCGCAAGCCCCATCCGCCGAACGTCACCGGAAAGGTCGCGAGAAGCAGAACCGGCGGGGTCAACGTCAGGCAAACCACTAGCCCCAATGACGCATTCACGGCGAGGCCCAATAGATAGACCGATGCACCGACGCCAAGATGGATAATCATCGATTGGGTAAAAACCGTAAGACCATCGATGGAGAACAGGACCTGCCGTGCTGTTTGTGTAAAAGTGCCAATCTGGGCAAGCCATCGCCATGACGAACTGTGGAACCATGCGCCTAGGAAGAGAGCAGTGGCCAATGCCACCGCCGCGGCGAACAGCGTCCATAAAGCGGCCTGACCGGACCCTGGCAGCAGAAACATCCCAATGAGTGCAAGCGGTGTCAGCGCCAGAAACCCGGCAACCCGTTCCAAGACTATGCCGGTAACGACTTGCCTCGCCTTGGTTCCGTCGCGATGCATGATCCAGACCCGCGCGACATCGCCACCAATCGTCGTGGACAGGGTTTGATTGAAGAACATGGCGATAAAAAAAAGTCGAAGCGCCTCAATCCAAGGTAGGTCTTGTCCCTGCAATGTAACGATCGTGCGCCAGCGCCACGCGCTCAAGACGCCGTGCATTAGGAGTATGAAGAATGCCAGGGCAACCGGACCCAACTGCATCGACAACGTCTGCTCGAACGCGGCGCCGATATCGAAGCGAGACCAGAGCCATGCGAACAGCCCGGTCGATATAGCGAGCTTGACGGCGACCAGAAGCGCGCGCCGGGGCATCTAAGTCTCAGTTTCCGCCGGCGCGGTCCAACATGGCGTGCAGGAGAACTTGGCAGCCGGCGGCGATATCCGCCGGTGTCGCGTTTTCGATCTCGTTATGGCTGATCCCGTCCTCGCAGGGGACGAAGATCATGCCGGTGGGCGCGACCTTGGCCATATAGACGGCATCGTGGCCCGCGCCGCTGACGATATCCATATGCGAGTAACCGCTGATTTCCGCGCCTTTGCGCACCGCATTGACGCAATCGGCGTCGAAAATCGTCGCCGGGCAATTCCAGATTTGTTTGAAATCGAGTTCCAGTTTGTTCGCCTCGGCCGCAGCTTCCGCGGCGGCATGGAGTGCATCGTTCATCTGGGCCAGTTTCGCGTCGCTGGGATGCCGGAAATCGACGGTCAGAAACGTTTTGCCGGGGATGACATTACGGCTATTGGGACTGGACTCGATCATCCCCACCGTTGCGCAGGCGCCGGGTTGGAATTCATGACCGATTTTGTTGACTGCCGTCACGATCGCCGCCGCGCCGACGAGCGCATCCCGTCGCACGGCCATCGGTGTCGGTCCGGCATGACTTTCCTGCCCGGTGAGCGTGATTTCATACCAGCGCTGGCCCTGCGCGCCGCTGACAATTCCGATCGTCTTTTCCCGGTCTTCAAGAATGGGGCCTTGTTCGATATGAGCCTCGAAATAGGCCGTCGAGGGGCGGTCACCACAGCCTTCGCCCTTGTAACCGATCCGCTCCAGTTCGCTTCCCAAGGTCAGGCCGTCGCTATCCGTAATGGCGAGTGCATCGTCGAGCGCGAATTCCCCGGCATAAGTGCCGGAACCGATCATCGAGGGGGCGAAGCGGCTGCCTTCTTCGTTTGTCCACACGATGATTTCGATGGGCGCTTCGGTTTCAAAATCAGCGTCGTTAAGAGCGCGCACCACTTCCAGTCCAGCCAGGACTCCATAAGCGCCGTCGAACTTACCGCCGGTCGGCTGGCTGTCGAGATGGCTTCCGGTCATGAC
>JAJFJB010000501.1 GCA_021774435.1 Alphaproteobacteria bacterium
ATTGAGCCTTTTCGTGGCCTTGGTCAGCTGCGCCCGGACCAGATTGGCACGCTGAAAGCGGAACCGGTCTCCTCCGCGCAGCTCAAGATCGCGCAGTCCGGTTGGCGTGCTTTTCGGTCGCCAGACCCGCGTGCGATCGAAGATTTCTTGCATAAAGACCTGACGCGTTTGCCATTCCTCGGGAACACGCTGTTGCGTCACTTGGAAGAGTTCCCGGCCCTGAGCAATGGTCTGAGCCGCACGGACCGCCAATTGCTTGAGCTGGTATCGCAGGGCGTTAGCGAACCCGGCGCACTGTTCGCCGAAAATATGGCGCGGGAAACCGTTATGTATATCGGCGACTGGTGCACCTTTCGTCATATCGGCGAACTCTGCGACGGCTCGCGGCCGCTCTTACGCTGCAGTCCGGACAGGCATTTTCGCTTTCCCCCAGCTGACGATCTTCCAATGGCGGCATTCCGTGCGCAAACATTGACGCTAACTGAAGATGGTGAAGAAGTGTTGACGGACACTGCCGACGCGGCAGCGCTTCGCTATTTCGATCGCTGGCTTGGTGGCGTCCGTTTGCGACCGGATAGACTGCTCTGGCGATGGAATATGAAAACCTTACGCTTACAACGGACGGCCGCAACCAAGTCTCCGCATGGTTCTTCGAACTGAATTGGGTCTACAGAATTACACCCGCTGCGGCGAGAATGTCCCGGCCCCGTGCCCGTTGAGCATCGGAAATCACCAGCCGCTCGGCGAAATCTCGGCCATCGGGTTTGGTCGCATCGACACCAACTTTGGTCAGCGTGAAAGTATCAGGGTCGGACGTTGGATCTAAAATGGCGCCTTTGGCCCCGGGAATGAAGATCAGGTCTTCATCCGCGCGGACTCGGGTCGCAACTGCCCACATGACATCGGACAACTCGAAGATATCCACGTCCTCATCGACCACGATGACGATCTTGGTATAGAACTCGGTCCCCAGCGCCGCCATGATCGCCTGCTGCGGTTCGCCGGGCGCGGTTTTCTTCATCGACACGATTGCCATCAGGCCGCCGCAGGTGTTGCGCGGGACATGCACCGCGCGCACATTGGGCAGGTTACGGCGCAACGCATTCAGGATCTCCCCTTCCCGCGTGATACAGGACACCAGGATATGGTCCGAAGACATGCCTGAAACAACGCTGTGAAACATCGCGTCCCTGCGCATCTGGATACGCTTCGCCACGAAAACATTCTGTGTACTGCGATAAGACGCGTATCCGGTGAATTCACCGAACGGGCCTTCAGGTTCATGCACGCTGGCGAGGATCTCACCCTCAATGACGATTTCCGCGCCAGCCGGGATTTCAAGCCCCGGGACGCCGCATTCGGCTACCCGGTATCCCTCGCCAAACAAGCCGCCGATAATTTCAAACTTCCGCACGTGCGGCGGATAATGGTAAGCCATCGACCCCATATAGTGCAGCGGATGAATACCCAGCGTAATGGCAGCGGGTAGTGACTCACCGCGAGCTTCCGCCCGGCGGTGAAATTCGTACATACGGCGGCGCGAATGCAGGGAGACGCCCAAACGGTTCTTGCCGCTTACCATCAGGCGGTGGAACCCTGTCGTATCCACGCCGGTTTCAGGGTCCCGCGCCGTGATCTGGCCCGCCGTAATGTATGGGGCCTTATCGACGTCGAACTGCATCGGGATTGGCAAGGCGGCCAAATCGATATCGTCACCCTCGATGACAATATCCTGCCATGGTGCGGAGGGGACCCGTTCAACCGGCAGGTAATCCTGACAACGGTCCCGGAACGCGGTAGGCAGATCGGCGCTATCCACGTCCAGCACGGCGGCGAGCAATTCCCGGTTACCGGCGATATTGGTGACGACCGGTATATCGTGACCGACGACGTTGTCGAATACCACAACCGGGTTCCGGCCCGCTCGCTCCAATTCGAAGACGATGGCCGTCATCTCATACTCGGTTTTCACCGGTTCTTTAATACGCAACAGCTGATAGGGATGGTGCGTCTCCACGAAATCCAAAAAACCACGCAAGCCCTGCTTGTCGAGCTCGGATTGATAATTTGACATCGCTTTCCCCGTTAGCCGCTGGACGGAATCGCACCGCACCGTTGAAGATGCTATCCAAATCGGGCATCCAGCGAAACAAATTGCCGAACAAGCCCCTATTTTAAAATATTGTGACCCAGATCACAGCGCCATTGAGTTCTTTGGCCAAAACTACGTTCCGTTAACCAACAAATATTGGGGATCGTTATGGCTGCGCGCCGTCAACGCGCCAACAAGAAGATATTTTTTTGGTCCAAGGATTCGCGGCCAACTTGGAAGCGTAAACGTAGAAGCATTTGGCAAATCCTCATGGATTTACTTCGCGGCAAAAAGAAATCAACGCAGTCGCTTTCCATGCACGACAGGTAGCGCATTCGCATGGTCAGACCGACGCAATATTGCAACACGACGTGTTGAATTGGCGATCTCATTTCCCCACGGTATTGTTGTGGGGACAATATCTCAGGAAGGAATTCCAATGAGCGAAGATCTCGTCATTTCCTATCCACCGCCGGAGGAATTTACCGACGCTGATTTCGAACGCATGATGCTGACGCGTGAAAGCTACACCGAGATGCGCGACGAACGGATCGAGCGGGAGCGTCACGCCCCTCGTGTCGGGGAGATGGCGCCGGACTTCACCGTCGAACGATTGTCTATTGATAAGAGCAAAATTGGCGGCTCATTCACGCTCTCAGAGACAAGGGGCCGGCCTGTCGCCCTGATCTTTGGCTCCTATACCTGACCGCCCTTTCGCAAACATGCCGTGCGCATGAACGATATTTACGAAACCTATAAAGACCGCGTCGATTTTTACCTTGTCTACATCCGCGAAGCGCATCCCAGCGACGGCTGGCAGGTCCGCTCGAACATAGACGACAATCTCGAATTCTTAGAGCCGCAGACCGACGATGAACGGGCGGAGATGGCGAATGTCTGCATGATCGATCTAGGCTTCACGATGCCGTTGCTAGTCGACAATATGCAAAATGAAGTGGACAATAAGTATGCCGCGTTGCCGGAACGGCTCTATGTGCTGGATAAAGACGGGAATGTGTATTTTCGAGGCATCATGGGATCGCGAGGCTTCGACGTCGACACGTGGTTCGACGCCGTGCAGGCGCAAGCGTCGTTAAGCAATGTTCAGGCAGCCGAATAACCTCGTCGTCACCTAAGCCGGTACATCGCCCCGCAACTGGCTGCGGTGCATGATGCGCCTTTCGTTTCCGTCGAACGCTTCGCGCCTATGCATGGCGCAGCGATTGTCCCACATCAAGACGTCGCCCTTCGTCCAGACATGTTCGTAGGAAAATTCCGGCCGCTCGGCGATGGCCCAGATTTCGTCGAGCAATTCCTCGTTTTCATCGATCGGCAAACCTTCGATATAAGCGTATAGACGCTTACCGAGATACAACGCCTTACGGTCCGACTCCGGATGTGAGCGAATGAGCGGATGCCAGGGGCCAGGGCATTCCGACGCATCTTTGGATTCTTCGTAATCGTGCCGCAGCACCCCATCGCTCGTATGCGAGACGTCGTGCTTGCAGCGCTTGCCCTCAACCCGTGCGCGGATGGCGGCAGGCAGCGCCTCAAGCACCGCATACATATTCATGAAGGACGTATTGCCGCCGGTTGGTGGAATTTCCAACGCATGCAGAACGCTCGCCGATGGCGGCCGCTCCACAAACGGTGTATCGGTATGCCATTTCGCCTCGCTGGCACCGAGTTGACCAATCTTCTTGCCGTTCTCGATGACGTTCGAAATGACATTGATCTCGACCGGAATATCGTTTTTCTGTCCCGAGCCTTGCGAATAGTTCAGCAGCTTGTAGGGCGGATATTCCAGCTCGCCGAAGTAACGCGTAAAATCAAGAAGTTGCGGATCCGACAGGCTCTGGCCGCGAAATACGAGAACAATGTGCTGAAGCCAGGCATCGTGGATCGCGGCAACGGAATCCGCGCTCAAGGGATTCGAAAGATCGATATTCGATACAGTCGCGCCCAGGGCGGCATCCAATGGTGTGATTTCTAAAGTCATGGTGCGGTTTCCGGTATCAAATTGGCGTGTCGCCGGCGATCGTCACGCGGTGCATTCGGCGTAGTTGCCCGACATAATCGGCAACGGCATAATGGCAAATACAGCGGTTGTCCCACATCAGCATCGAGCCCGGTTCCCAGGTGACGCGGCAGGTAAATTCTGGGCGCTGAATATGGTTCATCAGAAAATTCAAAAGCGGCGCGCTTTCCTCCGCAGTCAGGCAATCGAAACGTTGCACCTGATCGCCCATGAACAGGCATTTCCGCCCTGTCTCAGGATGTGTGCGGACCAGAGGGTGAACCGCGATCATTGACCGCTTGCTCTCATCTTCGAAGGTCTTCTCTTTGCCCTCGGTGGCGTACCATTCTTCGCGTGACTTGCCTCCGTAACGACTCTTATCTGCGCCGTCGCAATAAATACGCAATCCCGAAAGCATCGTTTTCATACCGTCCGACAAGGCGTCATAGGCGAGTTCCAAATTCGAGAAAATCGTATCGCCGCCGACCGGCGGCAAGTCCTTGGCGTAGAGCAGCGTCACCTTGACCGGCTTCGCCGCATACATTTGATCCGAGTGCCAACGATTGCCGAAAAACTGCTGCGCACCGGGCTTGGCGAGGATCTCAAAGACTTCCGGCTCTTCTTCGAGGCCCGTCATATAGGGATAAAAATGGATATCCCCCCAAAGCTTTGAAAATTTGAGGAACGTCGCCGGTGTAAATTCCTGATCTCGGAGCATCAGCACCTTGTGCTCCAGAAATGCCGATTTCATGGCCGAAAATTCGGCGTTGCACATCGGAACCGAGCAATCGAAATCGCGAATTTCAGCACCGATGGCGCCTGCAAGAGGTTTTGGATTAATCGGTCTCGCGTCAGGTTCTCGTCGCTCGGCAGTTGTTTGCATCGTTCTGGCTCGATCTATTCCATACCAGTCCGAACGAATCTTAGCCTCGTGCAACCGCGCCAGCAAATATCGCGGACGTACACTTCTCCTGATTGATACTAACCTATTGAAAGATATGGCGACCCCGGCAGGACTCGAACCTGCAACCGCCGGATTAGAAATCCGGTGCTCTATCCGGTTGAGCTACGGGGCCACAGTCGCGCCTCAACACGCATCAGCCGATTCTAATGCGTCCAGGGCTGAACCCGTTTGACGGCGAAGTTGTCAGAGTAGGCCTTCGGACGGATTTGGCGTTCCTTGGGTGCCTGGACCGTATAGGTCCAGCCGTTCTTTTCAGCGTGGGCAACGGCTTCTTCCGAGGAGGCGAAACGCAACCGCACTTGCGCGCGCGTATCCGCTGACCCCGACCATCCCATAAGCGCATCCGGCTCAATCCGGGCACCGGGCTCGAACTCCATGACCCAATCGCGCAGTTTGCCACGGCCGGACTGCATGGCGGTTTTCGTCGGCTTAAAGATACGAACTTCCATCGTCTCTACTCACCAATTGCGCCTCGCACAACACGAAGCTTTTGGTCGGGGTGGCAAGATTCGAACTTGCGGCATCTTGCTCCCAAAGCAAGCACTCTACCAGACTGAGCTACACCCCGAACGGCGGGAAATTAGGGGAAACAAGAGACCGACGCAAGGTTTCGAACGCATACGGCAAACTAACACGATCCAGGTCATCAAATCGTTAATAGTCCCAACCCGTTTTACGCTAGGCAGTGTTTACGGTGACGTCATTGTTCACGACGAATTGCGCCCCATTGCCGTCACTCTCGAAAACGGAATACCCATCGCCGCCGATATTGACGGTTCCCGTGTTCGACCAGCCTTCGCCCGCGTCGACGCTGTCTCCCGCATCACCATCGATAATCAGGCTATGGTCCGTGCCGGTCAGTGCGTTTTCACCACGGGTGGCGGAGAACACCATGTCGGCATCCAGGGTCATGGTATTGTCCCCCGCGCCGCTCAGATCAAACATCTCGATAGCATTGACTTGATCGCCGCGCAGCGAGGTCAGATCAAAACTCTGCCCTGCGCCATCAAAACGCACCGTATCGAAGCCCGCGCCGCCATCGATTCGTCCAAATCCCGTGTCGGCCGCAACGAAAACATCGTCCCCACGGCCACCATGCATCAAATCCGACCCACCGCCGCCGAGAACAAAATCGTTACCATCCCCGCCGACGAAGACATCGGACCCGGCACCGCCGGTCAGGGTATCGTTATCCACCGACCCCTGGTGGGTTACGGCCCTCCCTGCCAGCGTTATGCCGCTATCACTCTGGTTGGCATCGAGAACAACGCCACCGCCCACATCGAGGCCGGTAATGTCATCCAGGCTACCACTAATCGATCCACTCTCGACGACCTTGAAGTTGTCGCCCGCGGACACGTTAAAGCCGCCGAACTCAACGACATTGATGGTGCCATTCGCGATGAAGTCGCCGGTCACCGTCAGCTGGTCGAAACCGTCATGCACGCCCGGCGCCAACCCGCCCAGTTCGATCAGCATGGAAGCGGTATCACCGTGCCGCAGATCGCCATCGATCGTAAGCGCACCCGGCGAGCCGCCAAAACCAATGAAACCTTCATTGAAAATATCACCACCATTCGCCGTCGTGACGGTATTGCCAAAGGCGCCATTGATCGAACCACCGGAAAGGTTATGCAGCGTCCCGGTATCGACGGTTAGAGTCGAGTTATTGCTGATGAATATGTCTTGGCTGTTGAAGAGTGTATCCGCCGCATTGGCAAAGCCGAGCGTTGCGTTCGAATCGACCGTCATCGTGCCGTTATTGTCTAGCGTCGTGACATCGGCATCCATGATTGTCGAACCGAATTGGAAACGATGGACGCCGCCGGTACTACCCTCGAAGTTCCATGTCCCGGCCAATTTAACGGTGTCGTCCTCCACACTTGCCGGCGCCGCGCTGTTCTCGACCGTCAAAGTGCCCGTGCTTGACATTGCGCGGACATCCGATGCCGCGATGGTCAATTCGGTCGATCCCGTCTGATCGAACTGAATCGTTTCGATGCTCGTGATCGCGCTGTCGCCAATCGACGTCAAATCGAGATTGAACCCGCCGGTTAGCAACAACGCATCATCGCCGGTGCCGCCATCAATCCGCGAGAATAGGTTACTGTTCACGGAAATATCGTCATCGCCCGCGCCGCCACGGACAACATCCGCACCGGTGCTGGAAAAGACAATGTCATCGCCTTTGCCGGCGATGATCACATCGTCACCGAGTGATCCGATCAACACATCGTTGAATTCAGTGCCGATATGGGTGACATCGCCGGTGACATCCGTGCCGAACAACACATAAGCCGCGCCCGCACTGCTGCCGCCGGTATCTTCGCCTTCCGCGCCGATAATCACATCGTCGAAACCATCACCATTGAGGTCGCCAGCTGCCGAAACGGATGAGCCGGCCAGGTCAAACCCTGTTTCGCCCGTGAGCTGAATGCCGCCTGTTCCTGCCGAAATCGTACTGAGATTTATCGATGCGGAGCTGCCGGACACGCCGAACACCAGATACGCCGCCCCATAATTCTGCCCATAGACGCCGGCATCGTTCAAGAACGCGCCCACAAGCAGATCGTCAAGACCGTCACCATTGACGTCGCCGGCACCGGAAACCGAGATGCCGGCCTGGTCGTTGAAGGCTTCGCCGGTAATCTTAAATCCGCCCGTACCGCCCGCAATCGCATCGATGAAGGCAGAATTGAACCCTTGATCGGTCCCGAAAACAACATAGGCAGCACCGGCACTTGTGCCGTTCACATCGTGGCCATTGTCGCCCACGATAATGTCGGCAAACCCATCGCCATTGATATCGCCGGCGCTTGCAACCGCGTTCCCCGCGTTGGAAGACGTCGCGCCAAGAAGCCGGAAACCGCCAACGTTGCTCGTCACATCAACCAAATCGACGGGCGTAATTTGATCGTCGGACCCAAACACCACGTAGGCTGCGCCATATGTGCCGTCCGGCGTAAATTGCGGCGCGCCAACAACGACATCATCGAAACCATCACCGTTCAAGTCGCCCGCCGCCGAAACCGCCGAACCAGCGCTGCTGTTGGCTCCGTCACCTAGGATTTTAAAGCCGCCGACATTGTTGGCGATATCGCTCAAATCGACCGACAACGAGGGCGTCGTTGACCCAAAGACGACATAGGCCGCGCCTTCATTGGATCCACTCGCGTTATTGAGCCTGGCTCCGACGATAACATCATCGATGCCATCGCCATTGACGTCACCCGCGGCGGAAACAGAGAAGCCCGCATGATTAAGTATGGTTTCGCCGGTAATTTTGAATCCACCAACACCAAGGCCGATCGTCGCAAGGTTCGTTGTCGGGCTGGCACCGCCGAACACCACATAGGCCGCGCCGGTATTGCTAACGCCGTTCGTGTAATCGCCGACGATAACGTCATCGATTCCATCGCCATTGACGTCACCTGCATTGGAGACGGCGGAGAGATACTGCGAACCGCCTTCCGAAAGGAGTTTAAAGCCACCCGTCCCCGCCGCGACATCGTCCAGATCAACGGTAACGTCGGTATTGGTACCGAACACGACATAGGCCGCGCCGGCGCCGCCCGTTTCGCCATTGTTGCCGCCCACAATGACGTCAAGACTGCCATCGTCATTGAAGTCGCCCGCACCCGAAACAATAGAGCCGATAAAGTTGCTGCCGGTCTCACCAATAATCTTAAACCCGTCCTCAATATCGTCATCGACGACATCGAAGATTACGCCGGATTCGAGGTTGTTATTGAGCAGGATGCCGGATGTATCGATATCGCGATCGATCAACATCGTCGTCGCACCGGATTCGAAACGCTGGAACGTTTCGCCACCGATGTTAACCGCACCTTCGAAGAACCAGCTATCGATTGTCGATACGGCATCGGCGCCATCGCCCAGGACGGTCAGCGTGCCCGTATCGGATATCGCCGCGACGTCGTTGACACCCACCGTAAAGAACTGCGAACCGGCGCTGATCAGGTCGATCGTCTCGAAGCCGGTGATTTCTTCGTCACCAATATTCTGGAAGGCGAGACCGCCACCCGCGATGGTCATCTTCAAGGTGTCGTTGCCGAGGTCGCCTTGCAGCCGCGTAAAGCCACCGAATGAGATCTGGACGATATCGTCGCCCGCGCCACCCTTGAGGACATCGGCGCCGCCATTGCCGATCAACAGATCGTCGCCCACACCGCCGATAAATATATCCGCTGCCACGGACCCGGTCAGCGTATCGCCGCCGCTCGTGCCAATTTCCGTGACATCACCCGTAACGTCAAAGCCAAAAATGACATACGCCGCGCCGGAGCCGGCGCCGCCTTCGTCATTTTGGATCGCGCCAACCAGCAGGTCGTCGAAC
>JAJFJB010000502.1 GCA_021774435.1 Alphaproteobacteria bacterium
GATGAGAAAGCGGTATCGAACGCTGAAGAATCTCTAAGCAGGCACGAAGGGTGGTTGTCCAGCGAACTTGTTCTTATCGCCGCCAGTCAACGTCTTGGAGATACGGAAAAGTCTGCGATGGCCGCACGACGGCTACGTCAATTGCGTGGTGAGATGACCAAGCAACAACTGTCGAATGTTTTTCGAATGCAGCGTAACACGGATTTCGAAACAATTTCCGAGTTGCTCTTTAAGGCAGGAGTGCTTGTTGCCTAGAAACGCTCGACACCATCGTTAGAGAAGCATGTCATCGTGTCGATTGGCGACCACCGTCGAATAGTCTAGGTCTGCTGTTGGCTGAAAGCGACCGATCGGGCAGGTTCAAGTTTCTTCCGCTGTTCCCTCGACAGGAGACAGCTGAAAACGATGTCGGCTTTCGTGTCGTTTTAGTCTGCTTTTCCCCAGCATCGGGCGCGCCAAGCGATACCGCGTTTTGGTAATAAAGGACCCTGAGCGGAAGTCGGGCGCATTATATCGAGGCCCAATTCAGGTCGGTAGCGGCTTCGTGTCAAAAATTGGAAAGATTTCCATGACCTTTCCATCGATGACACAGAATAGGTCAACCATTAGTATCCATGTCACAATGCATTTAAGGAATTAACCTCGCTCAAATCCCTCGCTACTTAGAAAATATCGGCTTAATTGTTTCTTTTTCCAATTGCAGAGTAGGATTAAGCGGATCGAACATGAGTGGCCAGATGGAAGCAGAAGGACCTAAGGCAACGCGAGCGAAACACGGTAACTCCGAGAAATTGGCACCAGGAAGCGGCGGTGCATCACTGCCGGCTATCCTCTTGAAGTCGCCGGAGCGTTTCATCAACAGGGAGCTTTCTTGGCTTGCCTTCAACGAGCGCGTACTGGCGGCAGCTGAAGATAAGAACCATCCCTTGCTCGAGCGGCTGCGGTTTCTGTCGATTTCGGCCAACAATCTTAATGAATTTTACATGGTGCGCGTCGCGGGGCTACGCGGTCAGGTTGACGCAAAAGTAGACATTCCTAGTCAGGAAGGCGTTTCGCCCCGCCGGCAGCTGGAATTCGTCAATGCGCGGGCAATGGCGCTTATGCATAATCAACAGAAGTGCTGGCGGCGAATTATCCAACTGCTCAAGGACGAGAACATTCACGTCCTTGAAGCCGATGAACTTAGCAGCGCCGAAATAATATGGCTCAGAAAGCTTTTTCTCGAGAAGCTGTTTTCGGTTTTGAGGCCGATCGCGGTTGATCCAGCACACCCGTTTCCGTTTCTTCCCAATTTCGGTTTTGCACTTGTTCTGGCGCTAAAAAAGGGACAGCAAAAGGAAGTCCTGAACGCATTGGTGGCACTTCCGCGCTTGGTGGCGCGGTTTACCCGCCTTCCCGGCGAGACGCACCGCTTTGTTGCTCTGGAAACTGTGGTGGCGATGTATGTCAACAAGCTGTCCGGGCTTCTGGGTGGCCGAGTTTGGCCAGTGCCGGGTGCTCCGCGACAGCGATATCGAAGTCGAGGAAGAGGCGGAAGATCTCGTCCGTCTCTATGAAAGTGCGTTGAAAGAGCGGCGCAGAGGGTCTGTTATTCGTCTTACGATCAATGATGGCATGTCCGCGAATTTGCGAAAATTCCTGGTGCAAGGTCTTGATGCAGCGCCGAAGACCGTGTTCGCCCTGAAGGGATTGCTTGGCCTTTCCGATACAAGCGAACTCATCGTGAACGACCGTCCCGATCTTGTTTTTCCGCCTTACGCGGCGCGGTTTCCGGAACGGGTGTTGGATTTCGGTGGAGACTGTTTCCAGGCGATCAAGGCCAAGGACTTCGTTGTTCATCATCCCTATGAAAGTTTCGATGTCGTGGCGCAATTTCTGTGCCAGGCGGCCGACGATCCGAACGTCATCGCGATCAAACAGATGCTGTATCGAACCAGCGACAATTCCCCGATTGTTGCTGCCCTAATTGATGCCGCGGAAGCGGGAAAATCTGTAACCGCGCTGGTCGAGGTGAAAGCGCGATTCGATGAGGAACGCAATATTCGTTGGGCGCGCGATCTCGAGCGGGCGGGGATTCATGTCGTCTACGGTTTCGTTCATCTTAAGACCCACGCAAAGATTTCACTGGTAGTGCGCCGCGAGGGGAAACAGTTTCAGAGCAATTGCCATTTTGGCACTGGCAATTACCACCCGATAACGGCGCGCATTTACACGGATCTGTCGTTTTTCAGTTGCGATCCGGCGCTTTGCCGGGACGCTGCTTGGTTATTTCATTTTACCACGGGCACAGCTGGCCCCGTCGCTATGGAGAAGCTGTCTGTGTCGCCCGTGAATATGCGCAACACGCTGATTCAGCTCATCAACGATGAAATAAAATTTGTTCGGCAGGGCCGACCCGGAAAAATTTGGGTCAAACTGAACTCGCTCGTCGATGTTAAAATTTTTGACGCGTTGTATAGAGCGTCTCAGGCGGGTGTGAAAATTCATCTGGTGATCCGTGGGATCTGTTGCTTGCGACCGGGGCTGCCCGGGCTTTCGGAGAATATTATCGTTCAGTCGATCATCGGCCGATTTCTCGAACATGCCCGTATCGTATGCTTCGGTGGCGGGCACGCGATGCCATCGGAGAAGGCCAAAGTTTACATTACCTCTGCCGATTGGATGCCACGCAACTTGGATCGGCGTGTCGAGGTTCTCGTGCCGATCGAGAATCCAACCGTTCATCGCCAGATTCTCGATCAGATTATGAATGCCAATTTCAAGGACAAGGCGCACTCCTGGTTTCTACAGCCGGATGGCGCCTACCGACGCAGATCAAGAAACCCGCGCAGCTTCAGCGCGCACGAATACTTCATGACCAATCCCAGTCTTTCGGGACGAGGATCTGCGCTGGAGGCGGACGCGTCTCCGGTAAAACGGATTGACGGAAATGCGGAGTCTGAATCCATGAAAACAATCCATCGCCTGATCAATTAGGGGTGTTTTCACGGCAGCGTAAATCGGCGCTCGAGCCGAGTATGCCACACTTCCTCACTGAACTCGCGGCCGACACATCGCCGGTCTTTCTTTCTGCCCGCTGTCCCTTCGTCTCTCTCAAACCATCAGATCATCTGCGCGCGAGGCTTGAGCGGTCAAACGAACCGAATCGTCAGGGCAACATAATTCCCCGCATCATGAAGAAGAACATCGCGCCCATGACGCCGGCCAGCGGCACGGTAATCAGCCATGCGGCGACGATGCGTAGCAGCAGGGAACGACGAACCAATTCGAGCCGGTGAATCCGGCTCAAGCTCTTGCGTTCGCGTTTTCGTAACAACCCTTCGGTTCCAGTTTTCTGCTTAAGCTCACTCAGCATCGCACCCTTAACGGTCACGTTGGCTTTCTCGAACCGTTCGAGAAACGCCTCCACCGCCTCGGGATTGTCGTCACCGTGATGCGCTTTTACGTCGTCGAGCATCCGCGCATAGTTCACTTTAAGGTATTCCCGCAGGAACCCGACGCCGAATACACCACCGACAGCGATGTGTGTCGAACTCACCGGGAGCCCGAGCTGTGAGGCAATGATCACCGTGATCGATGCCGCCATGGCAATGCAGAAGGCCCGTATTCGGTCGAGCTCGGTAATTTCCGACCCAACGGTACGGATCAACTTGGGCCCGTAAAGCGCCAACCCAACAGAGATGCCGAGTGCGCCAACGAGAAGCACCCAGATCGGTATCGTAGCCTTGGAAGAGACTGCGCCGCCGACAATAGCTTCATTGATACCCGCCAGCGGTCCGACCGCGTTTGCAACGTCGTTGGCACCATGGGCGAAACTCAAGAGTGCGGCGGCAAAGATCAACGGGATTGTGAAGAGGTCGTTGACGCTTTCCTTTTCATTCGGCAATCTGTCCGAAATTTTTCTAATCTGAGGCCGTATCAGCAAATAAACCACGGTCGCCACCCCCAGCCCGATCAAGGCGGCGTGGCCAAACGAGACCTTCCAGATATGCTTCACGCCCTTGAGCATCAGATAGGTGCCGAACGCCCACGCCATGACGGCGACCAATAGCGGTACCACGCGCTTCGCCGCCCCCATGACATCGTCCTGATAGGTCACCATTCGCTTGATCAAGTATAGGAAGGCTGCGGCGATAATGCCGCCCAGTACCGGCGATATCACCCAGCTCGCCGCAATCTTTCCGACCTGACCCCAATCGGCGATGCCCCAGCCGCCGGCAGCGATGCCGGCGCCCAGCACTCCCCCGACGATCGAATGGGTCGTCGAAACCGGTGCGCCAAGCGCGGTTGCAATATTCAGCCACAACGCGGCCGCGAGCAATGCGGCGATCATGAGCCAGATAAAGGTATCCGCATTGGCAATCAGCGCGGGATCAATAATTCCCTTCTTGATGGTTCCGACGACGTCGCCACCGGCGATCAGAGCGCCAGCCGCTTCGAACACCGCGGCGATTAACACCGCACCGGTCAAGGTTATCGCGTGCGAACCGACCGCAGGGCCGACATTGTTGGCCACATCGTTGGCGCCGATATTCATGGCCATATATCCGCCGATCATGGCGGCAATCACCAAGAGGACCCCGTGAGTGCCGCTTTCGACACGGACAAGGGTGAACAGCATGATGCCGACGATAAACAGCAGAGCAACGCCAAACCGGAATAATTCATCTCGATTGAGCTGCGCGGCTTTTTCAATCTTGTTGATGCTCAGCACGGTATCGCCATCCCCTCCCCTTTTACGCAAGCAACTTTCCTGCATCGCTCCTAAACGATAGCAATGTCCCATAAAGGTCGGCACATCGTATTGATTCAGATCATAAACAGCGTGTCACATATCGATTGATACTGCTGCTGCCGCTGTTCGCAAATTGAGAGAGGAATAAGCGTCATCCTTCGACGAATTTTACTCCCGACGATACTTGCTATCCTGGCGTTTGGCTTCTGGCTCAGCTCCGACTTCCAGCAAATCGCCGCTGGTGTTGCGATTTTTCTCTTCGGGATGTTCTTTCTCGAGGATGGTTTCCGGACGTTCACGGGCGGGGTCCTGGAAAATCTGCTTGAGAAAACGACGGACTCGCTCCTGAAGAGCATAACCTTCGGAATTGTCACCACGACGGTGATGCAATCCAGTTCTCTTGTTTCCGTCATTACCATTTCGTTTTTGAGTGCTGGTCTCATTGGTCTCGCGGCCGGTATCGGAATTATTTTCGGCGCCAATCTCGGTACCACGACCGGCGCATGGTTGATCGCGGGGTTTGGCCTGAAGGTA
>JAJFJB010000503.1 GCA_021774435.1 Alphaproteobacteria bacterium
GGGAAGCTGTTGTACCGGCCCCGGCTGTGTTGTGGGGGAGTATTTCGGGGGTACGACCCGCTGAACCCAATGCTGCCCGGTTTGCCGATGAAAGCGGGGATTGTGCCGATGCCAAAGTGGCTTGGAATGCCGCACCCTGACCACTTGTGTTTGTTGCTGCCTCATTTCCGCCAGTTGGCGCCGCGGTTGCCTGCTGCGTCCCGCCTCGCAGACCATTTCCAGCATTGGACGCTTTCTTCGATGGATTGCTCAATAGCAGATTGCCTGAGTTTTCTGACGCTTGGTTCGTATCGGCTGCGCGAGCGGTTCCAACAGGCCGCTGTTTTTCGGTTTGTGATGCAATGGTCGCCGCGGCGGCCAATGTGTTAGTCGGCCGCGATACCAATTCCTGCGGCGATTCAGAGACTTGTGCCGTTAGTCTGGAGGAATCGCCAATGGTTTTCTTTGCTGGCGGTTCCGGCGCAGCAACAGGCGCGGCTTGTTCGTTTTCGGTGGGCTGTG
The DNA here is from genome assembly GCA_021774435.1 of Alphaproteobacteria bacterium. Lineage (GTDB taxonomy): Bacteria > Pseudomonadota > Alphaproteobacteria > UBA8366. Next base: position 502 of record JAJFJB010000503.1, read on the forward strand.
GTGCGGTGAAGGCGGCGCTCGCGGCTTTCGGCGTTGCCTGTGCATTTGTTACGACATGGTTGACGGGAACCCTGGCAAGCACGGTTTGTGCCGCGCCAATCGAACCGCCATCTAAGTATTCGGCATCTTCAACCTTGGACGCTACCGAATTCTCTGTGCTTTCATCGAGCGTGCCGCCGAGATCTTCATCGGATGCCTGCGTGGCGTCGGCGGTGATAAACTCGGCATGATCGTCAGTCTGATTTTCTGTATTCAGGATGCTCGCATTTTCGTCGCGTTGAAGGTTTGGCTTATCTTCCGACCGCGGATTTGCTTTATTTTCGGTCCGATCGTCCCGATTTACCTCTGCTTCCGATTCCGTCGCTTCGTATTCTGAATTAGCGCCTTCATCGTCGCGTTGCGGTTGATTTGCAGAGATGTCGCGTTCGGGCTGAATAGGATCGGGAACAATCTGCTGTCCTAAACTCGTGCCACCTTCTAGGCGCAGTAGTGAACCGTTTTGTCCGATAACGTTTTTAAGCAACGCAGCAAATGCATTGCTGGTCGGTTCTGACGTTTTCGCCGATCTGTCTTCCTTACCGGCCGGTTGGGAGACTTCCACGCTTGATACCTGCATGGTGATTCCTCGCTATTGCGTTGGAACCTCCTCAGCAAGCTACGGGCCAAGCAAGCAGTTTAACATTAACTTGTTGAAAAATAGTCATAAAATCAAATGCAAGGATCGGGAAACATTTGAGGAAGGCAATAAATTCACCGGCGTGGCGGCACAAATTGCCAGCGAAACGCCATCACCCCGGAAAAATTTACACCTTCCCCCCTTGTCTGGAAGGGGCAGATCGAACCATCCATTGATAGAGGCAGATAAATACTGGCGTCAGACGGTTGTTTGGTCCTCTTGAGAGCGTTCATCGCTTTCTTGCGCGCTCGAATCCTCTTCTGATTCAAGAGCGTTGGCGACGAATTCAACAAATTTTTCCGAAGGGATTTGTTCGATGACTTCCTCAGTTGTCGAATCGACAACTTCAAGGAAAATACGATTCTGCTCGCTATCGAAGTTTAAGGTCGTGCGCCGGCTTGTGAGCTGCAGATCTTCCGGCGCCGAGGCCTGTTGGGAATCGCTATTGCCGCGTGACGCATCGTCCTGACCAAGCGAATCCTGCCGCCGGTCGTTTTGGGCCGCGGATCCGTCATCGACTGGCGTAACAGCGTTTTCGGGGTTTGTTGCAAGTGTCGACGTCTGAGCCAGGCTAACTACGCCTGTCTGGTTTGACGCGGGCTGGGACTGAGTCCCTAGGCCGAGTGAACCAAATTCCATTTCATTCCTCCCGCAATCGGCGTTCTGTCAAATGCGCGGACAGTTGATTCCAAGTTCGGGCTTCTGGAACTCTAGCTAGACGTTTTCTTACGCTAAACCGCTAGAGCCTGAACTGAAATCGCTCATATTCCTAAGTACCAATTTTTCGTTGGTGCACCAGGAATCTGTCTTTCCTCAACAATTCATGCAATCGAAATGCCAAACTACGATTTGGTACGTTCTACTTCCCTCGCGGATGTTACTTATACGCTTGACCCGTCATAAATGGTCGGTTGGTCCGCGAGTGCTAATACTATCTGAAGATTCGTTAATGCATTGTTAACATGTGATCAAAATGCTCGATATCGATGGATAGCAACGCAGTGTTAATTGCCTCAAGAGAAACATGATTTTGTTGTGAGGGATTGCGCCGAGTTCGGTTCTTTCGACTCCTTCGATCGGGCCTAGATGGAAAAGCCTGCCGGGTTAAAGAGGTGTTATCGGCAAATTTTGCCGGTTATTTCGAGTTTCTCGGCAAATTTTACCCACTGAACGCAGTTCTTTTCGCTCATGGTAAGGGCATGGGTGTTGCATATCTTTAATCATGCCGCGTTATCTGACCTTTGGGGAACTGGTTGATGGGCAGTCGATGAAATACAATGATCGAATAGCCTTGCGATACGCGGCTGCAGTTCGCGACCATCGAGAAGGGCGCATCGATGCCGCTGCTGAAAAATACCGTGAAATACTTATGCAGGTGCCGGCGCATGCCGACGCTCTTCATATGCTTGGTGTGATAGCGTCAGGTCAGGGTAATGGCCTTGATGCGTTCAATTATTTTCAGAAAGCGATCGCGTCCGCCCCCCAAAATGCCCAGTTTCGGAATAACCTTGGCGTTTCGGCCCGCGCGCTAGGCCGATCACATGATGCGGAAGCCGCATTTCGTGCAGCGTTATCTATCGACAGCGCTTTGGTCGATCCAAGATGTAATCTCGGAAATTTATTGTCCGACTGTGGCGCGTTCGAAGAGGCATGGGATCAATACAAGATGGTCCTGGATTGCGAGCCGCAACATGCCGCGGCGAGGCTTGGCTTGGCGCAAATTTGCCGCCATCGCGGAAATTTGGATGAAGCCGTCGCGATTTACGGCGCCTTGGCACAGGATTTTCCTGACAATTCGACGGTGCGCAACAATCTCGGTGTTGTAAAGATGGAGTGCGGTGCCATCGAGGCTGCTCTTCAAGAGTATCAAATAGCTTTAAGGTTGGATCCAAACAATTTGGAAACATTGAATAATATTTCCGTGGCATGTCTTGCTCAGGGAAATGCGGTAGCGGCGGAAAAGACACTTCGGCATTTGCTTTCGTTGCAGCCCGAAGCCGTAGAGGCACATGGTAATCTTGGGAATGCATTGCGCAGACAGGGCCGTTACGACGAAGCCGCCTCGTGTTATCGAACAGCGTTGCAAATAAGGCCAGATGCGGGGGTGCAACTCCGATTGGCTACGCTCTTACCCGTCATTCCAAGCTCCGCGGCGGCCCTACACGACTCACGTCGGAAACTGGAAGCGGCAATCGATAAATTAATTTCAGATAAGATTTCGATTGATGATCCTGTCAACGACGTCGGTATAACGCATTTTCATCTTTCCTATCATGACACTTGCAATCGAGACCTGAACACTAAGATCGCACGATTGTACGCCGCAGCATGCCCTACATTAAATTTTATCGCACCGCATTGTAAAAAAGCGATAAATCGCATGAAGCGAAAGCTAAAAGTCGGTTTTGTATCGCGCTATTTACGCGATCATGCGGTTGGATGGTGTTACCACCGTATTTTGAGGCAAATGCCATGCGAGAAATTAAGTGTGTCGGCGTTTACCTTTTACGACGATGATGATCCGCTTTGGGCCGCGATCGCGGCCGATGTGGACAACGCAGTTATTTTGCCGGCTAGCTTGCCCCGTGCTCGAGAGCAGATCGCTAAAGAAAAGCTGGATGTCCTGATTTACACGGATATTGGCATGGAGCCGCTTAGCTACTTCCTCGCTTTTGCTCGACTCGCACCGATTCAATGCGTGACGAATGGCCATCCTGATACCACCGGCATCTCCACAATAGATTATTTTATCAGCAGCGAACCGCTGGAAAGCCATGATGCGTCTTCGCATTACAGCGAGAGTCTGGCCGCGCTACATGGCGTCCTTGTCGATTATGATCGGCCGGAAGTTCCGGCTCCCTTAAAGCCCCATTCCGCTTTCAATCTGCCTGACAATGCGACGCTATACGTATGTCCTCAAAGCCTATTCAAGCTCCATCCCGATATGGACATGGCCTTCGCAGAAATACTCGCACGCGATACCGATGCCCGGTTGGTTTTCTTCGAAGGTCCTGAACCTAATTGGGCGAAGCTGCTCCATCAAAGATGGCACATTTCATTAGGAAGGAATATTGATAGAATTCAGTTTATTGAGCGGCAAACTTATTCTGATTTCTTAAATATAATCCGACTCTCGGACGTTATCCTGGACACGTGGCCCTTTAGCGGTGGCAACACCACTTACCAAGCATTCGCCATGGGCGTTCCTATCGTTACATTCCCCGGCCGATTTGCAAGGGGGCGCTCGACGATGGCGCTATATCAGCGAATGGGTATATCAGATTTGATCGCGGTTTCTGCAGAAGACTACGCTGAAATTGCGCTTGGTTTAGGTATGAATCCGGCGTGGCGGTCTGAAATTGCTGCAAGAATTCAACACCAATCGGGTGTGCTGTTTGGCGACCGCGGTGCGGTGGAACAGTTTGCCCAATTCCTCCTTGGTGCGTCCGAGCAAGCTGGTCGGGTGTCCTAGTGGCGGGCACGCCCGAGAAAAAACGCGCCATTGGTGGGTTTTTGCCGCTGGAGACGTCCAGCCAGTCAGTTTCGGGGGGCATTCTTGAGTTGTGGGGTATTGGAGAGGACAATGCGTGGATGTTCTCCAATGCCCGCAGCGCATTGGCGCATCTCCTATGCCAGTTCGATATTCAGCGCCTCATTCTGCCCGCCTATATCTGTCCCGAACTGGCGCTCGCAGCGAGAAACGATATTGCGCTACTGTATTACCCGTTACTCGACACGCTTTCGCCGAAAGTCGAATTTTTGCGTGACTACGTTCGGCATGGTGATTGCGTCGTAGGGGTGGATTATTTCGGTCGCCAGCCGGACGAAGAATTTCGGGCCTTTGTGGCGGGTAAGCGCGATGTTCTTTGGGTTGAGGACCGAGCGCAAGGTTTGATGCCGGCGGCGGAACCCTGGGCCGATTTGGTTCTTTACAGCCCGCGGAAGCTTTTTGGCGTTCCGGATGGCGGGATTTTGGTGCGAACAAGTGGCAGGTTGGTGCAACCTCAATACGCTGCAGTGAGCGCTGAAAAACGTGCTTTGCCGCGAATTCATCGGCGGCAAGACAGTCAAGAGTGCGACAATCAACGTTGGTATGAGGAATATCGTCGGGTCGAGGAAAATATGGCTGTTTCGAGCGAGCCAGTGTCTGATCTCACACGTACGTTGCTCACTGGCATCGATCCAATGAAGATTGTCCGGCGCCGCCAAGCGAATTTCGACGTTCTTGCTAATCTCTTGCCAGAAATCGCCTTTTTTCCCGGTATTGCGGAAGATTTCGCACCGCTGGGGTTTCCGGTTCGCCTTGATAATCGCGACGCCATTTGGAAATCGCTTTGTGACGCAAGAATATTTCCAGCGCGGTATTGGCCATCATTGCCTTCCGATCCGGATTCATTCGCTGCGGAGCATCAACTGAGCCGCGAAATTCTGGTGCTGCCGTGCGATCAACGTTACGACGGCGAGGACATGAGAACCGTCGCGACGGCGGTTAGGAATGCCCTTTGATGAGCCATCCCTATGCAAGCTGCGAGTACGCAGAAATTCTAGATGGCGGTCGCGGCAACATCGTTCCTGTTCCCGAATGGGGGCTTTATGGTCTGCGTCGGCAAATAGAGGGTCCTGATGCAGGGTCGGATTCGGATGTCATGGGCTGTTATCCCCTTGCCGTGTTCGGTGACAACGTCGATCTAAAAGCAGGCCTGGAGAAACTGCGTAGTGAGGGCTTTGTATCGGTTGTTTTAGTTGCCGATCCCATATTAAGGCCAAAAGATAATGAATTGGACCAGGCCTTTGGTATATATAGAAAATTTAAGGTTCATTATATTTGCGATCGAAGCCAAGGATTGCCGAAATTTTCCAAACATCATCGATACGAATTGCGACGGGCGAAAGCCGACGTAAGGCAGATCGATCTCGTGAATTATCTTCCCGATTGGTGGGCGCTGTATCAGGAACTGATTGGGCGGCGGCGTATAACGGGCGTTGCCGCATTTTCGCAGGTTGCTTTCGACCGCCTTGCCAAAAAAATGGCAGGATTGGTGAGTTTTGGTGCCTTTGTCGGCGAGTCCCTGGTCGCATGCCATTTGTGGGTTCGTAGCGGGCACCACGTTCACAGCCATTTGGCAGCTTCAAATGAAGCGGGACGGCGAGCGGGCGCACCTTATCTTTTGTACGATGCGGCAATTCGCTATTTCGATGATGTTGTAACAATTGATTTGGGTGGTGGCGCTGGCCTTAAAGATGATCCAAATGACGGATTGGCACGATTTAAACGCGGTTTTTCAAATTCAGAAAAATCGGCCTACTTATGTGGGGCAATATTAGATCCGGATCGTTACCAGGTTTTATGCGAATTCTACAAGGCGCAGAATAACGAATATTTTCCGGCCTACCGCACGCCAAAAGCTAAGTGACGGAGGATAACAGCATGAATATTCACGGTGATCGGGTTGTCTTGCGGGCTGTGGAAATGGGCGATCTAGCCAAATTGCAGCAATGGGCGAACAATCCGGAAATTCAGTTCAATCTGGGCCGTTGGCATTTTCCATTGTCCGAATCCGCATTGCTGCAATGGTTTGAGACCTTTCGCCATGACGGGATGGATCAACGGTTCATCATCGAAAACGAGGATCACGGCGCCATCGGAATGACCAACCTTGTGAACATCAATTGGAAGGATCGAAACGCTTTTACCGGCCTTCTGATTGGCGCGACACCGCTGCGGCGCAAGGGGTACGGCGTGGACACCGTCAGGACACTCATGCGGTATGCATTCGAAGAATTAGGTCTCGAACGGCTTGATACAACAATTATCGCCCACAACGAGGCGTCGCTTCGCCTTTATACCGGAAAATGCGGCTGGATCGAGGAAGGCCGAAAGGCGCGCGCCTTCTTCCGCCGAAACCAATTCCATGACAACGTTATTTTGGGCATAACGCGCGATCGCTACCGCGCATGTCTTGAGTCCGGCTCGTTCAGCTGATCCGTACCGTTATTCCGCGGTCAGAGGGGCATTGAACGGGACACCTGGTACCTGGATGCCATTGGGTCTTCCACTCGTCGTCATGCCTTGGTAGTCGCTCGTCATTGCGGGTGGCAGGGCAGGGCCGTCTTTGCAGGCAAGCCACAATCGCAATAAGTGGCGGCGAAGCACGGGATCGTCATGGTCGATATAGGCGGTTCGGGAATGCATGACCTGGTGGTTGTTCAGGATTTGTATGTCGCCGACCCTAAATTCCATGTCGAGATGTAGCCTGGGGTCACCGGCTAATTGATCGATTGTGTCAAAGGCTTCTTCATGCTGTGGGGTCAAGCGCGGTACGCCTTCAAGCATTTGTCCCTTACGAATCGCGCTTCGAACATAGGTTGAGATGACTTTCCCCTGATAGGGATTGAATACCGGGATTTCGCCATAGGGCTTTTTGCCTTCCGGCACCTCGCCCCAGCGCGTTCGGTAAACGGGATGGGTGAGGAGTTCGACAAGATCGGGGTTCGAGCGCAGCATTTCATTGTAGACCGTGACGGAACTGACGATGCTGCTCAGTCCGCCGGATTTCGAGATTTGAAGCGAAAGCAGGCAGACCAAATCGGCCGAGTCGGTATGATAAGGCAAGCGCGAACTGGTTTGATAGCCGCGAGCCTGCGGGCTTGCGTAATCGTAGCCTAAGTCCTGAACATGTCCCAACACATGCCCCTTACCGTTTTGTGAAACCGCTTCGCCGAGATGCGTGCCGATGCCCCAGAACATAAGTGCGGCATCGCGCTCGCTCAGATCTGCAACCGGCACACCCCTAATCAACGCAAAGCCTTTGCCTTGCAGCGTTTCAGCCCGGATATTCCGCAGCAATTTTCCCAGATTCGGGAGCTTAAATTCGGATTCACCGATATCCAGGATGTCCCGATCACGCACTGCGACAATAGCAGTCTTGAGCTCGCTAATATGTGCGTCAGTCAGGTGATAGGTCCAGGACTCAGGGTGTTTTGCCATTTCCGGACCATACCAAGCCGCAACGCCTGTAACCGGCGCTAATCCAAGCTGCTGTGTGGCAATACTGGCTGGTTGCGGCATCGAAAGCCTATGCGTAATTTGCCCGACGCTTAATCGTATGCCGCCGCAGTCTGCGCGTAAAGAGGCCGTTCAGGCCTCGCAAACGGCAAAAATGCTAGCTGAAAAGCCGGGCTCTTCTTTTCCAAGCTGATAACATCCGTCCATGAATTGGTCGTTGATCAGCGGTCCATCCATCAAGGCGTCGAGTTGAAAGTTCGCGAGTGGCTTGAAAAAAATACCACCGGTTTCTGAAATGCTGAGACCGGCTTCTCGCGCATCCTTGACCAGCGTATCGAAGAAATAGACCCGCCGATGACCATGTTTTGTATCTGCCTCTGATAAGGCGTCCAATGTCGGGAGTACACCCATTTTGACGGCAATGCGCCGTGACGCCGCGGCGCCATTCGGGACGACGAGGAAGAGACGGCCATTGGGGGCGAGCAGCGTTTTGGCTTTGCGCAGCACCGCCACCGGATCCATCAAGTGTTCGAGGACATGAACAACAAAGATTGAGTCAAACCGCTCTTCGGTCTCGAATTCTTCGAACAGGCTGCAGACGGTTCGTGCCTTATCGCCAAGTTTTTGCCTTACATTGTCGAGAAACTGGTCAACGGCGTCGACGACGGTCAGGTTATCAAATTCCCGGGCGAGGCAGACCGAGAAAGCGCCGTTGAAGCAACCCATTTCGAGCGCTTTACCCTGCCGTAAATAAGGCTTTAAACTGCGCATCATGTAGTCGCGCATGGCCTTATCGAAGGGACCATCGTCGTAATCCTCGGCGAGCCGGTTCAATTCGTCGAATTCACCTCGAATATCGGTCATTTCGGATGTCCTTTCATCCCTGATCGGACTTGTAGGCTCGCCGCTCGGGCGGTTGATAAAACTCTTCAATTGAACTCGGCACCTGTGCATCGAACCCCAAGACCTGCCTAACTTTTGGCGACAGGGCGCCCGCGTAGGACGGGCCGAGGAATCGGGGGTAATCGAGCTGAGGTTTGAAGAATGGCCGTGTGAAAGTCAGGGTCAAGGCGCGACGGGGCGTTTCGGTGACATTTGATCCCGCGGCGTGCCAAATACGTGAATCGAAAAGCAATATATCGCCGGCGCGGCCCAAGCCTCGGACGGCTGACTTTTGAAAGCAATCATTGGTGGGCTTGTCGCCAGATAGATGGGAACCCGGTAACAGAAAAGTGGCACCATTCTCTTCGGTGAAATCGTCGAGCATCACCAGCATATTGATCATCAGCTTGAATTCAGGCGAAAACGTCCGTACATCGCGATGTACCTTGCCAATATATCCTTTTGATCGGTCTGCTGTGTTGATGAAACCGCCGAACGAATTAAGGATGTAGGGGCCTTCGAAGAATGCGTGAAGCAGTGTATCGAGCGGTAGCGCTTCGTTGAAGTTGTCCATCGCGCTATCCTCGCCCAATAGGTGGTGACAGGTTCCTGCCATTCCGTCGCCGACACCATTTTGTTGCTGTACGGCGCGGCGTTTCGAATAGATCGAGATTAGATCGTTACGTAATCTGTTGATCATCGTATCGGGCAGC
>JAJFJB010000504.1 GCA_021774435.1 Alphaproteobacteria bacterium
TCAAGCGCTTTTACGCGCTTTTCAAGCGAAGCATGGGCATCGGCGAACGCCGCAGGCGCTCCCATGACCATGGCCGCTGCTGCAAGTGCTGTGCTGCCAAGCAGCTTCACACGTGTTTGCATTACTTCCTCCATACTGATCATTTCAAACGTCAACCTGGGAAGGTTGTTTTTTTCCTTTATCGTAAGAACCCGGCCGCTTCATGAACCCGGTCCGTAACATTTGCCTTTGAACATGATCAGTGTGGATAGTGAACATGATCGCAATGCAAACCGGACCCATATAACCGAACCCTACTAAAGTAGGAGAACGGTATTACTTGGCGTATGCGAGTGTCAACGAAACCCGAGGAAATCTGGGCATTAACCCATTTTGATGTTGCATTATTGCAACAAGAGGCTTATTTGGCATGCAATTGGAGAGTAAGTATCTGAATATAATTAGTAATTGGGCCTCGCGCGCCTAAAGAAAATGGTCGTTATTCTGGCCACAGGCTATGTTCCGGCGGCTAGCCCCAACGTTAGAACTTCGTCAATAGGCAGCCGCGTTGACGAAAAATGGCGACATTTCGCAAACCATCGATTTGACAAATTATTGTTTCGGTAACTGGCTTATCAAGTTACCATCAAGTCAAACCGGTGTATTTCATCTAATGAATTTTTGAATTTTCCATAGACGACTAATCGAAAATGACGCCACGTAACCGCACTGTGCAGCCGATACCGGGTCGTGAGTCGCAACAATCCCGAAAAGGAGCGTTCAGGAATACTGAGGCGGCGCTTGACGATGCCGCGCGGTTTCTCGTTGAGAATAAGGCCTCACGGGCCGAACGGGTTTTGCGTAAAGTAATAAAGGCTGAGCCGCAAAATGCCGATGCGCTACATTTGGCCGGGGTAGCCCGGCATCGCCTCGGGAAAGCGAAACAAGCCGTGGATCTTGTCGAGCGGGCGATACGTGTTGAATCCAGCGTTCCAATGTATCATGTCACGCTCGGCGGTATTCTTGATGCATCGGATGAAACGGCTAAAGCCGCGGCTGCCTACGAGCATGCGGTGCAGCTTGATCCGATGGATTCTGAGACGTATTTCGCTCTTGCCAATGCCTGGCGACGGCTCGGTCATTTAGAGGCTGCGATTGAATGCTACGAAAAAACACTGGAGATCGTGCCGAACGATACCCCGACGCTGTATAATCTTGGGAATGCGCAAAAAGCAGCAGGACGTCTTGAGGATGCCGTCGATTCCTATCGTCTCGCGCTTGCTTCGCAACCCGGTTTTGTAAGCATTTACAAGAATCTCGGCACGACGCTGAAGGAACTCGGTCGAACGTCGGAAGCATTCGATATTCTGCGTGCCGGGGCGCAAATTATGTTTGCGCCAGACGGGCTCAGTGAAGAAGATCTCCGCCACCCGATACAGACATCGAACGCCAAATTACAGCATGATGCGGAGCAAATTGCATACTTAATCTCGCATGGCAGAGTTTCCGAAAATTATGCTGAATGCGGTGCGAAGTATCGCGAATTGATTGACGCAGGCGCTGGATCTCGGGCGCTAACCGAATCGTTTCGTATGCCATCCGATGATCGAATCAGCGTCGCGCAAGCTTATAATCGCTTGATCTATTTGGATGAAGCGCCGCGTTGCGATGGCGTCGCGGTTAATCCAGGGCTCGATACCGCGGAAATCGAGCGGGCCTACCATCGCAGCAAGCCAGAGATAACCTATTTTGATAATTTTTTGACTGCGGATGCTTTGCAACGGCTGCGTCAGTTCTGTCTCGAATCGACGATCTGGTACACGCGCTATGAAAATGGCTATCTCGGCGCACTATTGGGTGACGGATTTGCGAGTCCTCTTTTGGCGCAGATCGTTGACGAATTGCCAAAGGCACTCCCCGGAATTTTCCGCGACCACAAGCTTAATCAAGCCTGGGCCTTCAAGTACGATAGCCGGCTAAGCGGCATCAATATGCATGCCGATTTCGCCGCCGTGAACGTCAATTTCTGGATTACACCGGACGACGCGCTGGAAGACGATGAAGCCGGCGGCCTAATCGTTTGGGACAAGGAAGCGCCGCTCGATTGGGATTTCGAGAAATACAATAAGGATGAAGGTGCAATGCGCCAATTTCTCGAAGAGAATAACGCAAAATCGGTTCGTGTGCCCTATCGGCAGAATCGCGCGCTCGTTTTTAACTCTGATTTGTTCCACGAAACGGACAAAATCGCTTTTCGTCCCGGATATGAAAATCGCCGCATTAACGTAACGCTGCTTTACGGAGATCGTATAAACGCCTGATAAAGGTTTCGCTTAAACTCTATTTTTGCCGATTCGAACGGCACCAGAACAAATACATACCGTCGAATGTGCGGGGGTTATCGTCTTCGTATTCGGCCCAATGATCGAGCATTCCCGGTAACTCATCCATCGGAAAACGTGCCCGGTAGGCATCAATTATTTCAGGGGGCAGCAGAAACCCCCGGAATTCAAGGTCGTTGGCGGCCATGAAATCGCGAATCTCAGGAATCGTGCATCGCTTCTCGCTGACGTGCAGTGCAAGATCCCGGAATCCGCTCTTCGTATAAAAATCAACAGAATTTGTCAGTTCGAAGCCGAGCTCGCCACTGCCCCGGCACATAAGCACATGCCGGAATGTACGCAGGGCGACATCATCGGCGTTGGGTCCCGGCCAATCCGGATCCTTTGCCAGATTTTCGATCACGCCTCGCGATACCGCACTGTAAAGTCCGATATGCATTAATCCACCTGGCCGAAGACGATCAATGAGCCGACGCCAGGCGGCATATGGCGCTGTCATATGGTGAAGCACGCCGCAACATTCGATGACATCATAGCATTCGTTCACATCAGCCAAATGTAATATGTCCGCTCTGGCAAAGCGTATGTTGTCCGCGTTCAGCGCGTGCGCCATTCTTTCCCCATATGCCAAGCTGGGAGCGCTAAGGTCGATCGCGAGCACGCGCGCTTTCGGCCCGTAGGCGATGGCCGAACTGATCGCTTGTTGACCCGTCCCGGCACCGGCGATCAGTACGTCACAAGGGCCTGCAATGCGATCGACTTCGACGCGGGGAAAGTTGTCCTGCAACTGTAGTAACGCGGACCCCGGCTCAGGCGTTTGGAGGCTGAGCCACTGAGGATAGGGGTCTTCTTGGTATTGCGCCGCAACCTGGCGAGACGTTTCGTCTGTAATCGCGGTGAGCTCTGGGATGCTGTCTGCGCGTTCGATCTCGTATTGCTTCGATTCGAGGCACGCAGCTAAGACAGGGCGGAGCGCGCGCGGAGAGACTTTGTCGAAACGGTGTTTGGCGAGGCTAATGCCGATCAACCTATGCAATGGTTTATAAAGCGCCAGTAAGAGAAGGCTCCCAACATCATCGGTCCTGCCCTGAAGAACTTTATCGATATTTGGACTCAGCGACTTGAGTGCCGATTGCTCTTCCTGCGTCGTAAAATAGACATGCCCATTGTTATGGCATTGCCGAATGATGGTGCAGACAAATTCGTAGATTATCCGGGCAGTTAATATATCGGGCTCGAGGAGCAGGTGTTTACGAAATGCTGTCAAAAGAAACTCGACTTCGATGTCGGTAATCACGCTGTGGGTGAGAGCCGCGATAAACAACCGGTCCTTTAACAGTTTTTGGCCTTTCCGGGGGAGTAGACCGGCGGCGGCATTCCATCCGTCGGTGCGCCCGCACGCCAGGATGTCGCGCAGCGGCGCGCGCGCTTTCAAATAAGCGATGGCCGCGTTGCCCAGCGCTTGCCGGTCGACATCGATAAACGCGAATGCGGCTTCAAGTCCACGCGGTGTTACGTCTATTGATGCATTGAGCGCGTAGCGCTGTAGCAAAGATGCGAGAAGCCGCGCCGGCGCCCGCATTTTTGGCTGTAACGCCAGCGCCTTGGTGCATTGCTCGACAGCTTCGGCAGGGTCGTCGGCGGCGACAAGGGCCTGCGCAAGATTGAACCGCGCTTCGGCAGATTTTGGATGTTTCGCGACAAAGCGCCGACAATGGTCTTCGTCGAAGGGTACTGTCTCTTCGGATGAGTTGGCGTCCGCAGACAACGGTGCTGCCTCCCTGCGCTCCTTTTAGTTGGCGCCACTTTTATTGAATGCCTTTGTACACGGTAGGCAACAATATTTAGAGGGGAAAATAGGATCACGCTGCTAAAAGGTTGGGCCTTAGTTCTATTTCGATTTAATGCTGACCTTGCACTTGGACAATCATTTCTACAGATGAACTCAAAGTTTTTGGCACCAAAATACATATCCTTCCAGAGCATCCGGATTTTTGTCTTCGAATTGCTGCCAACTTTTTAGGTTTGTGAGTGCGGATTCGGGAAACTGCGTTTTAAAGGACTTGCAGATCTCATCGCCGTCAAAATCGAACCCGATGAACCGCATGCCATGCAATTCGATGAGGGATTCTATTTGCAACAGCGTGAAGCGATGCTCCTGAACATGAAAGATCAGGTCTCGGCAAGCGCTGATCGTAAAGAAGTCATAGCTGTCGAGGAGTCTGGCGAAAGGACTATTCTTGCCGGCACTCAGGACGTTTTCACGAAACCGGCGAATCCCGTCCGGAGAGGGTTGGATGCCGAGCGCGGCGATTTCGTTGCGGGCTCGTACAATGACTTGCCGCGCCCTTTCACTATAGAGGCCGACATTGAAAACGCCGCCGGGTTTTAATAAGCGTGACAGTACTGCCCAGCCGGCGGAAGGGTCGCGCATGTGATGGAGCACGCCTATGCTTTCGATAAGGTCGAATTGGCAATCCAAGCGGTCCAAATCCAGGATGTCGGCCTGCAAATAGCGAATCGAATCAATGCCGAGCTGACGCGTCATCCGCTGTGCATAGGCCAGACTGCGGATGCTGAGATCAATGGCAGTAATACGGGCGTTTTGATAGGTCGAGGCAGCGATGGCGGGGTGCTGTCCCGTGCCACAGCCTGCGACTAATACGTCTATCGGCCGCTCCAGAAAAGCCGGCGGTTCGAACGACGGAAACCGCCGCCGTAAATAAGCCGCCGCGGTGCCTGACCGTTGTTCTGCGATGTGGACCCATCGCGGATAGGGATTCTCCTCATATTGTTGCCGTACAGAAACCGAGACGTGGTCTTTTGGCGGCGCAAGGGTCTTGATCTCCGACTTGAGCGCTAATTCTTCCAGCGGATCGAAAAGCGTTCGTTCTGCTACTTCCTGGATCCCAGGTGACCAATCGCCGATCGGTATCCGAGCGAGCAGGCCCGCGCACGGCAAGGCATCGATGGGGGCATAGAGCGCATAGAGCAGAAGCATTTGCGGCGACGCGTCGGCGCCTGCGGTACAAATTTCAGCCTTTAGGTCGTCATGCTTCTGCTGCTCTGTTTTTGTCACACAGAAAACATATTCATTGATATAGCACTGGCAGGCCAGCGCCGACGTCAGGTGAATTGGCAGTGAATTGCGCGGCCATTCAAGCAGCAGCGTGCGTCGGATACACGTCAATATCCGCTCAAATCTGTAGTCTGTGTTGACTGTTAACCGGAGCAGGGAAAGGCACAATTCGTCGGCATCGAGCGCGGCGATCAGTTCTTTAATCCGATTGGTCAAGGTTCGAACCCATCGACCAGACCATATTTCAGCATCAATTGCCGTGCGGCGGGGCGCGCGAGGGGGACATAATCGACTCGGGTCGACTCAAAACATCGTATGAGTGCTGCCTCAACGAGCGACAGATAGGGCGGCGCATCGAGTTTTGACAAGATCTTAGCCAGTCGTTGATCCGCGTCGCGATATCGGGGGTCGAACGTAAGCGTTTTGGTGAAAGCGTCGATTGCCTCACTAGGACGGTTCTTTGCGGCGAGGGCGGTAGCTTTATTGTAATGGATTGCAGCTGACGTCGGGGCGAGGCGGAGGGCGTCTTCGTACGCAGCGATAGCGCTATCGAATTCTCCGGACTGTGCCAGTACGGCAGCGAGATTGTTGTGTGCACCGGGTGCGTTGGGCATCAATGCGATCGTTCGGCGAAAGCTCTCGACGGCGGCGTCCAGGTCGCCGGTGGCCTGATGCAGATAGCCCAATAAATTATGCGCTTCCGCGTAGTCTGGGGCTTCGGCGATAAGATCGTTGAGCGTGGCACGGCAAGCGTCGAATTTTTTTGACTGGAAGTAAGCCTTTGCCTTCTCCAGAGCCTGCTGAAACAAGGGATCGGCCGACGGCGTTGGCGTTTGTGCAGATGACATAAAATTTCTGGCCGATTCTGATAGGCATGCGAAAAGCTTGGACAAATCGCAGTATAAGCCGCTTGCCATCATTCGCGGCGTTGTCGGGCGTCAAACCTTCGTGAATGGGAATCTCGTCCGATAGGAAAACCTTCGAACCGCTTGTTCGAAACTTCCGCCGAATGGTGCACGATTTTAGCGGATAACCGCGACGAGATTACGGCATCGTCGCCTGAAGGTCCGGGCTGCGGATCGGATATTGTTTCGGTTTCGGCTCAATAGGAAGTACTAGGCATAGTCAGACCCAAGTTCGATTTCATGATAGTTTGCCTCATCCGGCATACCCGCTTGGCGAAATGCTTCGATCAAATTCTCTATTGCGTCGACTAGAGCGAAGTAGAATTCATGCGAGCAAAGCGTCTGAAATCGACCCAACGCGGTGGTTCAGTTCCAACATGGTGAACGACCAATATACGGACAAAGTGGACATTTCATGACAACGTCGTCGCCGTATGTTACTCGGCCCTATGCGCACTCCCTACGATACGATCGGTGTTAATTATTCTGATCTCCGGAAACCCGATTCTCGGATTGAGATGCTGATCGAAAGAGCTCTGGGATCTGCAAGAACCGTCCTGAACGTAGGCGCCGGAGCGGGCTCATATGAGCCCGCCGACAGGCACGTCACGGCAGTCGAGCCTTCGGTGGAAATGATCCGACAGCGCGGTGCCTTGGCGGCACCAGTGGTTCAGGGTTACGCAGAAAACTTACCGTTCGACGAAAATTCCTTTGATGCGTCGATGGCCGTCCTGACGGTTCACCATTGGGCCGACAAAGAGAAAGGTCTCAAAGAGATGTGCCGGGTGACGCGGGGTCAGGTCGTCATACTTACATTCGACCCTTCACACCGGGGGTTCTGGCTTGCAGATTACGTTCCGGAACTTGTGACGTTGGACGAAGTGATAATGCCAAAGATGACAGACTATGAAGCGTGGCTTGGGCCTGTAGAGATTACGGCTGTTCCCGTTCCGCATGATTGTACGGACGGTTTTTTGTATGCCTATTGGCGTCGGCCGGCGGCCTATCTCGATCCTCGAATTCGAGCCGCGATATCTTCCTTCTGGACGATAGACAACATACCTGAGAAGTTGAGAAAGCTTGCGAGCGATCTAGACACCGGCGCATGGGCGCAGCGGTATTCTGAACTGCTCGACTTTGACGAGTGCGACGTAGGCTATCGCCTCGTTGCGACAAAATGAAACGCATCCACGATCGGGAGTCTCACCCAAGCCGAAGGCCCGTTACGGGTTAACTTTTGCCGTCAAACCGGAGCGTTCGTCCCTTCCCGAACTGAAAAAGCCGACATCTTCGCCGGGATGTCACCTGCTGAGGGAATTGCGGACTTGGATCCGGCATGGCCGTGCCAGGGTTTTGTAGCCGTTAGAGGTCAACGATAAAGCCTACCGATGCATTCTGTTGTGTTGCTGGTGCAGCGGGTTGAGCGATATAATTTCCGCCACCAAGCTCCGCAAAGGCGTTCCAAATGAGGAGTATCGGGTAAAAGGACAGACGCATGAAGCTCGGATTACTGCTGCCCAATCAAGGCGTTGTCTTCGGCGCGACGACCGTACCGGAATTGCTCGAACTCGCAGAACAGGCCGAAGGCTCGGGCATATTCGAAAGTCTTTGGGTCGGCGACAATCTGCTCGCAAAGCCGCGGCTTGAGTCCATTACCCTCCTGTCCGCGCTCGCCGTGCGCACGAAGACATGCCGGCTTGGTACAGCCTGCATGGCGAGCTTTCCGTTGCGCCAACCTGTCGTGCTTGCCGCACAATGGGGCGCGCTCGATTGCCTTGCCGACGGCCGGACGGTGCTGACGGCCTGTATCGGCGGCGGCCCCGCGAAGGGCAATATAGCGGGGGCGTTTGAAGCCGAATATGGCGCGATGCAAATCGACCCGCGCGAGCGGATCGCCCGGATGGAAGAGGGTATCGAGGTCCTGCGTGTGCTGTGGACGCAAGACCCGGCGACCTTCGAAGGGCGCTTCTTCAATTTCGATGGCATCGCCGTTCGCCCGCAACCGGTGCAGGATCCCTGCCCGCCAATTTGGATCGCGAACAACCCGTGGGTATTCGGCAATACAAAGTCGGGCACGATTAACCGTCAGGTCGACCGGGTTGCGCGCCTTGCGGACGGCTGGATGACCGTCGGCGCCACGCCGGAGCAGTTCGACGGCGCGTGGCGGGAAATTCGCGATGCCGCCGAAAGCCATGGCCGGGATTCCACTCAGTTAGAAAACTCGATCTACTTCAATCTCAACCTGAACGACGACCGGGCGGCAGCCTACACAGAAAGCAAGCGCTTCCTGGATGAGTATTACAGTTCCGATTGGCCGGAATGGAAAGTGAATGTATGGACCGCTTGCGGCGCCCCTGCGGAATGCGCGGAACGGATACGCGCGTTCCAGGCGGTGGACGCCCAGACGATGATTATCCGCTTCACCTCATACGATCAGAAAGCGCAACTTGCGCGCTTCCTCGACGAAGTGGCGCCGCTGCTATGA
This sequence comes from Alphaproteobacteria bacterium, assembly GCA_021774435.1. Taxonomy (GTDB): domain Bacteria; phylum Pseudomonadota; class Alphaproteobacteria; order UBA8366. Next base: position 8,791 of record JAJFJB010000504.1, read on the forward strand.
CTGATGAGGGCGAGACGCACCAACGTTCGCGGCTAATCAATACCGTCCACGGCTACAATAGTTGAATTGGCGACTCTGTGACGAAGCGCCTTTAGGTCCGCATATTCCGGGTCATCGAACAGGTTCCGGATGGCCTGCCGGTCGGGGAACCGAAACATCACCAGTCTGTTCGGTTGCCAGTCGCCTTCGATCACTTCAAACGCACCGCCGCGCACGATATATTCACCGCCATGTTTGGCGATGAGGGTCCCCACGCCGGTTCGGTATTCTTCAAACCCTTTCGGGTCTTGTACGTCCAAATCAACCAGCATGTACGCTGTCATAATTCTTTTCTTTCTCGATATGCGGGGTGCCCAGCACTGATTTCCGATAAATCAAACAATATCATAACAAGCTGCGTAAAGAGTTGAGCGCCTAAGCCTGCTCAAGATCAAAATTCCTGGTAAATCGGTACGGCACAAAGTGTGTGCGGATCACGCAAATAGGTGACATGCCAATAGCTCCCTTGCGGTATATTGAAATAGTCCGCACTCTAATTCATCAAAGGAAGCAAATGCGTAGCCCTTTCCATTTAGTTTTGCTCTCGGCAATAATCGTACTTGCTACGTCGGCCAGTGATGCCGCCGATGCATCGAAGCGGGCTCAACTGCGTGGTGCGCAGATTGCGGACGCGACCAGCGGTTATACACTGCTCGATGGGCCGCAAATAAAACGCCTTTTCAGCGATATCAGTAACGCCCAATTCCCCGAAGTTGGATCGGGCTGGGGTGGCGGTGACTGGAGGCTCTCTTTCAGAAACAATGGGACTTGGGAAGATTCAAGCCGGGGTGTATGGGGCAGCTGGCACGTAAAAAACGACACGCTTTGCATTTCGGTCGATGGCGGAGATACGCAGTGGAACTCGGTGTTCGAAGGCTGTTTAGGTGTCTCTATTAATCGCGACGACGGTAATATTGCAGGATTGTTTCCGGATTTAGATAAAGATCGATATATTTTGAAGGAGAGTGCTTTTGGCGATATCGCACAGTTCGAGTTGCCCAAGACCAACGCCAAACAGCAATTGATGCCCAAAGGGGTAGTTCCAAGAACATCAGTGACGAAGCACCGAGACCAGAAGCAAGCGCTGGAAATACAGCGGCTCGCCTTGGAACGAGAACGCCTGGCTTTAGAACGGCAACGACTTGATCAGGAAAGACAAGCGCTGTTGTTAAAACAGCAGCAACCCGCCGCCGACCAAACGACTCCGATCATCCAAACGACGGAAACCGTGGCAACGACGGAAGGCACAGTAAGAATTGTTGGTGTCGCCCGTGATAATGGTCGGTTGACCCGCGTTGAGGTTGGGGGACGGCGAGCCGATGTCGATGGCGGAACGGGGCGCTTTTCGGCGGAGGTTCCGGTGAAACTCGGTCGAAACAAGGTCGTCATTTCAGCCACGGACTCCAATGGCAATAAGGCCGAACGGATTGTCCTGGTGACCCGCAAGCGCGCTATTCCAGATATCGCTTTTGGTACCTACCACGCTGTCGTAATTGGCATCGACGATTACAAATCTTTGCCAAAGCTCAAAACCGCCATTGCCGACGCCCGCGCCGTGGCGGAAACTCTGAAACGAGATTACGGCTACACGATCCATTTGCTGGAGAACCCTACCCGAGGCGATATCATCGACATCTTCGATGAATTGCGCGAAAATCTATCGGAAGACGATAATCTCCTTATCTACTATGCGGGCCATGGTTGGCTGGATAAGCAATCGGGGCGCGGTTATTGGTTGCCAATAGACGCGCGATCAGACCGCCGTTCGCGCTGGGTCTCGAACACGGATTTGACGGATGCGCTGCAGGCCTTGCTCGCAAAGCATGTGATGGTTGTCGCCGACAGTTGCTATTCCGGAACGCTAACCCGTTCGATCAAGGTTCCGGAGCGGAACAAAGCCTATCTAGAACGGATCGTAGGAAAACGGGCCCGTGTCGTCTTGTCTTCGGGAGGTCTGGAGCCTGTCGCGGATTCAGGCGGCGGTAAACATTCCGTCTTTGCAGCGCAGTTCCTAAAAGCGTTACGCGGCAACGAAGGCGTGCTTGATGGCACCCAGCTGTTCGAAAAGGTCCGGAATATCGTTGTCCTGAATGCGGACCAGACACCGGAATACTCCGACATCCGCAAGGCCGGCCACGAAGGTGGCGACTTTCTGTTCGTGCGCCGAGACTAAGCGCTACGATCTGAATGCCATCTGACGATGCCGCTCACGGATTAAAACCATAGAGCCGCTGCGCGTTGTCGAAGATGATTTTGCGTTTATCCGCCTCTCCGATATCGGCAAATGTCCGGGTGATGACGGCCTGGCTGTGCGGGAAGGTGCCCTCGTCGTGGGGATAGTCGCTACCCCAAAGCAGCGTCTCTGCACCGATGAGGTCAAGACATCGTAGAGCCACCGGATCGTCGCTGAAGGTAACCCCGCCCTGCCGGCGGAAGAATTCACTTGGCTTCATTTCAAGGCGCGGGCGGATCCACATGTGCTTCTTGTCCGCCTGTTCGTCCAGGACATGCAGCAGCCAGGCAAGCCAGCCGGCACCACACTCGACCACAACGAATTTCATGTTGGGATGGCGTTGCAGGGCACCCGATGCGATCAGTTCCGCCACGGGATATTGTCCGCGCGCCATGCTCATCGCCATGAAGATGAGCGCGCCGCCAACACCCTCTTCTTCGCCCCAGTCTTCCGGATAATAATCCTCGGCATCGGCGAAGGCGTGCAGGCTTAACACGAGTCCGGTTTCCTCGATGGCCGACCAGAGCGGCTCGTAATCCGGCAGGTTGTAGGGGCGACTGGCAACCGTGAGCGGAACCTTGATGGCGCGATAGCCCAGCTTCGCAACCCTTTCTACCTCTGCGACAGCAGCCGGGATGTCGATGACCGGAACGATCCCGACCGGGGCGAACTGATGCTTGTTGGCTGCAAAGTTCTCAATCAGCCAATCGTTATAAGCGCGCGCGACCGCGTATTGATATCCGGCGTCAGGCGACAGGTACAACGAGAGCGAACTGTTCGGGTAGATGACCTCGCCGACCACACCGTCCCGGGCCATGTCGCTGAGGCGGCGATCAACGTCGCGGCCCCCCGTCGGATCGCTGCGGAATTCCCGGTTCTGATCGTCATCGGTGGCCCGCTCGTCGGCGAGGTCGACCCGGCGCGGCTTTTTGCCGTCAACGATCACATAGGTCTTGCCGTCGCGCGTTTCCCGCCGGGGCGCCCGGTCGCGGTACTTGGCGTCCAACCATTCACTGTAGAGTTCCGGAGGTTCCTGAATGTGGCTGTCAGCCGAAATAACAGGCGGTTCGGTCATGGCGATCCTTATACCTCCAAACATCTCATGTGCCCGTCCAGCTTAGGCACTGGCGCAGTGTGCGGGCAAGCGGTGAAAGCCAAAATTGCGGGCTTATTCATGAAACGAGGAGCAGAACATGTTTAAATTATTACCGCTGCATTCGGATGTACTTTTTGGGCAATAATTGGACCAACGATTGCTAAGCCTGCGATGTCTGAGTGTAAGTGCATATCCGACTCAATGAGGCTGAAACCAGACATGGATAAAGAGTCTCAGAGTTTAATGCATGCTTTCGCCCAAAAATGGCGTTTGGTCGCGTTACGATGACACCACCATCGAGTGACGTAGCGCCCAGCTAAGCAGCCTGCGGCGAATGGTATGCTATGGGAGATAATTTACGCCCGATAAGGCTCGAACCTTAAGCGCTCTTTCGTGTCTGCCCGCGGCGCAGACCCGGCAAATGTTCAGCGAGGTACCGCCCGGTATGGCTTTCTGGCGCGCGTGCAACGGACTCCGGCGTACCTTCCGCAACGATGCGGCCACCGCCGCCACCGCCTTCCGGCCCCAAATCGATAATATGGTCCGCCGTCTTGATCACTTCGAGATTGTGCTCGATCACGACCACGGTATTTCCTTGCTCGACGAGGGCGTGCAAGACCTCGAGCAGTTTTCGGACGTCTTCGAAATGCAAGCCGGTCGTCGGTTCGTCGAGGATGTAAAGCGTCTGCCCGGTTGCGCGGCGCGATAACTCTTTTGCCAGTTTGACCCGCTGTGCCTCGCCGCCGGACAGCGTTGTGGCTTGCTGTCCAACTTGGATGTAACCCAAGCCCACCCGCTGCAGGGTGACCATCTTGTCGCGGATGGAGGGAACAGCCTTGAACGTCTCCGCCGCCTCGTCCACGGTCATGGAAAGCACGTCCGCGATCGAGTGTTCTCTGAAGGTGATTTCGAGCGTTTCCCGGTTATAACGCTTGCCCTTGCAGGTATCGCATTGGACATAGATGTCCGGCAGGAAATGCATTTCGATCTTGATGACGCCGTCGCCCTGGCAGGCTTCGCATCTTCCGCCCTTTACATTGAAGGAAAAGCGCCCTGGTGCATAACCGCGGGCACGGGCTTCCGGCAAATTGGCGAACCATTCGCGAATCGGTGTGAAGGCGCCTGTGTAGGTCGCAGGGTTAGAGCGGGGCGTCCGGCCGATCGGCGACTGATTGATATCGATAACCTTGTCCAGCAGTTCGACACCCTTGATTGTCTTATGGGCCCCGGGAAGGCGACGCGCGCCATTCAACTGCCGTGCGAGTGAGCGATACATTGTATCGATGACAAGGGTCGATTTTCCGCTGCCGGATACTCCCGTCACACAAGTAAACACACCAAGCGGGAAGGACGCATTCACTGCGACCAGGTTGTTCTCGCTTGCGCCTTCGACCCGCAGAAAATTCTTCTTTGCCGCCTTGCGGCGTACTTTTGGTACCTCGATCTGCCGCATACCGGTCAGATATTGTCCGGTCAGACTCTCGGGGCATCGAAAGACGTCATCCGGTAGGCCCGCGGCAACGACATGGCCGCCATGAATACCGGCCCCAGGTCCCATATCGACCAGATAATCGGCTTCCCGGATGGCTTCTTCGTCATGCTCGACGACGATGACGGTATTGCCGAGATCCCGCAGTCGCTTCAACGTCGCGAGCAAGCGGTCGTTATCGCGCTGATGGAGTCCAATTGACGGTTCATCCAAGACGTAAAGAACGCCTGTCAAACCAGACCCGATTTGCGATGCCAGCCGAATGCGCTGGCTTTCCCCACCGGAAAGGGTCGCGGACGATCTGCCAAGCGTCAGGTAGGAGAGGCCGACATCGACCAGGAAGCCGAGCCGTTCCTTGATTTCCTTGAGAATGCGCTCGCCGATTTCACGCTGTTTGTCGCTAAGCCGATTGTCGATATCGGCGAACCAGTCGCGCGCATCCAGCACCGATCGTTCCGCGATTTCACCAATATGCGTTCCGTCGATCTTTACCGCTAGTGCTTCGGGCTTCAGCCGTGCGCCGTCGCAAACTTCGCACATTTGCACCGTTTGGTATTTGCCCAACTCATCCCGCAGCCAGGCGCTGTCCGTCTCGAGCCAACGCCGCTCCATATTGGGCACCACACCCTCGAACGGCTTCTTGGTTTCGTAGGTTCGCAGCCCATCGTCGTAAGCCATGGTCACCGTGCGCTTGCCGGTTCCGAAAAGGATCGATTCTTGGGCGGCCTTCGGCAGATCCGAAAAGGGCGTACTCATCTTGACCTTGAAGTGTTTGGCCAAGCTTTCCAGGGTTTGCTTGTAGTAAGGCGACGTCGATTTTGCCCAGGGGGCAATAGCGTCTTTTAGCGGCTTGGTCGGGTCGGGAACGACGAGTTCCGCATCGATATGCATTGTTGTGCCCAATCCATCACAGGACGGGCAGGCGCCGAAAGGATTATTGAACGAAAAAAGACGCGGTTCGATTTCGTCGATCGTAAATCCGGATACGGGGCAGGCGAACCTAGCGGAGAATGTTGTCCGGTTGCCCGACTCCGCGTCCTCTGCGAACACCAGGCCATCGGCGAGGGCGAGTGCGGTCTCCAGCGAATCGGCCAGCCTCGTTTGCAGACCATCACGCACGACGACTCGGTCGACGACGACGTCGATGTCGTGTTTGAAATTCTTGTCCAACTTCGGCGCTTCTTCGATCAAGCAAAGCGTGCCGTCGATCTTCACACGTTGGAAGCCACGCTTTTGCAGGTCGACCAATTCCTTGCGGTATTCGCCTTTTCGCCCGCGCACGATGGGGGCGAGCAAATAAAGCCGCGTCCCTTCTTCCATCGCCATGATGATGTCGACCATTTGGCTGACGGTCTGGCTTTCGATCGGCAGGCCCGTCGCGGGGGAGTAGGGGATACCGATTCGTGCGAATAACAGACGCATATAGTCGTATATTTCGGTAACCGTTCCGACCGTCGACCGCGGATTGCGGCTGGTCGTTTTTTGCTCGATCGAAATTGCGGGAGACAATCCCTCGATCAAATCGACGTCCGGCTTTTGCATCAATTCCAGAAACTGACGCGCATAGGCTGAAAGGCTTTCTACATAGCGCCGCTGCCCGTCGGCATAGATGGTGTCGAATGCCAGGGACGACTTGCCGGATCCCGACAGCCCCGTGATGACGATCAACTGGTCGCGGGGAAGATCGACATCCACGTTTTGAAGATTGTGTTCGCGTGCGCCGCGCACGCGTATTGTCGTCAGCATGGCGCGTTCAACATGTTCTGCCAAAATTAATTGAGTCGATGGTTATCGTCCGTCGATAAGGGTGATAATAATAGTTGTCCGGGCAGGTGGAATCGACTCTAAATCGTCTTTCAGTTCAGGGTAAATGAACCTTTATCAAAATTGCGAATGGCGATAGAGAATACTGGGCAATCGGAGGCACGGCACATACACTGGTGCGTGCATCCGCACCAAACTAAATTTTAAGCGCAATATGAAAGATACGGATCATGGCGGGCAGCGTTAATAAAGTCATTCTTGTCGGAAATCTCGGACGCGATCCGGAAATTCGAACCACGCAAAACGGTATGAAAGTTGCGAATCTGCGGGTTGCGACCAGCGAACGCTGGAAAGATCGCAACTCCGGCGAAATGCAGGAGCGCACCGAATGGCACAGCGTGGCCATTTTCAACGAACACTTGGTCGGCGTTGCCGAACGATTCCTGCATAAAGGATCGAAGGTTTATCTTGAGGGGCAGCTTCAAACGCGGAAGTGGACCGATCAGCAAGGTCAAGACAGATATACGACCGAGGTTGTTATGAACCGGTTCCGCGGCGAATTGCAGATGCTCGACAGCCGTGGCGAAGGCGGCGGTTCCGGCGGTGGCGGAGGGGGCGGCTCATTCGGCGGCGGTTCCGGCGGCGGGGGCTCATTTGGCGGCGGTTCCGGCGGCGGCGGCAATGACGGAGGATTCGGTGGTGGATCGGCGTCTGGTGATGACCTGGACGACGAAATCCCATTCTGATAGTAAACTACTATTCCATTAGCTGCGGAGAAGTGGTCTTGCTTCGCGTAATTCGTGTCTGGCGGGATCGATGGAATAAATCGTAAAATGTACGCCGCGCTGGGGGGCAGCCGTGATTTGTCGCGAGTGTCCGAAGCGGCTAAGTGAGGGGCATTTAAAGGTCTAATTTTAGGAGTAAGTAATATGAGAATCCGGACTCTCGCGACGTTGGCCGGGATTATTCTATTGGCGGGCGCCTGTACGGATGCCAGGCTGGTTGACGACGTCTCGAAAATTAAGCCCAAGGAAGGCGGGTTTAAGGCCAATTTGCAAAAAGAATACGTCACGTTGGCCAAGGCTGAACTTGATGAAGGCGATATCTATGACACCGGTATTTTTGCCCGTCGCGCAGAAGCGTCGGCAATGGGTAAGTCGGTTGATCCTGACTCGCTGTTCAATCGCGACCTGACGCCGAAGAATCGGGCGCTGTTGTTTAAGGAACGTAATCGCCTCGTAAACGCCTTGGATGCTGGCGGTCGTGCCAAGCAGCCTGGATTTGCGGCACGGGCGCAGGCACAGTTCGATTGCTGGGCGCAGGAACTCGAAGAAAACAACCAGCCGCGCGATATTCAGCGCTGCCGGATCGGATACATGGTAGCGATGCGGGAAATGGCGGATGCCATGAAACCGGCGATGAAGGTCGCGGCCAAGCCGAAGCCAAAGAAGAAGGAAAAGCCGAAGCGTAAAGCAGCTTCCTTCAAGATGCCGTTCGTCGTTTATTTCGATTTCGACAGCACCACTATTTCGGATATGAGTTCGGTGCGGACGCTGACGAATGCGGCAAAGGCCGCCAAGAAAGGCAAGTCAACGCGCATTCAGGTGATGGGCCATACCGACACATCGGGTAATGCTGACTACAATGCCGCCTTGGCTGAGCGTCGCGCAAAGGTCGTCGACGAAGCGCTCATCGCGCTTGGTATCAATGGGCTGATCATTGAGCGTTCGTCCTCAGGCGAAGAAGAACTTGAGGTCGAAACGGGTGATGGCGTACGCAAGGATGCGAACCGACGCGTCGTCATTATCGTCCACTAATATGTTACAACCCGTTCGCCGCACGAATTTTTGTGCGGCGAACGGTTCTTTTTTAGATAAGTATTTGTTTTGAAATTTTGCGTTCACAGCATTGGTTCGTTAAAATTCTAGGGGGGCAGGGATCGCTCGCGATCGCTCTTTCCAGCCGCGTGGCTCCTTACAATAATTCAGCGCTAATGTGGTGCTGGCTAGAATCTGAGTACAGCCTTTATGGCGACTTCTGAAATCGCCCAAATAACAATCGAAGAAGAGATGAAGCGGTCGTATCTCGATTACGCGATGAGCGTGATCGTGAGCCGTGCGCTTCCCGACGTTCGCGACGGGTTGAAACCGGTTCATCGCCGCATCCTCTATTCGATGAAAGAAAGCGGTTACGATTCGAGCAAACCGTACCGCAAATCCGCGCGCATCGTCGGCGATGTCATGGGTAAGTATCACCCGCATGGCGATCAGGCGATCTATGATGCAATGGTCCGCATGGCGCAGCTCTTTTCCATGCGCCTGCCGCTAATCGACGGCCAGGGGAATTTCGGTTCGATGGACGGTGATCGGCCGGCCGCAATGCGATACACCGAGGCACGTTTGGCGGTTTCGGCGGAAAACCTGCTCGATGATATCGACAAAGAGACCGTCGACTTCGTCGACAATTACGACGAGACGACAAGCGAGCCGAGTGTCCTGCCGGCGCGGTTCCCGAATCTGCTGGTTAATGGGGCCGGGGGAATTGCGGTCGGGATGGCGACCAACATTCCGCCACATAATCTCGGCGAAGTCGTTACAGCCTGTCTTGCCTACATTGAAGATCCGGAGATAACCATTGAAGGGCTGATGGAATTGATTCCCGGCCCTGATTTTCCAACGGGTGGATTAATTCTAGGCGAAGCCGGTATCCGGGCAGCGTACCACACGGGACGCGGTTCGGTCGTCATGCGCGCGCGTACTCATATCGAGCCTTTGGGGCGCGACCGCGAAGCGATCATCGCGACGGAAATTCCCTACCAGGTCAATAAATCGCGCATGATCGAGCGAATCGCCGAGGTTGTGCACGAAAAGACGATCGAAGGGATTGCCGGCCTCCGCGACGAATCCGACCGCGAAGGGGTCCGGGTCGTTGTCGAGTTGAAACGAGATGCGATCGCCGAAGTCGTCCTGGCGCAGCTGTATCGCTATACCCCTCTGCAGACGAGCTTCGGGGTCAACATGCTGGCGTTGAACGGTGGCCAGCCGGAACAGATGAACCTTCGGCAAGTCATCGTCGCGTTCGTTGAGTTTCGCGAAGAAGTTATCACCCGCCGGACGGCCTATGAACTGCGCCGGGCGCGGGAACGCGCGCATGTTTTGGCTGGACTGCTGGTCGCGCTTGCCAACCTTGATCCGATCATTGAGTTGATCCGCGCGGCGCCGGACCCGGTTGTCGCCCGCGAACGCTTGATGGCGGAAGACTGGCTTGCAGGCGATGTCGCGGCCTTTATTGCGCTGATCGACGATCCGGGCCATGAGGTGATCGATGGCCGCTACCGGCTGTCCGAGGCGCAGGCGCGCGCCATACTGGAATTACGGTTGCAGCGATTGACGGGCCTGGAGCAGGAAAAGCTCGGATCGGAAACCGAGGAACTTTCGGAAAAAATCAAGGGCTTTCTGGAAATTCTGACGAGCCGCCCGCGTTTGTTGGAAGTTCTGCGCGGAGAACTGCAGGAAATATCGGACAAGTTTGCCGACGAACGGCGCACAAAGATCGAGCCGGCGGAATTCGAACACGATATCGAAGATCTGATCCAACGCGAAGACATGGTCGTCACTGTTACGCATGGCGGTTATATCAAACGTGTGCCGCTCTCGACCTATCGGGCGCAGCGCCGTGGTGGTAAAGGCCGCACGGGGATGGCGACGCGCGACGAGGATTTCGTCCAAGACGTCTTTGTCGCATCAACACATGCCATCATGTTGTTCTTCTCTTCGCGCGGCATGGTTTATCAGCTGAAAGTCTATCGCCTGCCCTCGGGTAGCCCGCAGGCGCGTGGCAAGGCGATGATCAATCTGCTGCCGCTCGACGACGATGAGACGATCTCTACCGTCATGATGCTGCCGGAAGACGAAGACAGCTGGGAACATTTGCATGTCATGTTCTCTACGCTCACCGGCAATGTGCGGCGAAATTCATTGCGGGATTTCACGAATATCATGGCAAACGGAAAAATCGCCATGAAGCTTAGCGAAGGTGACCGGTTAATCCGCGTCCGCACCTGCACCGAAGATGACGATGTCTTGCTCGCAACGCGGCGCGGCATGTGTATCCGGTTCCCGGTTTCCGATGTGCGGGTCTTCAGCGGACGCACATCGACTGGTGTGCGCGGCATTCGCCTCGATAAAGATGACGATGTGATCTGGATGTCGATGCTGCGCCATGTCGAGATCGAGACTGAAACGCGTGATGCCTATCTGCGTCAAGCAAACGCCCTGCGCCGCGCGGAAGGCGACGGCGAGAATGAGGAAACCGTTGCAGAAACCGACGCGCCGACGCTCCCCGCCGAACAGTTCGAGGCGCTGAGCGAAAGCGAGCAATTTGTTCTTGCAGCAACCGCAAAAGGATTCGGCAAACGTACGTCGGCGTATGATTACCGCACCACCAAACGCGGGGGTAAAGGTATCATGAGTGTCGATGTGACAAAGCGGGCGGATACCGTCGTCGCGACGTTTCCTGTCGAACCGTCGGACCAAATCATGCTGGTGACCAATGGCGGTCAAGTGATCCGTTGTCCTGTGGACGATGTCCGCATCGCAAGCCGCCGGACCCAAGGGGTCAATTTGTTCGAGGTTGAAGGCGGAACGGAAGTTGTCTCTGTCGCGCGTTTGCGCGATATGGGCGGCGATGACGAAGAAGATCTGTCGGAAGAGGGGGACGCTACCGCCATCAACGACGTAGAGGAAACAACGGTGGCTGGCGAAGATGAGGGGAATAAGACGAATGGCTGATCAGCGGGTCGGTGTTTACGCGGGAACTTTTGACCCGATCACCAACGGCCACATGGATATTATCACACGCGCCGCGGCACATATGGTCGATAAACTTATCGTCGCGGTAGCGCGGAACCCCGGAAAAGGACCAATCTTTACCGTCGACGAACGCGTTGCGATGGTGAAAAAGGAACTGGAGTCGAATGACATTGTCAAAGGTATCGACGTCGACGTCGAACCTTTCGAAAGCCTGTTGACCGACTTCGCCGAAAGCCGCGGTGCCAGCATGTTGATCCGCGGACTGCGCGCGGTTTCGGATTTCGAGTACGAGTTCCAGATGGCGTCGATGAACAGTTATCTCAAACCAAATATCGAAACTGCTTTTCTTATGGCGTCAGACCGCAACCAGTTTATTTCCTCCCGTCTCGTTAAGGAAATTTGCTTCCTTGATGGAGAGATAAATCAGTTCGTATCGCCACGAATTGAAAAGCTGCTCATCGCGAAAAAACCGAAATAAAGTACTTAGTAGCGGGAGCATTCGCTAACGGCTTAGGTGATGCTCTTGAGTCTTAAAAGGTCAAAAGGCCAACGATTGCGCCCGTTATGCAGGTCGCGATTGTGCCTGCAACAAGGGAGCGGCCGCCGAGGCCGACGATTTCAGCACGGCGTGCGGGGTCTATTGTAACCAGCCCGCCAATCATGATCCCCAAGCTAGCAAAGTTCGCAAATCCGGTCAGCGCGTAGGTCATGATGAGCTTGCTGCGTGGCGAGAGAGTTGTTGCCGGCAACGCCGCAAGATCCAGGAACGCAAGGAACTCATTTAGAACGATCTTCACGCCCAGAAGGGCTCCGCCGCTGACCGCCTCATTCCAGGGCAGTCCCATCAACCAGGCAATCGGCGCCATCACATAGCCCAAGAGGCTTTGCAGCGTGACAGGCGCC
>JAJFJB010000505.1 GCA_021774435.1 Alphaproteobacteria bacterium
GTATCACCGGCACCGGCAGCCCTACCAGGAGCAATCGATGCTACTGCACCAGAACAAAGCAATTAATGGAGGCGTAAGAGATGGCAGACGAAGATGATTCTCCACCTCTTGAGGAATTAGACGAAGGAGCGGCTGAATCGGAGGAAAGCGGTGTCGACCCCCGTATAGCCGATATGGAAACACCGATGGGTGCCCGCGATCTCGAGGCGGTCTATCAAATTCCTGTTCAGGTATCCGCCGTATTGGGGAAATCAACGATGCAGGTCAGCAACCTTTTGAAGATGGGGCGCGGAGCCGTTGTTGAATTAGACCGCAAGGTGGGAGAAGCAATCGATATTTATGTGAACAACCGGCTTGTTGCACGCGGCGAGGTCGTCGTCGTCGAAGACAAGCTCGGTGTGACGATGACGGAAATCATTAAATCTGAGCGAAACACTTGATTTTGATAGGCAAACGAAAAAGTCGGCCCTGCCGCAACGTTCGGGAAGCGACCGATGGCGACTGAAGCCGAAGGCCAGAGTGGCTCCACGGCAAACCCGGCAGTCTCGCCGCCGGCAAGCCGTTCCGCGATCGACCTCGCGACCTTGGTCGGAATTTCTGGCGCGTTCCTGCTGATTTTTACGGCGATCTACCTTGGCGGAACGCCCGGCGCCTTCATTAACATACCGTCCATTTTTATCGTTGTGGGCGGCACCGTCGGCGTAACCACCGCCTGTTTTTCACTACAGGATATGTCAACCGCCGTCCGCATTGTCGCGCAAACCGTTTTCCATCGGTCACGTGACCCCGCTGGCGCCGCCATTCACGTGCTGCAACTGGCCCAGATTGCGCGATACAGAGGCGCTTTGTCACTGCAACCGCATATCGACAGCATTGAGCCGCAGCGTATGCTCTACCGTGGACTGACAATGGTAGTAGACGGCACCCCCGGCGACGAAATCGAACGGATTATGCAGCAAGAACTGCAATCGACGGCACAACGGCACGCGCGCAGCGTAAGTGTTCTGCGCCGGGCGGCGGAAATCGCACCAGCCATGGGATTAATTGGTACTCTGGTTGGATTGATACAAATGCTTGGGAATCTCGAAGACCCGAGCACGATTGGTCCGGCCATGGCCGTCGCGCTGCTCACGACATTTTACGGAGCCATTCTAGCCAATATGGTTTTCACCCCCCTCGCCTCCAAGCTAGAACAGAACTCAAGTGAAGAGACACTCATCAACCGCCTCTATGTCATGGCGTCAGCTTCGATTGGACGCCAGGAAAATCCAAGGCGGCTGGAAATGCTCCTCAACACCATTCTGCCCCCTGGACACCGCGTGGAATACTTCAACTAACGGCAGTATAAGATCGGATCGACCATGAGACTACTAATCGTCGGAAGCCTCGAAGGGCACATCAGTACTGCGGGACAGATTGCAATTTCCCGCGGCGCCAAAGTGAGTCATGTCAATTCAATCGACGAAGCCCTGGCCTCTGTCCGCTCTGGTCAAGGTGCGGAATTGTTGATGGTCGATGTAAAGCTCAACATTGGTGACCTCGTAACGCGGCTTGCAAGTGAGCGGATCAACGTACCCGTCGTCTCTTGCGGTATCGGAACAAGTGCCGACGCTGCGGTCGAAGCCATCCGGCAAGGCGCCCGCGAGTACATCCCCCTCCCCCCAGATCCCGAACTGATTGCAGCCGTTCTGGAAGCCGTGGCGGCGGAGAGCAATACTATCATCCACCGAGACCCGGCGATGAAGGCGGTCATCGCACTGGCGGAACAAATCGCAACGTCCGACGCTTCCGTTCTTATTACCGGCGAGTCGGGTACGGGCAAGGAATTGATGGCAAGACATGTACATGTCAAAAGCAAAAGATCCGCGCAGGCGTTTGTCGCGGTAAATTGCGCTGCCATCCCTGAAAACCTCTTGGAATCGGAATTATTCGGACACGAGAAAGGTGCGTTCACGGGTGCCGTCGCCCGGCGCATTGGCAAGTTCGAAGAGGCCGACGGCGGTACGTTGCTGCTTGATGAAATAAGCGAATTGCATCCGCGCCTGCAGGCAAAATTGCTGCGAGCCGTGCAAGAGCGGGAAATCGACCGGGTTGGCGGGGTCAAGCCTATCAAAACAGATGTGAGATTGCTGGCGACATCGAACCGTGACCTTCAGGAAGCAGTCCGAAACGGCGATTTTCGCGAAGATCTGTTTTTCCGGCTCAACGTGGTCAATATCCGCCTGCCGGCCCTCCGAGAACGACCGAAGGATATAGAACTTCTAGCGAACTTTTTTGCTGACAAATATTCTGAAGCCAACGGTGTTGCGAGGAAACCGATCGGTCAGGTTGCGGCGAATACGCTGCGTCAACATAGCTGGCCCGGCAACGTACGAGAGCTTGAAAACACAATGCACCGCTCGGTATTGCTCTCGCAAGGAGCCGACCTAGCAATGGACGCGAACATCCTGCAATTGTCAGGAGCGGTTCCCACAGAAACTGCGGCGCAAACATTTGCACCAGCGGCTCCCGTCGACGCGGCGCAAGGCAATGGCGAGGCCGATTTCGTCCACCGCACTGTCGCTGAAGTGGAGCGTGATCTGATTATCGACACGCTGCAACATTGTCTCGGCAACCGAACGCATGCCGCGAATATATTGGGTATTTCGATTAGAACGCTTCGTAACAAGCTAAAGCTTTATTCCGAAAATGGCCTCGCCGTTCCTATGCCGGGGGAAGTGGATTCACCGACGCCTTGAGAAAGAAAACGGCACGAGAAACGTGACGACCGGAGTTAGCAAGGCATGACAGATGCCACACCTGAAGTAGGGGGCGAAGGTCCAAACGCCCGCGCTGTCGCGTCAACAGCCCTCAATGACACCTTCGGGAATATTTCGAAGCGGGGCGATATCGCATTAGCGTTGGGCATCGTTTGCATCTTGGTAGTGTTGCTGCTGCCGATGCCGACATGGATGCTCGACTTTTCTCTGGCGATTTCGATTACCTTCTCGGTTCTCATTCTAATGACAGTTCTGTTCATTAAAGAACCGCTCGAGCTAAATTCGTTTCCCACAATTCTCTTGATCGCAACAATGTTGCGACTGTCACTAAATCTGGCGTCGACCCGGCTTATTTTGGCCGACGGTCATACCGGCCCCGCGGCCGCAGGCCGCGTTATCGAATCGTTCGGCAATTTTGTTGTCGCCGGCAATTATGTCATCGGTATCATCGTCTTCGGTATCCTGGTTATCGTGAACTTTGTTGTAATCACAAAGGGTGCCGGCCGCATCGCCGAAGTTGCCGCGCGTTTCAGCCTCGATGCGATGCCCGGCAAGCAAATGGCCATCGATTCAGATCTTTCCGCGGGCCTAATCAGCGAGGAAGATGCCCGCACGCGCCGTTCCAAGCTGGAGGAAGAGAATTCATTTTTCGGCGCGATGGACGGCGCTTCGAAATTCGTTCGCGGTGACGCGATCGCAGGACTGCTTATTACCTTCATCAATATTGTTGGCGGCATCATCATCGGAACCGTGCAGCAAGACATGTCGGTTGCCGAAGCGGCGCAGAATTATACACTTCTGACGGTCGGCGATGGGCTCGTCAGCCAGATCCCTGCCCTCATCGTCTCCGTCGGCGCCGGCATGCTGGTTACGAAAGCCGGTGTTAGAGGAACGACCGACCAAGCGGTTTTCGGCCAGCTCAGCGGTTACCCCAGCGCGCTTGGGATTTCGTCACTTCTCCTCATTGTTATGGCCCTCTTGCCAGGGATTCCAGCCCTCCCGTTCGTTTTGCTAGCGGCCGCGACCGGCGGCATGGCCTTCAATCTCACCCGCCAAGAAGCACAGACCGCCGCAGATGAGGTCGCCACCGCCGCAGCCGAAGCAGCTGAAGTGCCGGTCACCGAAGAACCCATAACGACGGCACTGGCGATTGATTTGATTCGGCTCGAGCTCGGCTACGGTTTGCTGTCGATGATCAATTCGCAAAAGGAGCAGCGGCTTACCGATCAGATCAAGGCGCTTCGCCGGCAGCTTGCCTCGGAAATGGGCTTCGTGATGCCCGCCGTCCGGATCCAGGACAATCTGCAATTGACAGCGAATGCCTATGTTGTCCGCATCAAGGAAATTGAAGCCGGTACCGGTGAACTTCGTCCGAACATGTTGCTGGTGATGGACCCGAGGGGCGAACAAATCAGTCTTCCCGGGGAAGCAACGCAGGAGCCGACGTTTGGGTTACCGGCCATGTGGATTAACGAACAAAGCCGCGAAGAAGCGATGTTCCGGGGCTACACGGTTGTCGACGCACCGACGGTCATCACGACGCATATCACCGAGATCATTCGGGAGAATATGTCGGAACTACTATCCTATGTTGAAACGCAGAAGCTCTTGGACGAACTCGATTCCGCGCATCAAAAGCTCATCGCCGATCTGGTTCCCAATCAGATATCAGTCGGCGGCGTGCAGCGCGTTCTGCAAAATTTGCTTTCGGAACGGATCTCCATACGCGACCTTTCGACGATCCTGGAAGGAATTTCAGAGGCATGCGGATATACGCGGAACATGACGCAAATCACCGAACATGTCCGTTCCCGGCTTGCACGGCAGCTTTCGGATACGAATACAAATGACCAAGGCCACGTGCCATTGATCACACTCTCCCCCGAATGGGAACAAGCCTTTGCGGAATCGATCATTGGCGACGGTGAAGAAAAACAGCTGGCGATGTCGCCGACCGATTTGCAGAAGTTCATCAACGCCGTCCGTACGACATTCGAGCGGCATGCCATGCAAGGCGATGTCCCCGTTCTGCTTGTCAGTCCCGGCATCAGACCCTATGTGCGTTCGGTCATTGAGCGCTTCAGACCGGTCACTGTTGTGATGTCTCAAAATGAGGTCCACGCCAAGGCAAGGATCAAAACAGTAGGCCAGATTTAAAAAGCCATGCGTCTGAAAACGTTCCACGCCGAGAGCATGAAGGAAGCCATGGAACTGGTGCGCGAGCAACTTGGCGCGGACGCGATCATCGTCGCCACTCACGAGGATGAAAACGCGCGAGACGTTCGGATCACGGCTGCCGTTGAAGCCGACGACGTCGATCATTCCCTAAACGCTGAAGCAGAGCCTCTTGATATCGTCGATCAGCTCAGCATTGCCCTCGACACGCACGGCACCCCGACGCTGCTGGCGGACAAACTGTTGAACGCAGCGTCGCATCTCGGCATAGCCGATCCGGTTCTCGCTCTTGCCGGCGCGCTCGACGATTGCTTTTCGTTTTTGCCGCTTCCGGACAAGCGAGGTCCCAAGCCGCTAATGTTCATTGGTCCGCCAGGTTCGGGGAAGACCGTTAGCATGGCGAAGCTTGCCGTTCGCACACGTCTTGAAAATAATCCGGTGAGCTTTATTTCCACCGACACCATAAGGGCCGGCGCGATCGAGCAATTGACGACATACGCCATGCACTTGAAAGCGGAATTCAGTAGCGCGCAGGATCCGGTATCGTTCGTTGAGGCAATTCGAAATGCAAAGCCGGACGCTCAGTTGCTGATTGATACTGCTGGCGTGAACCCGCATAGCGCGGAAGACTTGCACCGGCTCACTGAATTGGCCGATGCCGCGCAAATTGAGCGTATCCTGGTCATCGCGGCGGGCGGCGATGCGCTTGAAACCGCTGAACTTGCAGCTTCATTCATGACCATAAAGCCGACCCGACTTCTCGTGACGCGCCTCGATATGGTACGTCGTCTTGGCAGTATCCTGGCCGCTGCCGACGCCAGCGGACTTCCCTTTTGCGATGTCAGCGTGACACCGGATATTGCTTCCGGTCTCCGCGCGATCAACCCCGTTTCCTTGGCACGACTCTTGCTCCCTGATTTGTCGAGAGACTCGTCCAATCATGCACACGCAATCCAAGCAACCGGATCCAGTTAAATGGCACTTCGACCTATTCCAGAAGACGCTCCGAACCCCGCGGTACGCCGCAAGATAGTCGCTGTCGCTTCCGGCAAAGGCGGCGTCGGCAAAACCTGGTTTTCGATCTCGCTAAGCCAGGCGCTTGGCAATAAAGGCCATCGTACGCTCTTATTCGATGGTGACTTGGGCCTTGCGAATGTCGATATCCAATTGGGGCTCATGCCCAAACAAGATCTTGCCGGCGTTATCGCCGGGAAACTGACCTTGCCACAAGCCGTGACAAATTACAGCGAAGGACAATTCGACATCCTCGCTGGCCGCTCGGGAGCTGGAAATCTGGCAATGCTGCCGGTGCAACGACTCGTCACACTACGTGATAATTTGATGCGGCTCGCCGAAAAGTACGACAGGGTTATTCTGGATCTCAGTGCCGGTGTCGACCGGACGGTACAAACGTTGGCTGCCGCTGCGGGCACGACGCTCGTTGTGACAACGGACGAACCAACCTCGCTCACCGACGCTTACGCCTTCATAAAATTGACCATTGCCGACCATCCGGACGCGGATTTGCGCGTTGTCGTCAATATGGCTGACTCATCGAATAGCGGGCGCGAAACATACGAGACCCTGCGCAAAGCGTGCTACAACTTTTTGAGCAAAGAGATACCGCTCGCGGGTGTGATCCGCAGCGATAATCGAGTACGCGAAAGTATCCGCCGCCAAACGGCACTTTTAACTCGCCATCCAACTTCGGACGCCGCACAGGATATAGATGCCATCGCGGCGCGTTTGCAGCGGGAGATATGAGCGAGCCAGTCCCACCAGCCTCAGGGGCGCCACCGGCGCAACCCGCACCCCAGCCGAAACTTTCACCAACCCAACCGGCACCTTCATCTCCTGCGGCGAACTCCGGACAATCCACCCCTTCACCCGCGGTTAGCAAAGAGCAAACCCCACCCTCCCTACCTGCGGTCAACTCAGGACAAGCCTTACTCCCTTCTCCTTCGCTTAGCGCGGAACAGACCGCACCGGTTTCTCACGCGTTTCGCACCGGATCGGCGACGATCATTCAATTGCCGCCCGCTGCGACCGCCTTGCCTGTTGGAGAAAGACTCGAAGCCGTCGTTCTCTCCCGATTAGCGAATACGCAAACCGTTTTACAAACCCGGCTTGGGCAACTAATCGTACAAACAAATCTGGTGCTTCCCTTGGAGGCGCGAGTAACCCTCCAAGTCACAGCTGGAGGCACGCAACCAAGCGTCCAAATTTTCATACGACCCGCCCCTTCCGCAGCACCACCAGCGACAAGTCAATCTGCAGGTGCAACGCCTCCAACCGGATTGGGAGCAAAAGCCGCTCCGCAATTGAGCGGGCCGCCAACCGCAGCGACCCCGTCGAATTTCGCAGCACCTGCCGACACTCAATCACAGATTCGCGGCAGTGTGGTCAATGCGACGGTAATACGGGTTTCGGGGCCAGGCCTAGCAAACGCGCCATACTCAGGTGGAAGAACATCGTCCCCGGTTGGAAACACTGCCGGCCCCGCAACGCTCTCGCCGGGCGACCGACTCGCGGTGAAGATTGCAGCGGTAACCCGGCCCGGTACGGCTGCGCCACCTGCATCTCCTCGAACCTCATCAATGACGGGAACCGTGACTGGTACCAACACTGTCGGCCATGCGATTGTTCGAACCAATACGGCCGAGCTATCGCTCGCCGTGCCAAGACCATTGCCGACCGGCAGCAACCTTCTGCTCCAGACGAGCGGAAATCCAATATTGCCGTTCCGAACGGACGTCCAGCAAAATACCCTTGTTCTTGCGGAACGGTGGGAAACGCTAAACGATGCGATACGCACCGGTCCGTCGGCCGCGGCGCCGAACTCGATCAGCCAGACCATTCCGCAACCCGGCGCTCAATTCACCAATTCCTTGCTGTTCTTCATTGCCGCATTGCGCGCCGGCGATCTACGAAGTTGGCTGGGGCAAGACGCCATGCGGCACATCGATCGTGAAAGCCTGCTTGGCCGAATTACGGAAGAATTCGGGTTGATGCAACGCATCGCGAACGAACCCGCCGGTCAGGACTGGCGATTATTTCTAATTCCTATTTTTTCAGACGAGCAACTGCACCAAATGCGCCTCTTTGTCCGCGACGGCAGCGGTGGAGAGCGGGATGACAGCGACCCTCAAGAGACCCGTTTTGTCATCGAGGTGACTTTTACCAATCTTGGGCAGTTTCAGTTCGACGGGTTGGCGCGTCCCAAGGCGCTGGATTTGATTATTCGCACGGAGCATAAAATTTCGTCGTATTTGCAGCATGCGATTACAGATGTATTTACCGACACAACTTCCGCTCTGGGCCTGTCCGGTGGTATCAGTTTCAAAATGGAACGTTTTTATGAATTTCAGCCGCTTCGTGATTCCGGTTTAGCAATCGACTCCGGCGTGATCGCATAATGCAGGAAGGCCCCCTCAGCGAAGCGATGCCAGCTTCCGACCCCCCTGCGACGCGACGCGCTCTGCTCTCCGTCGATCATAATCCCAGCACAACGCTTGACTATTTGGACATGCTTGAGGGACATGCCCAAGGCGCGAGCGCGCGTATTACGCTGCGATATGTGCCGGACAAACTAACATTGTCGCCTTCCGCTTTCGCCGACTACCTTGATGCACTCAATGTTTTCGCAGCGAAACCGTTGGAGAATCTGGCGGTTGCGATTTTGGAGGATATTAACAACGAAGTTGTGCCTCGATGGGTGCAAATCGTTGCGGTGCGGGGTGTTGGCGAAGAAGCGGGACACCGCGTCCTGATCGAGGACCGACAGCCGAAATGGGACAACCCACCTCTATTGGCGCGACTGGAACGGTATTAGGAGGTTGCGGACTTGTTACGGCTATGGGCCGACAATCCAAGTTCGTCGAGCAATATTCGTTCGCGGCGGCGGGCTTCCGCGAGAGCGGCGCTGTCTCGTCCCGCCTTGGTAATTTCGTACTTTTTAAGAGCTTCGAAAGCTTGGGCAACGGACTCGCGTGCGTCGTCAACCTGTTGCGTCGCGGCTTCCAGCGAAGCGTTAAGCGCCGTGCGCCGCTGAATAACTGATTTTGCGAAACCACCGTAAGCGAAGCCACCCTCGGTCGATTGCCGGGCAGCAGCTTGTTCACTTACCAACTCGTCAGCAAGCATTTCGAGCGAAGCCTCGATCTGTACCCGAAACGCCTCGATTTCCTTTAGCGTTCGACGTTTCTCATCCAACTCGAACGAATGGATCTTAATGAGTGCTTCGATGCCTTTCATGGCGCGTCTGCACCTAGGATCTCAGCGAGCTGCTCATACCCGATATCAAGATTTTGATTTTCATCCTTATCCTGCGCGAGGAACGCTTCGATGCGCGGATAGAACTGTATCGCCTCATCAATCTCCGGATCGCTTCCCGCACGATATGCCCCAATTCGTATGAGCTCCGCCATATCCTCGTAAGTGGCGATCAGCGCCCGGGCCCGACTGACCAGCACATTCTGTTCCTCCGTATTGCAGTCCGGCAAGGTTCGAGACACACTCCTCAGAACGTTGATTGCGGGGAATCGATTGCGATGCGCGATTGCCCTATCAAGCATGATGTGACCGTCCAGGATGCCTCTAACAGCGTCAGAAATCGGTTCGTTTTCATCATCCCCTTCGACCAGAACCGAAAACAAGCCCGTTATGCTACCTTCGCCGACACCAGGCCCGGCTCGTTCGAGAAGTTTTGGTAATTCGGAGAACACGGTCGGTGTGTACCCTTTACTTGCCGGCGGTTCCCCTGCCGAAAGCCCGATTTCCCGCTGCGCCATGGCAAACCGTGTCACACTGTCCATGAGGCACAAAACATCCTTGCCTTGATCGCGAAAATATTCGGCAACGGCCATTGTCAAATAAGCCGACTGACGGCGTAGCAACGCCGATTGGTCCGACGTCGCAACAACGATGACGCTGCGTGCCAACCCCTCAGGTCCAAGGTCATCTTCCAGGAATTCCCTCAGTTCGCGTCCCCGCTCACCAATCAATCCAAACACAACGACTTCAGCTGAGGTGAACCGGGCAAGCATCGATAGCAGAACCGACTTCCCAACACCGGAACCAGAAAAAATTCCCATCCGCTGCCCGCGGCAGCACGTTAGGAAGCTATTGATAGAGCGGACCCCAAGATCGAGCTTCCCACCAATCCTCTGGCGCGCATGCGCCGGCGGTGGCTGGCTTTTGATCGGATAGGCTCTATCGCCCAAAGGCAGAGCACCCTTGCCATCAGCCGGTCCGCCAAATCCGTCGACAACGCGCCCCAACCAAGCACTCGTTGGATAGATGATCGGTTCGGTTTCAGCCAAAATGGCCCGGCAGCCAAGGCCGACGCCATCCAGCGAACCAAACGGCATCGCAAGAGCACTACCGGATCGAAACCCGACCACTTCACAAGGTATCAGCGCCGCACCCCGCGCAACGATATCGCAGCGGTCACCGACCGAAAGGTTTCCCTGAACGCCGGCGATTTCGACCAGCATGCCTTGAATGCCTGACACGCTGCCGAATACCGTACTTTCCGGAAGCCGGTTGAGATCTCCTATAAGACTGTCCAGCCGAATATTCATTGTCTAAATATTAACCACACTTGTACTCGCAAGTGAAACTAAAGTAAGATTCGCAAAGACGCTTTAAAATTACGTAAAAGTTTTCGTTCCTGAGAATAGAAACGATTTGTTAACCTTTCCTGATCATAAATATTAATATCTGTTGTCGTGTAAAAATAACAAGACCTGAGAGGGGG
>JAJFJB010000506.1 GCA_021774435.1 Alphaproteobacteria bacterium
GACGTCCAATTCACTCGATGCGCTGAACTTTAGCCACAGCGAGCACGTCGCGCGCGACACGCGCTACGAGCGTGCCAACGAGTTCGCCAACGTCGTAAAGGGCCTCTGGGATTCCTGGGCGGACGACGCCTTTCCGCAGGATAAGGCGACGGGGCGCTTTCTCGATCCGTCAAAGGTCCAGCTGCTTGGCCACAAGGGCAAGCACTTCCAGGTCTCAGGACCGCTCAATGCGCCGCGCCCGCCGCAGGGACATCCGGTGGTGTTCTCCGCCGGACAGTCGGAGGCCGGCCGCGAACTTTCGGCCCGCCATGCCGACTGCATCTTCGCCATCGAGGCGACGCTTCCGGCCGCGCAGACGCTTTATGCCGACTTCAAGGGCCGTCTCGCGAAATTTGGGCGCGAGCCGGATGATCTCAAAATTTTAGCCGGCGTCACGATCTTCGTCGGCGAGACGCAGCAGCAGGCGGACGATCTTGCCGGTGAACTGGACGATCTGGTCCCGCCGGCCGTTGGCGTCGACTATCTCTCGAAGATGACCGGCCTCGATATGAAGGCTTATCCGGTCGACGGCCCGATGCCCGACTTACCCGAGCAGCATCACGGCCCGACCGGCATCAGCAACGCAATTGTTCAAGTCGCCAAGGAGCAAGGCCTGACCGTGCGTCAGACGTACCAACGGATCCTGCCGCAGATGGCCGGTAACATGTTCAAAGGCGATCCCATCCAGGTCGCCGACGTGATGGAAGAATGGTATCGCGGCAAGGGCTGCGACGGCTTCATGATTGCCGCACCCGTGGTTCCCACCGGCCTCGAGCGGTTCACCCGCCTCGTGGTGCCCGAATTACAGCGCCGCGGCCTCTTCCGCCGAGAGTACGAAGGCCGCACGCTGCGCGAAAACCTCGGGCTGAAACGGCCCGTTCGGCGGATCGTAAAATAATTCACACATGAAGACACACAGTCTCCGGTCGCTGCGTGCACAGGTGAGCACGGCGACCAAGCCATCGGGCGCGAGGTTGTCGATCGCGGCATGGCATTGACATTTTAAGTCGGTGGCCGGATTGGAAAGAGGCAAGTAGCTTCGGCGTGCGACCCCAAATTCCCTTAGGCGTCATCGTTTTGCGCCCGAGATCATCCAGCTCGCAGTCTGGCTTTACGCCCGGTTCACACTGTCGTTTTGTGATGTCGGGGTTCTGCTGGCCGGGCGTGGCGTCCATGATCAGTTAGCGTATTTAGGTGCAAAACGCCAAACGCTCGAGGGATGAGCTCGTGATCTGCGGCGCTTCCTCTCGGGCTCGTTCGAAGAATGCAGTGTGATCGAACCTCCGATATTAGCGGCCGGCAAATGACGGGGTTTTCTTCTCGACGAATGCTTTCCGGCCGGTTTGAAAGTCCCCAGTGTCGTAGCACTCGAAGCCTTCCTCTATTTCTTCATCGGTTAAAGGAAGAGGGTCGAGAAGCCGATAGATAAACTTCTTATGCCATCTTGCCGAAAGGGGGGCGCCATCCGCGATCTTTTCAGGGGTCTCCCGCGCCGTTGCCTCGACCTGGTCGTCGGCAACCACTTGATTAATCAATCCCATGCGAAGCGCATCGGGCACAGGGAAGGCGTCCCCGAGAAGCAAAATTTCTAGCGCGATATTGGCACCGAACTTCTCGACAAGCGGACGCATTTCTTCGTGAGCTTCCACGAGACCTAGCTTCTTAACCGGGATCCCGAATTTTCTGGAACGGCCACAGATTCGAATATCGCAGCAGGAAGCGACCGCCAAATCGCCACCGATGCAAAGGCCATCGATGCAAAGGCCATCGATCACCCGAACCGGGTTATCCGAACCGCTTGTTCAAGATATTCGCAGTCTGGAGCATAATTTTTGGGCGGAACTCACGATGAAATCAAGCTCTCACGATCGCCATAAGCGGCTTTTCCGCGTTGAGACCCTAAGCGGACATCGTTAACTCGGAACATTTCTTCCGAGTCTAGCCAACATAAGACATTCGCCTTCGTTCAATCGGTCAGCACGAACGAATCCTAGCGATGCAATCTACGCAACCTTTACCGCTTCGGTGATAACCGGCGTGGCGCTATAGAAATACTCTCCGCTCCGTTCGAGCGCGTCGAATTCCGACAGCCAATCGTCCGCCTCGTCAGCAGTGATCGACAGCCTTCCGGCCACAAATGGCGCGATCATTTTTGCCAGCCAAAAGCTAAAGCTGTTCTGGTTATATGAAGTCTCGAGAACCGTATGCGCCGTTTGGCGAAGCGGCTTCATTCCGACGCTTGCCAATCGCGCCATGAGTTCCGCCGGCAAATTCGGGTAGGGCGCGTGTTCATCCCAGGCATCGAGTACACGCTTCATGCGCTCGAGATCTTTGGAGTGCCAAACAAGCGATCCCCAATTCGTCGCCAGGTTCACAATCGAACCGCCCGGGCGAAGCACCCGGTGCATTTCGCTCAGGGTATCATTGACCTCCGGCACATATTCAAGCACTTGGACGCAATAGATGGCGTCGAACGTTTCTTCGCCATACGGCAGTTGAGAAGCGTTCGCCGTTTCGCACTCGGCCCATTCGAATTCGGCACACCGTTCGCGCGCGGCGGCGATTTGATCATCGCTGATGTCAATGGCACATACGCGACCGCTAGGTCCCACCATCTGAGCGACCTCCCGAGCGTAAAATCCAGCGCCGCAACCGATTTCCAAAACCGATTCGCCGGAACGCGCACCGACAATATCGAGAATCGCACTCCGCCGCTTTACCATCTCATGACATTCGGACAACGCGCGTTGAATACGTCCCATTTCATTGTCGAATTTCAATCCTGCCATCGGTCGCCTCCGCTCCTCATTCACCGGACTTCGCACAGATTTCGGACACCCCGTCGTCCTGCAAAGTTTCTAACGCTGTGGACCCGATTAGAACACGATACTTGAAGCATGTTTTTGCCTAGCATCAATTTTGGGTGAGCAGTCGGGACGAGCGACAGGTCCAACAGGGGTCAGCCCCCGTCCTGCCGGAACTACACCGATTATCTCCGGGACCGCGAGAATACCGGAAGTAGGTGGCCTGAGATCCGGGATGCGGAGTTAACCGGTCGGCCCACGGCTCGATGCGTCAGGACCGGGGATAGCCGAGGCTGTTGAAAAAGTCACCCGAAGACGCGAAGTACGAAAATTCTTGCCCACCAAGCGGTATCACGCATCATCAATACGAAGGAGGGATTGGCAGATGCACCGCAAATCCTTCACTGATGGCTCGTAGAGCCGTTAAGAAGGCCTCTGGCGACGTTCCTCCCTTGCAAAATAAATTCAGGTAAATTCCGAGCGGCCTGACAACCGACTTTTTCAACAGCCTCGGCCATCAACGGACATCGGTGCCGCCCTTTACTAACGCGAAAATATTGTTCTGCCGAAATGCAACCAATCCGCAGGTCGGGCGGCCTTGGGAAATGTCCGAAACACCGTATGATAAAACAAACGGATCGGTACGGCCTTGGCCATTTTGACTGACTGTGCCGCGTTCATCGCATCGCTAAATTCTCGGGCGACGACCGCAGGAAGATCATGGTTTCCGGCAGGGAAATTGGCCTTGAATTCGTTCAGATCATTCATTGTTCTGTCCTCTTTTCGTTGGCTCTTCAGATCGACGCCTAATCAAGACGTTGTGCTAAGGTAACCAGCGAGAGAGAGCGCCGCTTGCACGGTCCATGCATTTGTTATGCAAAATGCCAGGTATTTAGGTGCAGATCGTGTTGTTTGCCTGAAAATTTGTTTTAGTGGGACTAGAATTGTTGCGAATGGGTTAGTTGCGCCGATCCGGCCAGAAATACTGCGGGTAAGATGATCTATCAATTCCTCGATTTCGAATTGGATACCGGCATCCAAGAGCTGCGCAAGGCAGGCGCACCCACCGCCATCGAACCGCAAGTGTTCGATTTGCTGCTTTATTTAATCGAGAACCGAGAGCGGCTGGTAAGCCATGACCATTTGATTGAGAACGTTTGGCACGGCCGGATTGTTGCGGACGCGACCATTGCCAGTCGGATTCGGGCGGTGCGGAAGGTTGTGGGAGACACTGGCGCTGAACAAGCAATCATCCAGACCGTCGCCCGGCGCGGCTTTCGCTTTGTTTCGCCGGTAAGCGCCCCATCTGCTGAAGTTGGAAGTGACCCACAGACCGGTCTGACGTCGAGTGATCACTATCCTGAACCAGCTGACAAGCCCTCCATCGCCGTGCTGCCATTCGCCAATATGAGCGGTGATCCGGAGCAGGAATATTTCGCCGATGGCATAGCCGAGGATGTGATCACCGCGCTTTCGCGCTTTAGTTCGCTGTTCGTTATCGCCCGCAGTTCTTCGTTCACTTACAAGGGTCAGGCCGTCGATATCGCTCGAGTCGGGCGGGAGCTTGGTGTGGGTTACGTCGTAGAGGGCAGCGTCCGTAAAGCGGGAAATCGCGTGCGCATCACAGCACAGTTGATCGATGCAGTCAGCGGAAACCACTTGTGGGGCGATCGCTTTGAAGGTGCGCTGGATGACGTTTTTGATCTGCAGGACCAGATAACGGAACAGATCGTTGTCGAAGTCGAACCGGGAGTCGGAGCCAGCGAGCGCGAACGTGCCCGGCGCAAGTCTCCTGGAAGCCTTGACGCTTGGGACCTTTTGCAGCGTGGCCTTTCTCATTTCTATCGCTTCAACAAGACTGATCGAGCAAAGGCCGTACGCTATTTTAGGGAGGCGATCGCATTGGATCCGGAATTCGCGTTAGCCTATGCGCGTCTTTCTTTTACTCTCTCTTCTTCGGTATTTTGGGGCTACGTCGAAGATAGAGCAGAGGTAATAGCCTCCGCACGAGTGGCCGCCGAGCGTGCGGTATCTCTCGATATGAACGAGCCGCTGGCACATTTTACACTAGGGCGCTCGCATGTCATGGCCGGCGAGTTTGAATTAGGGATCGGCGAAAAGAAGGCCGCTATTGCGATCAATCCCAATTTCGCCCGGGGGCATTTTGGCCTCGGCTGGGCCTACCACTATGGAGCCGGCCAGGCGGAGCAAGCCCTCCCCCATTTCGATACCACGCTTCGGCTAAGCCCGCGCGATCATACGCGTTGGGCGACTTTCTTGAACAAAGGGTTGGCGCTACGAAATCTCGGCCGCCACGACGAGGCCATCGCATATTGCCGACAGGCCTGTCAGTTCCCCGACACCCCCTTCGGGCCGCAACTGATCCTTGCTAGTGCGCTGGCGGATGCCGGGCGGATGGACGAGGCGAAGGCAGCGTTCGGCAAAGCAATTCAGCTCGAACCGGCGCTTTCAATCAGCTTTTACCGCAGCATTAATCCGGGGGCACACGAAATCTATTTGGAGAGCTTGCTCGATAGCTTACGCAAGGTGGGTTTGCCCGACTAGCTGTGGCATGGCCGGACTTCCGGGTTGGGTTAGACTCGGCCTTTGACCACCACGCTAACAATGTCCGAGTTTACATGCACATCGGACCTGATTGGGTTGAAAGCAGACGTGGACTATTTTTCCGCGCACAACTCAAACTTCCGCCCAAACTTGGCGTTTTGTGGCGTTAGCGTGACAGCACTATGAAATACCGTAACGCACAGGCTGCGAGCCTGCGGCGAACGGCATGCTATGGAATATGTTGGCGCGCCCGGGAGGAGAAAGTTCGAACCGCTTGTTTGAGAAATTTGTCGAATGGAGCGCGATTTTGGACAAATCTCGCGATGAATTTAAGGTCTCATCATCGCCATAAGAGGTATTTCTGGATTGAGACACTAATCAGACGTCATCGATCTGAAATAATTCTTCCGAGTCCAGCCATTTCAAGACATTGTCCGCCAGCACGACGTAGTACTGGCCAAATTAGCAGGGCCGGCTGCGCAGACCGGCAGATTCTAGATAGGCGGCGATCATCGATCGATGCGCCGGGTCGCGTGTCGGATGGGGGCGAAGAACGTCCGCGAGCGAGAGGCCGGGGTCTGTCTGACGCAAATCGGCGACAACTCTTGCGGCCTCGTTATGACGGCCGTCGGCCTCGAGCGCGCCCGCCAGCGTGCCAGCAACGACAGATAGGCGGGGCATCAGCGCGCGGGCCTTGTCGAGGACTAACACCGCGTCGCCCGGACGGCCCCGGAACAGGCAGGCGACGCCCAACGTGATCAAGTAGAACGGGAAAATGTTCGGCTGCAGTTCGATCGAGAGCAAAGCTTGGCGGTAAGCCTCCTCGAACCTTCCGACGGCAGTCAGGCAACGGGCGTAGATGTGCAGTCCTGGGGCATTGATCGGCGAGGCGTCGAGTCCCGTCTCACAGCAGTCGATTGCCTCGTCGAACTCGTGGCAAGCGAGGTGCAGTAACCCACGCAACATGTACAATCCGCCAAATTTCTCGTTTTCCGGAGTGCATGCCCAGGCACTTTCCCAGATCGCCATGGCGTCCGCCAGCGTCCGTTCCGGCTGAGAAGACCAGCCGAGAAGCAGACGGTGCGCCCGCGCCGCGACACCATAAAGCGCGGCGTGTACCTGGTTTGGGTCAAGGGCAAGCGCGCGGTCGGTTTCCTGCTCGGCGCGATCAAACCCTTGACGGTCGTATTGTGCCCAAAAGATTATTCCGCGTTGAACATGCCGTAGCGCGTCGTCGTTTCTGGAATAATTTTGTAGCGTGTGGGCCATGTCGCCCGCGGAAATCGCTGCGTCCGTCTCGACCAGAATGGTCGTGCACAGCTCGTCTTGAACCTCGAAGAGGTCCTCGGCGCCGCGATCGAAACGGTCCGCCCAAACAGAATCGCCACTCAACGTGTCGGTCAGCTGGGCGTTGACCCGCAAACGCGACCCCATCGCCTGTACGCTGCCCTCGATCAGGTAATTGACGGAAAGCCGTTCACCGATGTCACGCGGGTCGACCGACTGCCCCTTGAAGGCGAAGCTGGCATTCCGGGATGTAACATTGAGGCGGGAGGCCCGCGAGAGATCGGTGATCAAGCTTTCAGTCAAGCCGTCGCAGAAAAAGTCCAAATCCTCGTTGCGGCTCATATTGGTAAACGGCAGGACGGCGATTGTCGGTTGTCGGATATCGTCAATTAGCTTCGCGAGCGCGTTACTTTCGTCACCTTCGCCACGTACAGCCGGAGACGCGGAGGACGTTTCGCCTTCGGTCCAGCGCCAAACGTGAAGCGGTTGGCTCAGATTCTTGACATTGTGTTTACCGTCGTCTTCGAAACGGGCCTCGAGTTTGCCGCGAACCTGGCGCATGACGTCGTCTGACAGGCATATCGAGCCTGGCGTTGCCAGGCCTTCGAGACGGGCGGCGACGTTGATGCCGTCTCCCAAAAGGTCATCGCCGTCGATGACGATGTCGCCGACATTGATGCCGATGCGGTACTGGATTCGTCGCTCGCCGGCCTGTTCGGTTTCGCGTTCCGCCATTCGCGCCTGTATTTCTACCGCGCATTCGACCGCATCGACCGCACTGGCAAATTCGACGAGTAAGCCGTCGCCTGTGGTCTTTACGATCCGGCCTCGAAAAGCCCCGATGGTCGGATCGATCAGCTCGCCGCGGTGGCGTCGCTGGCGCGAAATCGTGCCGTTCTCGTCGACTTCCATCAAACGCGAGTAACCAACCATATCGGCGGCCAGAATTGCCGCAAGCCGACGTTCTGTACGAGTCTCAGCCACGAACGATTTATCCCAAGTCCGGAGAAGTAGACACTACTCTAAAAGCCGGCACCATTTCGGTCCAGAGTGCCGACTTAAGCACGCTTTCGATGTCTTATATGGGTCAGACTTGGCTGTCGATCGCCGTGCCAACGATGTCTGGGTTTGTGAGCGATTCGGACTTTATTCAGCCGAAAGCTGACATAGACGAGGTTTTTCCGCACGTTATTCCAACTTTCGCCCAAACCAAGCGTTTCGTGCCACTAACCTGACGGAATAGTAAAACAGCGTAACGTCCAGGCAGCGAGCCTGTGGCGAACGGTTCGTTATGGAAAATCGTGGCGCGCCCGGCAGGACTCGAACCTGCGACCCCTTGATTAGGAATCAGGCAACCACCAGGCAGTAAGCGTAATCGGTTCAAGGTGTTGCGTCGAGGCGTGCAGGGCCGAGTACCGGATGAGCACCGGATACGGTTCGAGGTCGGTTATATGTCATCGATCTACCGTCAAGCGCCTACCTTTGATATACCTATCCGTATGCGCCCGTAGCTCAGTAGGATAGAGCACGAGATTCCTAATCTCGGGGTCGCAGGTTCGAATCCTGCCGGGCGCACCACCCATTCGATCAAGCCACTCGCTGCCTCAGGGACTTCAACGGCAACCACGCGCCATCGTTGGGCCTCTTCACCTGCCAGTACATCCAGCCGTCAAGACTCGGACGCGTACCCGCCTTGGTCAAGGCCACGCCCCCCGCGGCTGCAGATGGGCTGCTGAAACTTTCGCCCTCGACGAGCCAGCGCCCCTCGTCAATTTGACCATGATGAACCCGGCCGTTGTATTCCATCTGCAGCTCGGTTCCGTGAGGCAGGTTGACGCCCTTGCCTGACCAGGCCCGGCCAGCCTGAACGAGTTGCGGCTGTGCGGCATCGATACCGAGTAATCGATGCAGCACTTCATTTTCGGATTCCGCGAAGCTCCGCTTGGCGAGCTCGATCCGCTTATGGACCTCGAGGTCGATTTCAATCTGGCGAAGATCGGTCATGCTCATCTCCTTTCATGAATTATATATAAAATATGAATTACAGTATTTCAAGGAGGAATTTATGGCCCGCTAGCTCAAATCTCTATTTGTAGTGGGAATGCCTACTACAGAAACCCACGTGCTTCCGCTCAGCGAGATATGCGAATTCCAGACGGGACACAACGTCAGGGGCAAGCTTGAGCTGGGTACAGACGGAGCGCAGGTCATACAGCTGAAGGACATTAGTCCGGCCGGCTTCAATCCCGGCGCACTAGGCCGCGCCAATCTGGAAAAGGTGTCTCAGCGCTATGTCGTTAAAGAAGGTGACGTCGTCTTCAGGACACGGTTCGAGCCAAACATCGCCTACCGCCTTACGGGTTTGGACGGCCCAGCCATTGTTCTAGCGCCGGTCGTCATTCTGCGGTCCAAGACCGAAGCCATCGATCCCGACTATCTCGTCTGGTTCATCAGACAGGCACCCGCCCAGCGGTACCTCGATGGCATCCGCCAAGGCACCAATCTCCCTCAAATCCCGATTGACGAGTTAAAAGCGCTTCCCATCCCGCTGCCGCCGATCGACGTGCAGCGCAGGCTCGTCACCATCTCGCAGCTTGCCGAACGGGAGCACGCCCTGCGGTTGGAAATCGCGGAAAAACGAAAAGAGATCACGAGTTTCGCCCTGTTAGCGCAGGTGCGAAAAACCCGGCCACACATTAGTGGGCCGGGCTCTGAGCCGCTCGAAGGTGTTGGCGCACCTAAGAGCGAATGACTGAACGGACAGCTATGAAAGGAACAAGCACATGTCCATCCAGATTGGTAAGTATAACGCAGAAGGGCCGTTTCTCAACGAGAATCAGCTCAAAGACGTCTCTGGCGTCTACATCGTCCTTGGCCGGTCGAGCCAGGGCGAGAACTGGAATGTGGTCGACGTTGGCGAAAGCGGCACCGTGCGCAGCCGCGTTTCCAACCACGACCGCGCGCCCTGCTGGAAGCGGCAAGGACATTCCACACTCTCGGTCGCCCCGATCTATACGGGGGAGGCCGAGCGCATGCGGATCGAAAAGGAGCTTCGTGCTCAGTACAATCCGCCATGCGGTGACGTTTAGACAAACGTGGTCAGTGGTGAGCCTACGGGCTCACCACCGCCACATCAGATGGAAAAGAATATGAACGAGCACATCACGCAATCCGAGATCAATCAAGCCGCCTGGAATGCCTGCGACACCTTTCGCGGACCCGTCGATCCAGCTCAATACAAGGACTACATCCTGGTAATGTTGTTCCTGAAATATGTCTCGGACCTATGGGCGGACCATCTGGAAAAATATCGGGAACAATATCGCGAGGACGACGCCCGTATCGAGCGTCGCATGAACCGCGAACGCTTCATATTGCCGATCGCGCAACTGAAGGGAGAAGACAAAGACAACAATGAGATCGTGATTGATGAATTTCGGGCCAATTTCGACAGCCTATATCAGCGACGGGATCAGGCGAATTTAGGGGAACTGATCAACATCACGCTTGCCGCCATCGAAGACGCCAACCGTAGCAAGCTACAGGGCGTGTTTCGTAACATCGATTTTAATTCAGAAGCCAATCTCGGCCAGACCAAGGACCGCAACAGACGCCTCAAGAGCCTGCTCGGCGACTTCAACAAGCCCGAGCTGAACCTGAAGCCATCGCGTGTCACCGAGGATATCATCGGTGAATGCTACATCTATTTGATTGAGCGCTTCGCGTCGGATGCCGGTAAAAAGGCAGGAGAGTTCTACACGCCGCGTCAGGTCTCGCTGTTGCTGGCCAGGCTCGCAGGCGCGGAACCAGGGCACACCATATGTGACCCAGCCTGCGGTTCCGGCTCGCTCCTCATTCGGACAGCTGAGGAAACCCACAGCGACAATTTTGCCCTCTTCGGGCAGGAGGTGAACGGCGCCACCTGGGCCCTCGCCCGTATGAATATGTTCTTGCATGCAAAGGACGCTGCCCGGGTCGACTGGTGTGACACGCTGAACTCGCCGACGCTCATTGAAGGCGACCAGTTGATGAAATTCGATCGGGTCGTCGCCAATCCGCCCTTCTCGCTTGACAAATGGGGCCAAGAGGATGCGGAAGACGACCAATTCAAACGCTACTGGCGGGGTGTGCCACCGAAGTCAAAGGCTGACTTTGCCTTCATTTCCCACATGGTCGAGATCGCCAAGCGCCAGACCGGCAAGGTGGCAGTGATCGTGCCGCATGGTGTGTTATTCCGTGGTGGCGCGGAGGGCCGTATTCGACAGAAGCTGATCGAAGAAAACCTCTTGGACACTGTGATTGGTTTACCCGCTGGACTGTTCACGACCACCGGCATCCCGGTCGCCATCTTGATTTTCGATCGCTCCCGTGAAGAAGGCGGAGAGAATGAGAGACGTAAAGACGTCTTATTCATCGATGCTGGTCGGAAATTCACCTCAGGCAAAGCCAAAAACATTCTTGAGGAAGTACATGCCAACAAAATTGTCGAGACCTACGAAGCTCGATCTGAGGTCGAGCGTTACTCACACATAGCTGATCTCAAAGAGATTGCAGAGAACGGTTTCAACCTAAACATCCCCCGCTATGTGGATACCTTCGAGCCTGAAGAGGAAATCGATGTTACCGCTATTCAAGCCGAAATCGACCAACTGGAAACGGAGCTCGCTGACGTGCGACAGCGCATGACGGGATACCTGAAGGAACTCGTTGTCGATGCGTGAAGTTCAAACAAAATTTGCTCGCTCACTGTTTGCCTCGGACATCCCTTCTGACTGGCAGCTAGTTACCGTTGGCGAGCTACTTCAAGGATCTGAGTATGGTTTGAATGAACCTGGCGACATCGAAGGCGATATTCCAATCGTCGGGATGAAGAATATTGAAGGGGGATTCGTCAGATTTGATGACTTGGGGAACGTCAATAGAAATGGCCGAGACTGGTCT
This sequence comes from Alphaproteobacteria bacterium, assembly GCA_021774435.1. Taxonomy (GTDB): domain Bacteria; phylum Pseudomonadota; class Alphaproteobacteria; order UBA8366. The sequence continues at coordinate 11,637 of JAJFJB010000506.1, forward strand.
AAGTTGTATCTCAAAGCGGGCGATATTTTACTAAATCGAACCAATAGTCCTGACTTGGTCGGCAAGGTCGGCATCGTTCGGGAAGATACGGAAACTGTTTTTGCATCTTACCTAGTACGCCTGATAGCGGACCGCGAATGCGTTAACCCTGAGTTTTTGAATTACTGGTTGAATACGTCAATTGCGCAGAAAGCTCTAAAACGACTTTCAACAAGAGCGATCAGCCAAGCAAACATAAACCCAACAGAATTTCGTAAGTATTGTCCAGTTCCTCTTCCAAACTTACCCGAACAAGGGCGGCTCGCAGAAGTTCTGCGCGCGTGGGATGACGCGCTTCAAAATGCATCTGACTTGCTTAGCCTGAAGGAACGGCGGCAAAGCGCATTTAGTCGTCAGTACTTTTTGCCGTGCCATGTTGGAGGTATGCCTGGGTTAAGCGGATGGTCGATGTTCGCATTGGAAGACTTGTTTGCCGAGCGAACTGAAAATGGGCAATCAGAAGATAGACTTTTGAGTATCACTATGGCCGATGGCGTCATTGACCGCGATAAGGTAGGGCGTAAGGACACATCGACCGAGGACAAGTCCAAATATAAACTGATCCTTCCAGGTGACATTGGATACAACACCATGCGGATGTGGCAGGGCGTTTCGGGCTTGTCAGCTCTTCGTGGGATTGTCAGCCCCGCATACACGATTGTCACGCCGCGAACTTCTCTTATTGATCCGGCGTACGCAGCTCACTTGTTCAAGTCCCGTCGGATGATTTTTGATTTCGAGAGGTACTCTCAGGGATTAACCAGCGATACTTGGAATCTCAAATACCCGGCTTTCTCGAAGATCAAAATCTGGCTTCCACCGATGGAAACTCAGAAAAAACACGCCTCCGTTATGGAAATGGCAACGAGAGAGATTCGCCTTCTCAGAAAGCAGATTGAACAATATTCAGTGCAAAAGCGCGGTCTGATGCAGAAGCTTTTGACGGGTGTATGGCGCGTCAATGGGGAGGTTCGCGATGGATAGCTTTTCCCCGGACGAAAAGCATCAATCTCAAATTCCGGCCCTGCAGCTGCTCGTAAACTTGGGCTTCACACCCATTTCCCAAACGGAAGCGGAACGCCTTCGCGGGAACCTAGGCAATGTATTGCTTGAAAGTGTGCTCGTCGATCAAGTCCTGGAGATCAATCGTTTCCATCATGGCGGCAAGGCCTATCCGTTCGACCTGGAGGACGCACACGAGGCGCTGCGCCGGTTGAAGCGCAGCCCCGATCAACTGAAAGGGCTTCAAGCGACCAATCAGGATATCTATGACCTTCTCGTCCTCGGCACGACCATTACCAAGACGATTGAGGGCGATTCCAAGAGCTATTCGTTCCGCTACATCGATTGGGACAATCCAGAGAACAACACATTTCACGTCACGGCGGAAATGCGCGTCGAGCGGACGGCATCCTACGAAACCCGACGGTGTGACATCGTCGGATTCGTGAACGGCATCCCGTTTCTGGTGATTGAGAACAAGCGACCAACCGAGCCGTTGAAAAAAGCAGAGAGTCAGTTGATCGCCTATCAGGGTGTAGAGAATATCCCGCACCTTTTTCACTTTGCGCAACTGCTCATGAGTATGAACAGGGGCGAGGCGCGCTATGCGACAGTCGGCACGGCAACCAAATTTTGGTCCACTTGGCGGGAAAAAGGCGGCACGGATTCCGACATAGAGCCGTTCTTAGACAAGCAGTTGTCAGAAGATATCAAAGGGGCATTGTTCAGCGGCGGCTTTTCCGAAGCGCGCGCCTACTTCGAAGGAGGCGAAAGCCGGATTGTCACGGCGCAGGACCGGTTAATCTACGCGCTGTGCCGCCCGGAGCGGCTGCTCGATATCGTTCGCCGATTCACGGTATTTGATGGTGGTGTCCGCAAGGTCGCGCGGCATCAGCAATACTTTGGCATCGTCGAAGCGCTAAAACGCGTGAAGTTGTTCGACGAGAGTGGTGCACGGAAAGGCGGTGTGATCTGGCACACGCAAGGCTCGGGCAAGTCGCTGACCATGGTGATGCTGGGCCGAGCTCTCGCGCTCGATCCAGAGATCAACAACCCCCGTTTGATAATCGTTACCGACCGGATTGACCTCGACCGACAAATCAAGAGTACGTTCAAGTCCTGCGACATGGAGCCGGTTCTGGCAAAGTCGGCCAGCCACCTCACGACATTGCTGCGCCATAAGACGCCTTTGATCACCACACTGATCAACAAATTCGAGGGCGTCATGCAATCGGGCAAGATTGAGGATAGTGACCCCAATTTATTCATACTGGTCGACGAGAGCCATCGGGGTCAGACAGGCCGATATGGTGGCTTCTCCAAACTAGGCGGCAAGATGCGCGTCGTGCTGCCCAAAGCCTGCTATCTCGGATTCACCGGCACGCCCCTCATGAAGAAAGAGCGCAACACGCTCGGCACCTTCGGCAATATCATTCACAGCTACACCATCGACGAAGGCGTCAAGGACGAGGCCGTCGTCCCACTGCTGTATGAAGGCCGGCTGGTCGACCAGCAGGTGACCGGCGATGTTATCGATAGCTGGTTCGACAAGATCAGCCAGGGTCTGACGGTCGAACAAAAAGCCGACCTGAAGCGGAAATTCTCGCGTGTCGATGCGCTATCCAAGACGGAACAAGCGATCCGCGCCAAGGCCTACGATATCTCAGAACACTATCGCCAGCATTGGCAGGGTACGGGCTTCAAGGCCCAACTCGTCTCGCCTGGGAAAGCGGAGGCCATCAAGTTCAAGGAAATCCTGGACGACATTGGCCATGTTACCTCTGAGATCATCATTTCCAGCCCCAACGAGAAAGAAGGAAATGAGGAGGTCAATGCCGAGTCGAAGGACGTTGTTCGGCGTTTCTGGGACCGAATGATGCAACAGCATGGCTCGGAGAGCGAGTATCTGCGGCGTATCACAGAGAACTTTAAGTCGGCGAGCGATCCCGAAATCTTGATTGTGGTTTCGAAGCTGCTGACCGGGTTCGATGCGCCGCGAAACACGGTCCTTTATGTCTGCAAATCCTTGAAAGAACATAACCTGCTGCAGGCCATCGCCCGCGTGAACCGGCTTTTCGAGGATGGAGACCAGGAGAAGGATTTCGGCTTCATCATTGATTATGAGGGGCTCTTAGGCGAGCTTGATTCGGCGTTGTCCACCTACAGCGAACTCGAAGGCTTCGACGACGAAGATTTGATCGGCACCGTTCACGATGTGCGGGAACAAATCCGCAAGCTGCCGCAGTTGCATGACCAGCTCTGGGATATGTTCAAGGCAATATCCAACAAGAAAGACATGGAGGAATTTGAGCTTCTACTTGGCGACGAGGCATTGCGGGACGAGTTTTATCAACGCTTGAAGGCTTACAGCCGGTGCCTGCACATCGCCATGTCATCCGACAAAGTCTATGACGTTTTCTCCGATAAGCAGCTTTCCCAATTTCAGCAGGACTGGAAACGATTCTCGGAACTCAAACGATCTGTCGGCCTGCGTTATCAAGAGTCCATCGACCTGAAGGAATTCGAACCGAAAATCCGCAAGCTGCTAGACGACCACGTCGTGGCGTCGCCCGCGACGACGATCATCGAAGCGGTAAACATCAACGACCCCGATGCGTTGAATAAAGTCGTGGCGGAACAGGATGTCACCGCGGCGTCGAAGGCGGACAGGATCGCCAGCGCCACAAAGAAGGTCATTACAGAGTCCATGGACAAGGACCCGGCCCTGTATTCGCGATTTTCCGATATGCTCAGCGATACCATTCGGGACTATCGGCAGCGGCGACTGTCGGAGCAGGAGTATCTCCGACGGATCATGGAGCTGGCCCAGAAGGTTGCGTCAGGAGAGCCGCAGGACGGCCTGCCTCCCTCGGTGAAAGACGACGAGGACGCGGCGGCGTTTTACCGCTTGATCGAGCCGTTTCTAACGGATGCTGTTGAGAGCCGGGATGGCTTGGACGACAAAGCCGCAAAGATCGCGAAGGAAGTTATCTCGATCATTCAGAAGCCGGGTCATCGCGTGGTCAATCGGTGGGCAAACACCGAGGTCCAGAATGCAATTAGGAACGATATCGATGATTTCTTCTTCGAGGTCGTCCGCGATGAGTTAGGCGTCGACATTCCGATGGCGATCCTGGATCAGCTGGAAAATGAAATCATGAAACTGGCGCGGGCAAGATTCTAGTATGGCAGCAGCGATCGAAATGCACTCGGTTCCTTACGGGCGGACCGACCTCGTCTTCAGCCTCGCGCGTAGGGACCGAAAAACACTCGAAATCGGTGTTTGCCCCACACTGGCGATAGAAGTCGTCGCACCATTGAATGCGACACTTGAAGACATCAAAGCCAAAGTCCGCAAACGCGCAGCTTGGATTTCCGAGCAACTTCGCTTCTTCGATCAGTTCCAGCCGTTCACGGTCCAAGAAACATATGTGTCGGGCTCGGCGCATTTATATTTGGGCCGCCAATACCGCTTGAAAATCGTTCCGCACATCCAATCTGCCGTAAAGCTGCGTGCAGGCCAATTGATCGTGCAGAGCCATCGACCGTTGAGCCCTGAAATATCAAGAGAAATGGTCAATGAATGGTATACCGTAAAAGCTCGCACCAAGTTTCACGAAAGTCTGGAGCGTTGCTTTAGCCCTTTTGACCTCCTTGGCCATGAGAAACCCTCCATCGTCATTCGAAAAATGACGAAGCGGTGGGGCAGCCACACAACATCGGGCAACATCCTACTTAACCCACGGCTGATCCGAGCGCCGAAAGAATGCATCGATTATGTGGTCACTCACGAGCTCTGCCACTTGGAACACAAAGATCACAGCAACGCTTTCTGGAATCTTTTGGAAAAGACGATGCCGGACTGGCAGGATCGGAAACTGAGGCTCGAAAGGCGACTAGCTTAAAAAGCGCTGGCCTCAATCAGTTGACGTAGTTTCCAGTTGGCCTCTTAAATACTTGCCAATTCGGCCAGTTCTGGCCTCTGGGCCTTAGCGATATTCAATGCATCAATCAACGACATCCGCGGGTCGCAGCGCTCAAGCTGTATCTCTTTCGCACGCTTCATCAGGTCGTCGCTTGCGCGGTTGGCATCGGCGCCAGCCTGTGCCGCCTTGAACAGTTCGGAGTTCCTTACCGCCAAACCCTCGTCAAAATCGCTTTTGGTTAGGCTGCGGCCGCGGCCGTGTTCTGCGGTCCCGGTAGCCATCGCTTGGAAACCGTCCCGCTTGCGCAACAGGTCCATCCCCGCGTCTCTTGCGCACACTTTCTCATAAGCGCTGAAGAAATCCTCGCCGGTCCTCTCAGACCGCGCCTTGGCCATCCGGTCCAGTTCATCGTCGGTTTCGTCGCGGGCCTCGATCGGGTCTCGCCGGCCACCTGATTTTTGGGCGCGCGTGACTTCGCGGGTAATATTCTCAGCGAGATCGGAAACGGCGATGAGCATCGATCCTATCCGGGACGCCTCGGCCGCGCGCCGCGCGTCTTCGGAGCCCATGCCGGTACTCTCTCGCACCTGAGCGATCAAAGTGTTCATGCGCTGGGACGTAATCGACTCCAGCTTCCCGGCGAGGGCGCCCAAATCTGCGTCGTCCTCATTGTCTCTTTTGGCGAGTTCGCGCTCAACCTCGGCGATGAGCGCCGCGACTTCAGATTTCTGATCGTTAGGCGCGTCGTCGTGGATCGCAGTCAGTACCATTACTAGGTCGTGCGGCTGCCGCTTCACAATGCCGATGGTCGCCCCCTCCTGTGCTGGTCGGTCGACGGTGCTAATCTCGTCGATCTTGAACGTGTGCATGATCCGCCTTTTCCTCTTCGTCATCTCAATTCTCCTTCGGGTACGCTTCAACCAACGGTGATCGTCCCCTACCTGGTGCGAAGCCCAGCCTCAGACGTTTGGCCACGCCTGGGCAGCCGTGCCACAGAGCTCGGGTCAGACCGATCGTGCGGCCTGCAAAATCGCGAGCGGCGGGCAGACCGGCCTGCTCTCGCTGGGCCTCGGCCCGCTGGTGCAAGGCCTCAAGTTCGCCAAATGCGGCTTCCAGCTGAGCGGCTGCTTCGTCGAATTTCTGGGCAGCAATGTTCTGCTGGACGGTGGTATCGAGAAGTTCGCGAGCAACGCGTGCACGGGCTGCTATTTCCTGGCGCTCAGCCTCTTCGGCATCGAGACGCGTCTGTTCGTCTACGGCCATCGCCGCGACCTTCGCATCCAGGCTTAGATCATCTGCTTGTCTCAGCGCGTCAGCTGCAGCCTTCGGATCGGTGAGCGCAAGCCCCTTCGCATTGACGACAGCGTTTCCCGCTTCGGCCGCGGCGCTATCGCGCCTTGCCATCAGTTTCTCAAGTGTGCTCATTCGATCCATCCTCTTTGGTAACTTCACTATCGTCACCTTGACGCGCGTGCGCGTGAACGGATGCCAGCGTCTTGCGTCTAGGTGCGAAACGATGGCGCCGCCGGCCGGGAGTCAGCGCGGCCTGCGGATGCCGTTGAGCGGGTGGTTGGCAGGCGACCTCGGCCTGGCCTGGGGCAGCTCGGCCTCGAAATCGCCGTCCAGCGCGTGGCCCACGTACCAGCGCAGGCACGGGACCGTCGTCCTTGCATCGGGGTGCAGGGTGCGGACCACCTCGCACACGTGGGCGTAGTGCAGGCCGACGGTGCGGCCGTCTTCATCTGTAAGGGCGACGTGCGACAGCAGCGCAAAGCCGGTGTCCCTGACCGTGTCGCGCTTGAATTCGCGCCAACGCGAGCGCGGCAGCTCGACCCTCGGCCATCGCGTTTGTTCTGGTTTCTGATTGCTCATTGCGAGACTCTGCCGCACGCGCGTGCGCGCGGGGAGCCAGCGTGATCGCGCCGACGCCAAAACGATGGCGGCACTCAGCCCTCGTAGTAGGGGGTGCGCATGACGTGCTGGATCAACCTAACCAGTTCGGATCGGCGCTCGCCTTCCGCCTTCCTGGCCCGGCGCCTCAGATCCTCGATGGCTTCGTCCCGAACCGCCTCGTTCTGCCACGGCACCGGCTCCAGGCCCCGACTCATCTCCGCCATCAGGCCGCCCTCGGCGTGGTCGACATGGCCCAGGCAGACGCGCATGGTCGCGTATCCCTCGGCGAACGGCTTCACCGCCACGCCGCCGGGGGAGACGTAGACCACCGCCACGGTGTGGTCCGCCCATTCGTCAGGCATCGACATCGATTATCTCCTCGAACTCTGTGTCCACCGCCGGAGTGACCAGTCTGGGGGCGGCCGGCGGCCCGGCGTGCACGTGGTTGTTGACCTGAACGGTTGCTCCGCCGCCGTCCTCCGACCGCATCATCTTCATCAGCACGCGGGCGTCGACGTGGCCGGTCTCGAACCGCAATACCGGCTCGAAATCGTCGTCCAGGACAATTTCATCCGTGACCGGGTCTCGCACCGGATTCCAGCTGCCGACGCCCATGGCGCAGGCCGTCTCGACTACCCGCTCACGGATGCCCTGCCTCGCGATGTCGAGCGCCAAATCCCACCTCTGGGCAAAGTCGGGGTCGCCGCGCCACCCATAGGCGGTCATGCGGTTTATGCCGAGCGTGCGCGCCGCCGCCGTGACGTTGCCCGTATCCGCCAATGCGTCGATGAAGCCGTCCCTGATTCTGGCTGGCAGCATGTCCTTTGGTCCTCTCAATCGGTGCCCAGTTCGGTACTTATTGCCGGACGTTGCGAACCATGCCCTTGATGCGACTGTTCTTTCCCAGCTTGGGTCACCTGACGGGCAGTCAGATGCTCTATCCGCAATGCAGCCCGAAAACTCGGGCGGCGGCGTCTCGAACAACTCTGATCAGAATGTCGCATCGTTCGGCTGGGAAGATGCCAGCGTTGATCGTTTCGATCGTTTTTCTGGTAAAACCAAAGGGGAAGGTACGAGGGCGGTCTGGGCGGTCCAGGCACTTTCTAAGAACTTATGCATGTAAAAATTTATGCCTAGAACAAAACGGCGGAACGGGACGGTCGGGGCACATTGAATACGCAAAAGAATTCAGCGAATTCACCCAGACCGCCCAGACCGCCCTTATTCTTCGACCGCCGCGAAATCCCGCTTGGCGTCCTGGTAGATCCGTTCCAAGAAGTCTTCCCTTAGATCCAGACCGTTCAGGTAGGCGATCCGCCCTCCGTTTTCCCGTGGCTTTGACTGCTCGAACCGGCCTCCTGCGCTGTTCAGGTCCTTTATGAAGTGCTCTTTTCCACCGCCGTATGTGAGCCCTTCGTCGTAAATCCATTCATTGAATGCTTCCCACAGGCGGTCCTTCTTGACCCGGTGTTCGGACCCGGTCGCCGTTTCGGTCTCAAGGAAGAACTTTACCGGGCTGGCCAGCTTGTGCATCTGCGTCACTTCGGCCATGCAACTCTTCGGCTGGACCAGGTGGCCACGCTCCTTCAGGCGGTCGAGACCGTCGAGAGCCCAGTTCAGGATGCCCGGCAATTCGGCGGTCAGACGATCGGTCAGGCCTTCATCCTCGCGCCCGAAGAAACTCTGCCGGGTGACGATCACGATCATCCTCGCGCCGAGCGCGTTTGACGTGTCCTTCAGCTGCAGCAGTTCGTTCGAAACGATCAGGAACCGGGTGCTCAGCTTTCCTTCCCAGTTGTCCTTGTACTTGCGCGGGATCGATACCGAATCCTCGCCAGAAACCGTCAACAGCGTTTCCGTCAGGCCCGATGCGTTCACGCCCTTGCCGAGGCGCATGTCAGAAATCACCGCCAGCTGCTTGCCGATCAGCGGCTGCAATCCAAACTCACCTGACAGGCGCTTGACGGTTGGCGAGGTGTAGTTCCCGTCGCCCAGCAGACTCTGCAGCGTGCGCGTGTAGACGCCCTTTCCGGCACGGGTCGGCCCGACCAGCTGCACAATCTTCTGCAGCGATGTGTCTTGGGTCAGGAAGTAACCGGTCGCCTCCTGCAGGGTTTCGATGCAATCCGGTTCATCGGGGAATAGTTCGTCCAGAAACTGCAACCAGCGCTCGGGCTTCGCTGCATCGGGGTCGTATTGCACCGGCGAACCGTTCACCGAGAAGAACCGCCTGTCAGGCGGCAGTAATGTCCTGGTGGGCAGGTGGAGGAGACCGTTGGCACAGACCAGAATCTCGTCGGCGGGCGGATCGCCCCTTTTTGGCACTATCCATCCGGGCGAGGTGTCTGGGCCCTGGCGTCGTGCCTTCGCCGCTTCTTCCACGTTGGCGATAACGTTCCTACTGGCGGTGAGCCGCTTGACCTGGGTTTCACCCTTGCCGTGATCCAGGTACGGCCGATCTTCGACCCAGTTCCAGCACCACGACGAGAAGCGTTCGTCCTGCACTGCAACGTAGTGATTTCGCTGCCGGTCGTACTTGAACCACTCGCCGTTGGAACGCAGGAGCGGCTTGCCCTGCATCA
>JAJFJB010000507.1 GCA_021774435.1 Alphaproteobacteria bacterium
CGCGTCGAAACCCGTGGCAAAGGAAATGGCGTCGAAGTCGTAAGCGCTGCCATCAGTGAGCTGCAGGCCACCCTTGGTGAAAAGCTCTATCGGGTTCGAGCGGATATCGACCAAGGTGACGTTGCCGCGATTGAAGGTCTCATAGTAATTCGTATCCAGGATCAGACGTTTGGTGCCGATCGGATGATCATTCGGACATAACAGTTCCGCTGTCTTTGGGTCCTTGACCGTGGCGCGGATTTTTTCGCGTACGAAATCGGCGGCGGTATCGTTGGCCTCCTTGTCCAGCAACAGATCCTTGTAGGCAAAGAGGAAGGATATGCTGCCGCCTTCGGCCCATTTGGCCTCGTAACTCGCGCGGCGCTCTTCCGCCTCGGCTTCTGCAGCACATTTGTCCGGTGGCGGGTAACCCGCGATGCCGAACGGCGTCTCGTAGGCTGCCTTGCGGCGCTCGACATATTCTTCTTTGTGTTTGCGTTCCTTCTCGGGGTCGAGTGGCGCATTGCGCGCCGGCAGCGAAAAATTCGCCGTGCGCTGGAAGACATAGAGATGCTTGGCCTGCTGGGCGATGAGCGGAATGCTCTGCACACCGGAGGAACCGGTGCCGATCGCGCCGACGACTTTGCCAGTGAAATCCACGCCTTCCTTGGGCCACAATCCGGTGTGGTAGGTATCGCCTTCGAAATCGTCGATCCCTTTGATATTCGGCAGCCGTGGCGTCGAAAGATTGCCGGTCGCCATGATGCAATAGGGCGCGGTAACGGTTTCACCTTGTTCGGTTGTTATGGTCCAGAGGTTGGTGCCGGTGTTGAACCGGGCTGTTTTGATGCGGGTGCTGAGCTGAACATCACGTAAAAGATCAAAACGTTCCGATACATGATTGATATAGCGTAATATTTCGGGCTGTGTCCCGTATCGTTCGGGCCATTTCCATTCCTGCTGCAATTCGTCGTCGAAGGAATAGGAATACTCCATGCTCTCGACGTCGCAGCGGCAGCCCGGATAGCGGTTCCAGAACCAGGTGCCGCCGACCCCGTTGCCGGCTTCGTAGGCGCGTATCTTCAGGCCCAGCTTGCGCAGGCGGTAAATCGCGTAGAGGCCCGCCACGCCGGCGCCGATGATGATGACGTCAAGGTCGGGTTTGTCCGTATGAGAAGCAGCCATTATGTCTCCAAAATACTGGTATTGGGATGGCGCGATGGACCCGCGCTGCGCGCTCTTTGATCCATTGCAGCTAATACGGACGAGAACGCAAACTCGTCCCTTTGTTCGCCATCCATACGCTCAATTCGCAAATACGATTATTTTACCGTCCCGGCTCTGTCAACTGAGTAGCGGGAAGGTGCGCCCCCGTTCAGGCGAGCTTGATGATCTGCGCCGTGGTGACGTCACGCAGTTGTACCGGGTCGCAGCAAAAAACCGTATTGGGGGCACCCGCCGCCGCCCAGACGCGGCCGTATGTCAGGAGCGTTTCATCGATCCATGTCCCGACCGGGTTCTTATGCCCTAGAGGCGCGACACCGCCGATCGCAAATCCGGTTTCGTCGCGCACGCGTCTTGGGTCCGCCCGTTGCAGCGGCTCGCCGACGGCCGTATGTGCCAGCGCCATGTCGACCTGATTGCGGCCGGAGACCAGCAACAGTTTTAGAGTGCCGGATTCGACTCCTTCGAAAATGAGCGATTTGACGATTTGCCCGACATCGCAGCCGCAGGCATCGGCGGCTTCCCGCGCAGTTCTGGTTGAAGACGGCATGGTTTGAATTTCGGCGTCAATTTCGGCATCCGCCAAAGCGGCCTTCACGCGATCGATACTGCGCGCCATTTGGCATCCTTATTACACTGGGTTCTTTGGTAGTATATGCGATAATCCAGCGTGTATATCAGTCCGTGCCATCAGCACGAGGATCGGTAGAGCGAATACAGGGGATGATGATGAAGGAAGCGGAATTCAAACAGGCTTGTCTCGATGAGGGTTACGGCGTGGCGGAAGCGCTTGAATGCGAACCGAACATGTCGGGCGACATGCACACGCATGAATTTTCGGCCTTCGCGATGGTAACGCGCGGCGAGTTTACGGTAATGCTCGAGAACGGACCGGTGACGCACCGGCCGGGCGAGGCCTGTAAGGTCGATGCGGGTACGTTGCACGCCGAGCAGACGGGACCGGACGGCGCAACGCTCCTGATCGGGCGAAAATAGGCGCCGCCGGGCATTCTGATCCATCCGATCCCAGTGGTCGAACCATCTTAATCCGTTAATTGCCCATCACGCTGGCTAGCCGGGCGCACTCGTTTGCAAGACGGCAAGCAAAGCGCCGATTCCGGCTGGCGTGATTAATGCTGAAATCTGGCCGATTTGGGAGGCGAAACTGAGGGTGAGTTTGTAACTGGTTAAAGTTGCCGCGTGGTCCGCGGGCGTCTTATCCGGATTCATGGCGCGGACCAGGCGCCATGCGCGTTTGCGCAAAATCAGGATGACGGGTACCAGGACAACGAGAAGTATGACCGTAAATACCAAGCCATAACCGGTCGAGAGTTCAGCAATATGAGTTTTTACGATGCTCGAAAGACTTGTGCTGGTGGAAAGCGAAAGCGCCGGAGCCGGTGGCAAAAACGCTAATGGCCAACTTAGGATCGTCTTATAGTGATAGGTGGCGACACCCATCAATACCGACCCCAAATAAATCGACACGCGCGCCCGTTCGAAACAGCGCACTAGGTACTGAATATAAATAGCTTGATCATCTGACATGGTCCGCGACGGATTTTTGCTACGGCCTGTATTGATTTCTGCCTCGGCATGTTCGCGGGTTGGATGTTCCAGGAGTGTTGACGCCGCCGCCAGGATTACAGCGATGATCCCAAGGCTGACAATTAACCCTCCTACGGAAAGAGAGGTTGTCAAATCTGGCATATATGGCGCCGTTCCGGTGAATTCAGGCAAGAACGGTTTGATAATTTCTAATGTTGGTGCATTTATGTGCAGTATTATTGAGAAAAACGAAGACAAATAAATGACGAAACCTATAGCAACCGTGAGTATCAGTGCAGCAGATTTTAGCGTGAATTTCGCTTTCTTATAGAATAGATCATATTCAGCAATAGAGGTGCGGTTAGGGGCAGCTTCGATATCGTCCAATGAAACATAGATAATCCAACCGGCCCCCACGATTACGACAACCCCAAGTATGGCCATCAGGGCGTATGCGTTAAACCAAGTGTCGTGTGCTGTTGCCCCACGGCTTTCTGCGATCGCGCTTCGCTCCCTATTGCCTATGAAGTGTTTTTGTGCCGCCAAGTCTCGGTTAGCGACAGCTTGCTGTGTGGCATAGGTTTTGACGTCGATACTCGCGGCGAGGGCCTTTTCCAGAGCAGCCTTGGCATTGTCCGCGTTTATTTTTGCTTTCAGCCTATTTGCATGCGCTTCCCTAGCAATCGCTTTCGCCTCCAAGGCCGCTGATTTCGCCAGTTGTGCGCCGATTTTAGCGTTCAACGCCGCCAGATTCGCTTCCGTGTAAGGAACAGTAGTATCCGGCGTTTTTGCCTTCCGCTCCTCGGCATTCTTGGGCACTTTACTTGCGAGCAGTTTCGCTTTTGCTGCGGTGGATGCCGCCTTCTCCTTCGCTGCTTTAACATTCCTGTCGGCGTCGGAGATAGAGTTGATAAGTTCCTCCTCCGCCTTTATCGCGTCTATCCTTCGCTTTAAAATCTTGTCAGTTTGGGTTGCGTCTTTGAGCGCCAGTTTGGACAAAGTTTCTTTGTATGCCGCTAAATTCGTTGCAGAGGTAACTGCATCCTCTGGGGTTGTTTCATCAACGGCTTCGGTTATGCCCCGTTTTATCCATTTTGATTCGAGTGATTTTACGTAATCCAGTTGTGTATTGGCCGATTTTTTCTGAGCGTTCGAAAAATCGCTCGCAATGACAACGGTAAATGCGATTACCAGTGCCGCGAATATTGGTGGCAGTAAGCTTGGCCAGTTTTTTTCTAAATTTTTCATTTTTTTATCCGGCAACGGCAAAAATTTCGGATAAGGATAGATGTCAGGATTCGAGCCCGCCCCATTTTGCGAACTAGGTAGTGTGTCAGTTTCAACGGCACGGCTTACCGGTTGAGGCGTTTATGTAAAGTCGGAACGGCGTGTTTTGTTGCCAGACTATGTTGTGTCGTTGCAGCAGAATAGGTGCACAAGTTCGGCATTCGGATTTCTTATTATGGTGTTGGTAAAGTAAAAATTTCTCTCATTGGTTATTGTAATTGCAGGTCGCCGCGCATCGCAAGCCGGAAAATTGCTGTGCACAGTAAGGCCTGGCCGCCGGTCCGTTGTTACTGAGGTCCGGAACATAAGCACCGACGTTTACAGTGGGATCACCAATAGCGTGTCGATGCGGGCACTCTGCACGCCGAGGGACAGGACCGGTGGGGCCACGCCCCTGATCGGGAGGCAGTAGCTTCTAGAGCGTATCAGGTTAATCCGAACCCATGCGATAGGTTCGGATAAGACTGTGAGTCCGCCCTATTTTAATTATGTCGGCAACCGGCCGGTACGACGATCTGCGGTCAGTACCGCCGCCATGTCAGTCAAGCCGAGGCCGTCGTCGAGTTCACGGTGGTGCAATAAGCCGCGTCGGAACCGATGGATGCGCCGCGGAAGGCGAGCTGACGGATTGATCGAATTGCAGCCCCAAAGGATTGGATTCCGCTTCACCCGCCGCTGTCAAATCGCGCGGATATGGGAAACGCGGGCTGGTTTGTTTTCATATGGGCCAAAACCTGCCACCAGAAGACGCGGATTATCAGCGCGCGAGTTGATGAGCCGCCAATCAGTGTCCGGCCCATCGGGCCGGGAGCCGGCCTCCGCTTGCAATGTAGACACCGCCCGAAATCAGAAGCATGGCGATCCAGTCACTCGTCGCGGGCCATTCGCCGAGAATCGGAATGGCCAAGATCGCGGTTATCGCGGGGGCCAGGGCCGCGAACGCGGAGCCGTTCGACGCGCCAAGAAGCCTGACCGCGCGTCCGATACATAAGAACGAAATCACGGCCACCAGAAACCCATGGACGAATGCCTGCAAGGCAAGGTCACGCCAAGGCGCGTTGAACAGACTGGCCCCGGCGTTGATGGCGTACACTGGCACGTAAGCGATCAATGACCCGACCGCGGCAATAGCAGCGGCGTGAAGCCCATCCAGTCTCGCTTTCTGCAGGGCAACGGTATAGCCGGCCCACAACAGGCCCGCGCCGATGAACATGGCATGGCCGATGTTCTGCTGCGATCCGATCGTGCCGCCCGCGCCCCAGACGATGCCAAGGACACCGGCAACGATCAGGACGAGCCCGATCCGCCTGGCAGCCGTGAAGGCCTCGCCAAGCACGACAGCGGCCAGGATCGCAACATATAGCGGTATGAGGGCGGTAAACAGAGAGGCCGCGTGGGCTGCCGGTGCGAATTGCAGGCCACCGTAGGAAATCAACACCAGCGGTGCCCCACCGCCCAGCATAATCGCTGCCAGTCCCACCCACCCTAGCCGGTCGACGGCAAGACCCTTCTTGAGCAGATAGGGCAGCAAGATCAATCCGGCGACACCGAAACGAATTGCCACGATATCCCAGGGGGTGAGGCTTGTCCTGATCCCGTAGCGCACAGCGATGATCCATGACGTCCAGATGCATACGGCCGCAAGGCCGTAAAGCGAGCCACGCAGGTATTCGGCGGTTGTTGGTTTCGGCAAGGGATGAACTTTCTGTGACAGGCATCGTTGCCTACGAAGGCAATTTCGCTGGCCGCAGCTCATCGTTATATCCGGATGAATATAACGTCAAGAGGGCCGAACGATCCGGTCTGCATAATCGGTCATGCATCCTGTATACTGCCCGCGACTCTCTTGGCGCGGATCATTGGACATGACACAGCTCACGCTTCGCATCGACTTCGAGAACGGTAGCCAAATCGGCCACGGCAAAATCCGCCTGTTGGAGTTGATCGCGCAACACGGCTCGATTAGCCGCGCGGCGAAAGAAATGAACATGTCGTATCGGCGCGCTTGGCTGCTCGCGGACGAGTTAAACCGGATGTTTTGTAAGCCTGTGTTGGAGACGCAGCATGGCGGTTCAGGTGGTGGATTTGCGCGGCTGACGTCATGCGGCCATGCTGTGATCGGCCACTATCGAGCCATCGAGGCCCAGTCGATGAAGCTGGCCGCGAAGCAACTTGACGAACTCGAGCAGGACTTGAGTGCGTGATCCGCAAGATCGGATCAGGACGCTAACTATATGAATTTAGTGCGATGCAGACCCCAAAATTCGTCGCATTCAATGCGACAAAATTCAGAATCATCGCACTAGTGGTAAGCGGATGCCATCTGGCCGCTTGTCGATAGTTCTATTCGAATTCATCGATTGCCGGATCTGATCGGGACCGCCTCACAGGCGATAGTGTTGAGCGAATAGATCGCGAGCGTGGTGATGTTCCATTCGGCTAGGCATGCCCGTGGTCTCCGTCCGACGATCCCGCCTGTTGCGGGACCAATGCGGCTGTTACGTTGAGGCTTCAGCATAGCGCCAGGCGCAGCAATTCGTTTGGTTAACGCTTGCCTCTTATAATTGTTTCATTATAGAGTTTACGCCATACATAGAAACGGTCACGGTATGATGATACCTTGAAATAGCTGTTCGATATGGTGGATCGGCGTCTTCGGGGGAATGACATGTCGATAATGCGCGGTCACTTCTGCGCGTCTTACTATGATACGGCAAGTATCTTTGCCGTGATGCGGATTTCCTCGCGGCCGAAGCCGGGCCACCAGACCCAGATATCTTTGTCCAACGCAAAAGAGCCGACGAAACGTGGATTGAACCGCGATCGCCGGCTCTTTTGCGTTGAACCGATATGCGCATTCAAGGATCAAAAAATAAAATGTAAGTGAAGCCAGGAACTCCACCAGACGTGGCGATTGCCACATGCAGGGAGAAACAAAAATGGCAACCAGAGAATTTACATTCAGATTACAGGAAGCGCAGTGGGACTTCGGGCCCGGGGTCGGGGTTCAGAATGTGATGTGCTTTCACCAATTCATCGACGCCACCGGCGTTGTGGTTCCGTTGAACGATGCCAGTGGGAGTTGGGAGCCATTCATTCCCGGTCCGGTTATAAGAGGCAATGTTGATGACATCATAAAAGTAACCATCCAGAACAGAATCAGCGATCCGAACGATAATTTTGTCGAAGCGCTGAAAACCGCGACAACCGTGCATTGGCATGGCGTCGAATTGGCGAATGCATTCGACGGCACCCCGGTGACGCAAACGCCCATCCCGTCGGGAACCGACTTCACCTACCGGTTCAAACTCTTCCGTCCCGGCGTGTTCTGGTACCATCCGCACTGGGACAGCATCATTCAAAACGTCCTGGGTGCGTACGGCCCGATCATCTGCGAAGACACGCTCACGGCCAACCTCAGAACGTCGAACGTAATCCCGCACGAAGACCGGACGTTCAATATTACCTTGGCGGATGTCTCATTTCAGGATGAACGTGGAGAAGAAACGGGCAGCAATCATGTGCCGCTTGCGTCGATACCGGGTACCTCCCCGATTTACATCAGAAATGTCCTCGAGTTAGGTGGCGGCAGCGACCAAAATTTCGGTGACGTGCTTTTGGTCAATGGAAAACATAAAGCGGAGAATAATGAGGTCGGGGCGTTCAACGACGCGGCAGGAAATTTTCAGCAGTTTTGGTCGCAGGGCGCGCGGGGCAATGACCAAATCATAACCGCCAACGTTGGCGAAAGCCTCGCTTTCTATATTGTGAATAGCGGTATTCACCGGTTCTACAA
>JAJFJB010000508.1 GCA_021774435.1 Alphaproteobacteria bacterium
TTCGACGTGGTGCCCGTCTCATGACAGACTACGAGTACATCATCGTCGGCGCCGGATCCGCCGGCTGCGTGCTGGCCAACCGGCTCAGCGCCAACCCCGCCAACAAGGTGCTGCTCCTGGAAGCCGGTCCGGAAGACCGCAACTTCTGGATCCATGTGCCGATTGGCTACGGCAAGAATGTCAGCAATCCCGATGTGAACTGGTGTTTGGAATCGGAGCCGGAGGAATATTGTTACGGACAGCGCTATTTCCTGCCACGCGGCAAGGTCATCGGCGGTTCGAGCTCCATCAACGGCATGGTCTATGTGCGCGGACAGGCCGAGGATTACGATCTCTGGGCGCAAATGGGCAATCGCGGCTGGTCATACGACGAAGTCCTGCCTTATTTTCGCAAGGCCGAAAACAATCAACGCGGTGAAAGCGATATTCACGGGACCGGGGGTCCGCTCGACGTGTCCGATGTGGGCGAGCGAAGCGAGATCTGCGAGGCGATGATCGCCGCGGGACAGGAAATCGGCATCCCCTACAACGAAGACATCAACGGCCGCGTCCAGGAAGGCATCGGCTACCACCAGGCCACGATCCGGAACGGCAAGCGCTGCAGTTCCGCCGTCGCCTATCTCAACCCCGCGCGGCGGCGCAACAATCTCCACGTCGAGGCCGATGCGACGGCAAAGCGCGTCCTGTTCGAAGGTAAAAAGGCGGTGGGTGTCGCGTACGACCGCAAGGGCATGCCGGAGGAAGCGCGCGCCGGCCGCGCCGTCATACTTTCCGGCGGCGCGTTCGCGTCACCGCAGCTTCTGGAATTATCCGGCGTTGGCCAGCCTGAAAGGCTCGCCGCACTTGGTATTCCCGTCACACACGAATTGCCGGGCGTAGGTGAGAATCTGCAGGATCATTTCGTCGTCCGCATGCGGTGGCGCATCAAAAATGCCCTGACCTACAATGACCGCGTCCGTGGCATTCGCGCCCTTGGCGAAGGCATCAATTATTTTCTGCGCCGCAAGGGCGTGCTCACCATGCCGACCTTGCCGATCGGCGCCTTTGTCCGCACGCGCGACGAACTCGCGACGCCCGACGTCCAGTTCCAGATCATCCCCGGCACCTACAAGGCCGTCGAAGACCGTAAGCTCGACACCGAACCAGGCGTGACGAACGGCGTCACCATGCTGCGCCTGGAAGGCCGAGGGCATGTGCACGCGAAGTCCGCCGACCCCAAAGCTCAGCCCGGCATCTGGCACAATATGCTGGCCACGGAGGCCGACCGCCGCACAACCATTGCCGGCATGTGGATGGCGCGGCGGATGATGGAGGCTCCCGCCTTGAAGGCGTATTACGATTTTGAAATGACGCCGGGACCGGACGCACGGGACGACGACGCTTTTCTGGAATATGCAAGGCAGACCGGCGCCTCGAACTGGCATCCCGCCGGAACCTGCAAAATGGGCAACGATGGGATGGCGGTTGTCGATCCCACGCTCGCCGTTCACGGGATCGACGGCTTACGCGTTGTCGATGCCTCGATCATGCCCAACGTCGTGTGCGGCAACACCAACGCACCAACCATCATGATCGCGGAAAAAGCAGCGGATATGATATTGGCAGCGCAAAACTAGGAGCGGCAGGCATGGCGGCACGAACAACGGCACTTCAGGAGAATTTCGGTCTCGAAGTGCATGACATCGATCTTGCCAGGATCGACGACGCGACTTTCGGAACAATCCGAGATCTTTGGCAACGTGATCCGCTCTTGCTGTTCAGGCGGCAAAGTCTAACCGAAAATGAACTGCTCCACTTCAGCCGGCGATTTGGCAAACTCGACATCAACATTGGCGGTAACGTTCCGAACGAACGCCATCCCGAACTTTTGTTCATATCCAATTTAGCCAGCCAAAATGGTACCGCGCTTGGCGGACTAAGCAACGACGAACTGGTTTGGCATACCGATCAAATCTATCGCGAGCAACCTGCCAGCGGTTCCATTTTCATGGGCGTGGAAATGCCGGAAGGCGCCGGTGCGACTTCCTTCTGCAACATGGCAATGGCCTATGACCGTCTGCCGGCTTCGTTAAAGCAGCAAGTCGATGGAAAACGCGCGGTTTGCAAATATGGCGCTCAAAACCCGCTCTCCACCTTCATGCGCGCGCAGACCGAAAAAACGTTTCGTCGCGGAACCCGGTCGGAAGCCGCGGAGAAGGACGTTGATGACCGAACACCGTCCGTCACCCACGATATGGTTCTGG
This sequence comes from Alphaproteobacteria bacterium, assembly GCA_021774435.1. GTDB lineage: Bacteria > Pseudomonadota > Alphaproteobacteria > UBA8366. The sequence goes on from JAJFJB010000508.1 coordinate 2,244, forward strand.
AAAACCGCGCGAACGGGCAACGGGCCCTTTACCTCTCCCCGAACCACACGACGGAAATCATCGGCCTGTCGGAGCCGGAAGGCCGCACCTTGATCGACGGCCTGCTGGCGCATGCATTGCAAGACGCCTTTATCTACACGCACGCTTGGCGCAATGGTGACATCGTGATGTGGGACAATGCGCGATTGCTTCACCGACGCGATGCATTCGACGCCGATTTACCGCGGTTGGCAAAACGAACGACGATATATATGCAGCCAGAATATTTTGCCATCCCAGCATGACCGAAAGTGATTCAGGCGATCCCTTTATAGATGAGACCGATTCCGAGCAGCACCAGGCTCGCGGTGAGGATCAGGCGAAATGCCCGCTGCGAAACGGCGCCACGCAATGCCCGTCCGATACAATACCCCACCAGGGTCGGTACAAGCAGAACAACCGAAAACCGCACCGCCCCCCAATTTAACGCGTCGGAAAATCCCAGCCCGAGATAGAGCGGGACCATGCTGCAAATCGCAGTGACGGCGGCGGCTGCAACGTATAGGTTCTTGTCGAGACGCAGCATCGCGAAATAGACCAAAACCGGTGTAAAAATGACAGTTGTTCCACCCAACACCCCGACGGCAGCTCCCATTATCGGGTTAAGCACCGTTTCCCGGCTTGGTGAAATTCGAAAATAATGTGCCACCAGCGGTATCGGACTTAGGAAGACAACGGCAAACCCGATCAGCAGTGCTGCGGATTGCGGCGGCAACCCGACCAGAATTTGCGACCCCGCCGCGACACCGATGAACAGCATCAGAAAAAATATCCAGAACCGGCGCAACACAGGCCCCAGCAATCTGCCGTCCAACGCCTGCCAGATATTGGTTGCCGCTACTGGTATGAGGGTCACTGCTGCAGCGAATGCAGGATCGACGACAATCGCCATGATCGGCACGACGATGCTCGGCAGGCCGCCACCGATGAGTCCCTTCACCAATCCGCCGGCGACGAAGGCCAACGCGATAACAATCAGGACATTGGTGTCATCAACCGAGCCCAGCCAGAGCGATACATCGAAAATGTTGGATTCCCCCGCTTCGAAAGCGCTTTTCCGCAGCAAAACGGTCGTAATGCAAATTGCGCTCTTGCTTAATGCCGCCGTAGTTTATACCAAACGGTTATTGTAATGGCTCAAATCGATCAACACGCAGAACTGACTCGCGCCGGCGCTCATGTTGAGACCCGGTGGGATGCGTTCGTTCATCTCATGCGCCGCTTTCCGTTGGGTGCAATCGGTGCCGTGATCGTGACGGTTTTCGTGTTTTGCGCCATATTCGCGGACGTCATCGCGCCGCACGACCCCTTGCAAACGAGCGCACCGCTTTCGTTGCTCGCCCCCAGTGACGTCCATCCCATGGGCGCCGACTTCATGGGACGCGACATGCTGAGCCGTATCATCCACGGCGCACGCATCTCGCTCGCTGTCGGTGTATTTTCAGTCATTCTCGGCGGGGCGACAGGTGTGTTTATCGGCTTGATGTCGGGGTTCCTGTTGGGCTGGTTCGATCTTATCATGCAGCGCATTATCGACATCATGCAGGCGCTGCCGCTCCTTGTCCTGGCTCTCGTCATGGCGGCATCGCTGGGCCCATCGTTGGAGAACACGATCATCGCGATCTCCATACCGCTGGTGCCCGACGTCGCGCGCGTCGTGCGTTCAAGCACGCTCGCGATGCGCGAAATGCCCTTTGTCGAAGCCGCGCGCGCCGCCGGCATGACGGAAATCCGTATCGCCCTGAAGCAGGTTCTGCCCAATACGCTGGCGCCCCTGATCGTGATCGGTACCGCACAGCTTGGCTCCGCCATCCTGGTCGAAGCGTCACTGTCCTTCCTCGGCCTGGGCGTACCGGAACCTTATCCCTCCTGGGGCCGCATGCTCTCGGAGTCGGCGGCGGAATATGTCCGCGTCGCCCCATGGCTGGTCATCTTCCCCGGTCTCGCGATCAGCGCCGCCGTTTTCGGCACCAACCTATTGGGCGACGCGCTACGCGATATCCTCGATCCCCGGCAACGGCGTTAAAGCGCACCGCACGCGCTCCGCTGCCGCCGGCCTAATCCGAATTCTCGTCGAAATCCTCGTCCTCGCCGGGACGGTCCTCGAGCTGATAGGCATTTAGCTCATGATTGAAGGCCAAACCATCGATGGTTTCGGCCCGCCGGCCGTTGAAGGCACGCCGGAAGAACTTGTTAACGACGTCGTTGTCGAGCTCCGGCCGAAACAGCCGATGCTCATTGCCTATATCCTCGCCATAGGTGAAATCGACATAAACCGGCAAGTCTCCGAGCAAATTATTGGCCGTATTGCCGACGCGGCGACCGTTGACGAGGGTCGAAATCTTGAGGACGGAGTCGAGTTCGTTGATGGTGACGTAAACGCGCTTGGCCTCATCCATCGTATCGACCCAACTGTGATGCCCCTTACTGTCGGCATCGGCCTGATGCAAAACGATGTTGTCGAACACGCTGAGATCGTTGGCGAATAGTTGCTCCTCGACGGTGCGTTGCAGCAAGTAGTTCCCAAGGCTATGCACCAGCAGATTGACGCTCAGCCGGCAATCTTCCTCAGCCGCTCCCTGGATATAGCGGACGGTTCGTTCCACGAACCGGTCAACCGCGGTAACCGACAGGCGGGCGTTGGCGCGCGCGGCCCGATACTCTTCGCGCTTGTTGCCGATTGCCGTGATGAGACCGCCATTGGGGCCCGGGTTAGACGGCCAGGAAAAGGCAAGCACGTTGACGCCGTACGCTTCGATCTCCCGGCATTTCTTCAGGTTCTTCTTGAACGACTGATTGAAGCCGTGGATGAACACGACCCAGCTTCCCGGCAGCTTGCCATTGCGGATGGCGTCCATCGTCTGCGCAAACAATACGCCGGTCGCAGGGTTGCCGTCGTCGTCCGTGTCCGGCAGCAAGGTGATCCGCCACTTTTTATTGACCTTCCGCGCGGTCGCAACGCGGAGTTCGTTGGGCCCGCCCTGCTGGTTGAAATCGTCGCCGAACAATTTCTCATCGCCGTTTTCCGGCTTGGTGCTGTTCGGGTCGACCGTAGCGACGTTCCTATTACTGACGACGATTATCATGCTTGCCTCCCTTGCATTCTTAACGAGAAGAAAACTTACAACCATTAGAACATTTGTTGCCTATTATGCCACCATATATTACTCCGGTCTCTGGAAGAACGCGAGCGCACGGTGTGGGATCCGCTGGGATTAACAGAGACACGGCCACGGGCACGCGGCACAAGCAATGGACGTGTGCCGCTTTGTTGTTCAATGCCAGCGGGTCGGTTACCCTAACCGTCTGAAACACCAACGCTGGCAAGGCAGACGCAATGGCGGATGCTAACGCATACGATTACGACTTCTTCATCAGCCGGCGCGGCGCGCAAGCCGACGTCGCACAGGAGGTCGCGCAAGCGTTAATTGACGACGGCTGGCCGGAAGAGCGTATTTTCCTACAGGACAAGGATCTTGCGCCCGGTCTGGCAATCCTAAATGAGATCGAAAAGGCGGTTGGACGGTCTCGGCATTTCATCGCGGTCCTGTGCAGCACTTATGCCGACTCTCACTATACCAACGTTGTGGAGGCCCAGACGTTTCTCCATAACACGGACGTGGGAACACAGGACCGGCGTCTCATCGTCATCAAGGTCGAGCCCGTGGAAACGCCGTCATTGTTGCGCAACTTCGGTGCTGTCGACCTCCATGGTATCGACGATACCGCAACGCGGCGCACAATCATTCTCAACGCCGCTCATGGCCGCACCGTTATGACCCAGACAGCGGCCCCTATCTTCCACGGCGTACCGGATCGGCTGGACCACTTCACGGGACGCGATAATCTCCTCATCAACTTACAAAACGATCTGCTTGGCGCAAGCCATGATGCCGGCGGCGCGGTGGCCGTGACACAGGCCCTGGCCGGCATGGGCGGGGTCGGCAAAACGATACTGGCAGCGGAGTATGCGCACCGGCACCGTAGCACCTATGCCGGGATCTGGTGGGCACCGGCGGAGACACGGGCCGTACTGGAGGCGAGCTTGGCGGAACTGGCCGGACGGCTCGATCCAAAACTGGCAGAGGAAGCAGACCAGGTTGCGTTAGCAAAGACAGCCCTGGAACAGGTGCAGCAACGCGCCGGTCTAGCTCCCTGGCTGCTGATTTACGACAATGTGGAAGCGCCTAAAGAAATCGAAGGATTGCGCCCAACGGGCGGTGCGCATTTGATCGTCACGACCCGCTTCCAAGCATGGCCCGGCGCCCGCGCCGACGTCGGGCTGTTCTCGCGCGACGTTTCGATCGCTTTCCTTCAGGAACGCGCCGAGTTCGACGACGAAGACGGCGCAAGCCGACTCGCCGAACAACTCGATGACCTGCCCCTGGCGCTCGATCACGCGGCTGCCTATTGCCTGGAAACGGGTGTCACCTTCGACGAGTATATCGCACATCTCTATGCATTCATCGAAAAGAAGCCAGAAAGCAGCGTCTATCGCAGGCATCGCGAGGGCGAAGAGACAGTCTCCGGCACCTTTTCCGTTGCACTGGCCCGGGCCACCGAAAAGACACCGCACACCGAACGTCTGATGGACCTCCTATCCGCGCTAGGCGCTGAGCCTGTGCCACTGGACCTGCTCGGAAGAGATTGGATGACGGTGCCAGAACGAGCGGAGGCAGTTGGCGCATTGGGCCGGTTCAGTCTATTGCAGCAGACACGAACATCCGATGACAGACCTGCGGTGATGGTCCACCGTCTGGTGGCAAGGGTTTCCCGAGCAAATGCAGCCGACAACGAGCGGTTCGAAGATGCAATCTCGCAAGCGACAGCGCTCTTAGCGGAACATTTTCCCGATGAGGCCTATCGAGAACCGGCTCAATGGCCGCGCTGCGCCGCATTGTTACCGCATGTCTTGGCGCTCCGTGCGCGTTGGAGCAGCACGATGGCCTCAGCCAAAACCGTAAGGTTGCTATATTGCACTGGTGGATACCTTTATGGTCGCGCCACTTTTGCCGACGCGGAGCCAATGTTCCGCGACGCACTGGCGATCGGCAAAAAGATACTTGGTCCCTACAATCAGGATGTCAGTATCTGTCTAAGCTATCTGGCAGGACTGCTACGGTCGACTGGTCGTCACAAGGAAGCGGAGCCACTGTTTCGCGAGGCGATTGAGATCAGCGAGAAAACACGCGGCCGCGAACATCCGAATGTTGCTACCGACCTGAACAATTTGGCCACCCTTTTACGCGAAATTGGGCAGACCGACGAGGCGGAAGCACTATATTTAGAAGCGATCGAGATCGATGAGAAGGCTTATGGCCGCAACCATACAGAGGTAGCGATCGATTTGTGTAACTTGGCCAACTTGCTGCGTGACACAGGGAGAACCGGGAAAGCGGAGGCACTGTACCGAGAAGCGATCAAGATTGATGAGACGGCTTATGGCCGCGACCATCCGACTGTGGCGACCGCCTTGAACAACCTGGCTAAATTATTGCGTCTAACCGGGCGGGCCGAGGAGGCCGAACCATTGTTCCGCGAGTCACTCGCAACCTATGAAGTACGGCTCGGCGTTGAACATCCTTGGGTCAACATTGCGGCAGTTAATCTCGCCCGATTACTCGACAAGTTGAACCGGGGGGCGGAAGCGGCGGAGCTAAGGACGCATTACCGGCTCTATGCGCCGACGGACGAGTAGGCACGCTAAAAACCAGTTGTCATCCCACGCCATACACCCCTCGCGCCGTCTCCGCCCCGATATACCCGTACGCCACATCCCGTTCGACCAACGCGCGCGCCCGTTCGTGCGGGTCGCCGCAGCCGCCGCCGCCCGCGGAATGGTGCACGATCAGGTCGCCCGGCTCTAGGGGCACGTCGTTGCTGCGGCCGGTGAGATCGATGCGTTGGTTGCCGCGTTCGATCCAGATGGCGTGTGGCGCGCCGTCCTTCCCGCCATTGGCACCGAAAGGCGCGATCAGGGTGCCTTCGCCGGCGATGTTCAGCGCCGCCGGGCCGGTGCCGCGATAGCGCAAGGCGAAGACGCCGCCGGCGCCGCCGCGTTGCTTGCCGGCCCCGCCGCTTTCCGCCGTGACAGCATATTCCTCGACCTGAAAAGGATAGGTCGCCTCGACCCGTTCGAGGCTGGCGCTCGGCGTGCCGCCGGGGTTTTGGAAGCCGCCGACATTGATCCAGCCGTCCTCGTTGTTGTTCGCGCCGAACCCGCCCTTGTTGGAGAAGTAGTGGTAGATGTAGGAGCCGGTCTCCGGCTCGTTGCCGGCGATTACATAGCGGAAGCGCCGCGCCGAGCCGCCGACCACTGCTTCGGGCGCGGCGTCCTGCATCGCCTTCAAAACGGACTCGATGATAACGGCGGCGGCGAAGGTGGTGCTGCCTGTCACCGGTGCGGGCGAGATCGGATCGACGACGCTGCCCGGGCGGGTGAGAATCTTGATCGCCCGGGTGCTGCCCTCGTTCTGTACCTGCTGATCGTTGCAGAGATAGAAGAACGAGATATAGACACAGGCGCTGGTATTGGCGATCGGACTGTTGAGGTAGGAGGCGACCTGATCGCCGACCTCGCGGAAATCGACCGTGACCTCGCCATCCCGGACCGTGATCGTCACCGGCACCGGGAAGCGCTCCGTCGCAACGCCGTCATGATCGTAATACGCGACCGCCTTGTAGACACCCGGTTTCCAGCGCCGGATATGCGCGCGCATGGCCGCTTCACCCGCATCCAGGATCGCGGTGCTGCACTGCTGTATCTGCACCACGCCATAGCGGTCGAGCAATGCGCCGAGCCGATCCACACCGACATCGACGGACGCGAGCGCTGCCATCAGGTCGCCACGCGTATCCTCGGGCTTGCGCGTGTTCTCGCAGACCAGGCGCAGCATGTCCTCGCGCACCCGCCCCTTCTCGACGATCTTAACCGGCGGGATGCGGATGCCTTCATGCCAGATTTCCCGTGCGCTCGGGCTGTAACCGCCGGCCGAAATACCGCCGGTGTCGCTCTGATGCGCGCGGATCGCGACCCAAAAACACACGATGCCGTCGCGAAAAACCGGCTTGGCCAGGGTAATGTCGGGCAGATGGCTGCCGCCCCAATAGGGATCGTTCGCCATCAACACATCGCCGGGCGCGGTATCGTCGGCGAAATCCTCCGCCATGGCGCGCACCGCAAAGGGCATGGCGCCCATATGGATCGGCGTGCGTTCCGCCTGGGCAACCACCTGAGCCTCGCCATCCAATACAACCGCCGACAGGTCACGGGACTGGTTGAGCAGAGGCGAAAAGCAGGTTCGCACCATGGTCTCGACCACTTCTTCGGTCACGGCCAGCAGCTTGTGGCGCACCACCGCCAGTGTCAGAGGATCGATCGTACTCATGCGAGGCCTCCTGAATTGGTCACGATAAGACTGCCATAGGGATCGACGTCGGCACTGCTACCGGGCGGCAGGACGACTGTCGTCGACTCGGAATCGATCAGGGCCGGACCCGTCAGACGCATCCCCGGCGACAATTCATCGAACCAGTAGGACGGTGTCTCGACCCAAGCGTCGAAATAGACCCGGCGTGTCCCACGCGTTGCAGCGGCGGGATTGCCGCCCGCATTCTCTTTTTGCGGCAACGCGAGAGACGGCAGGATTCCATAGGCAACCAAACGGCACGTATCGACGACGATCGCGTCGCGTTCATGCAAATGCTGATAGAGACCGGAATAAGCGGCCTCGTAATCGTCGATCAGCCAACCGATATCCTCGCCCTGGGCGAGATCCGGCAACGGGATCGGCACGGTATAGACCTGCCGCATATACCGGCAGTCGGCGAAACGGGCGAAACGGGTCCGGTTGCCTTCGAAGCCGGCGTCGCGCAAGACGGCGCGCGCCTCCTCTTCCAGCGTCGCAAATATTTCGGCAATATTACTGGTCTTCAATTCGCCCATCTTGCGGCCATAAGCCTTCTGGAAATCATGCCGGACGTCCGCGGCGAGAAAACCGAGTGCCGACAGCACGGACGCCTCGCGCGGTACGATCGCGCGGGGAAACTCCAGCTCTTCCGCGACGGCCGCCGCATGCAATCCGCCGGCCCCGCCGAAGGAAAAGATCGTGAATTCGCGCGGGTCGAGTCCCCGGCGTACAGTGTTCGCCCGAATACCTTCCGCGATACGCGAACTCGCCAGCGCGTTGACAGCCAAGGCGGCCGCTTCGACAGATAGACCCAGGGGCTGCGCGATATGCGTTTCCATCGCCCGCGCCGCGAGATCCCGGTTGAGATCGAGTCGGCCGCCGAGAAAGGTCTCGGGTGCGATCAGGCCCAGTACGAGATTGGCATCGGTCAAGGTCGGCAGTTCGCCGCCGCCGCCATAACAGGCCGGTCCCGGCACCGCGCCCGCACTGTGCGGCCCGAGATCCAGAATGCCGCCCGGATCGATCCAGGCGATGCTGCCGCCGCCCGCGCCAAGCGCGGAGATATCCAGCGCCGAGACAGCGATCTTGACCTCGTCGAGCTGGGTTTCCTGACGTTCGAGCGGTGCACCGCCTTCGATAAGGCAGATGTCGGTACTGGTGCCGCCCATGTCGTAGGTCACGAGATGCGATTCATCGCAAAGCCGCGCAAACAGAGCCCCAGCCATCGCGCCGCCCGCCGGGCCGCTGGTCACGGACCCGACCGCGTGACGCACAGCGTGGGCAAGCGGCAAGACACCGCCCGTGGACTGCATGACCAGTACCGGCGCCTGCAACCCATCCGCGGCCAGTTTCTCCGCCAGCCGCTCCAGATAACCGCCCAGTCCGGGTCCGACATAGGCATTGACCGCCGCCGTGCTGATCCGGTCGTATTCGCCTTCCCGGCTCAGCACCTCGTGAGAGAGGGACACAAACGGCGCCCAGCCGCTCGCTTCGACGAGGTCACGGACGCGCCGCTCATGCGCGCTGTTACGATGCGAATTCACGAAGAAGACGACGAGACCTTTGACACCGGCATCCCTTAAGCCCGCAATGGCCGCATTGACCGCCTCTTCATCCAAAACCGTTTCGACTTCACCGCTGGCGGCCACGCGCTCGGTCACTTCCAACCGTTCGGGGCGCCGGATCAGGGGTTGCGGAAACGGCGAGCGAATATCGTAGCGGTTCTGCTTGCTGCCGTCGCGGAGCTCGATGACGTCGCGGAACCCCTGTGTCGTGATCAGGCCGAGGCGCGCGCCCTTGCGTTCGACGACGAGGTTGGTGGCCACGGTTGACCCATGCAGGAACAATGTGGTTGCGCCAAGCAGCGCGCTCAGCCCAAGTCCCATCGTCTCCGCAAGCAAGGTGAGCCCGTCCATGACACCGCGCGACGGATCGTCCGGCGTCGAGGGTGTCTTGGCTGTTTGCAGCGCACCGTCATCATCAACGCAGGCCAGGTCGGTGAAAGTGCCGCCGATATCGACGCCTATGCGCATGGGCTCTCCGCTCCAGTTTGGCAAGTCGGTCAGGTCTGCGCTAGCCTGTCAAACGATTGCCCTTTAGACAAGCTGAGGCAAAGCGATGTCCGAGTCGCCCGTTTCCAAGGCCCTGTATGAGCGCGCCACAAAAGTGATGCCCGGCGGCAATACCCGCACCACCGTGTATATGAAACCGCACCCCTTCTACGCGGCACATGGCAAGGGCTGCAGGCTTACAGATGCCGAGGGTGTGGAACGCATCGATTTCACCAACAACTACAACTCGCTCATCCATGGGCATGCGCATGACGGCATCAACGAGGCGGTGCATGCGCAGATCGAACGCGGCTCGGCCTTTCCCATGGCGACGGAACAGGAAATCCGGTTTGCGGAGCTGCTCTGCGGGCGAGTAGCGTCTTTCGACCAGATCCGCTTCTGCAATTCCGGCTCGGAGGCGATCATGACCGCGCTGAAGGCCGCCCGCGCCTGCACGGGAAAACCGAAAATCGCGAAGTGCGAAGGGGCCTATCACGGCAGTTACGATTTCGCGGAGGTCAGTCTCGACCCGACGCCGGAAAGTTGGGGCAACGCGGATCCAAAGTCCGTTGCCTATGCGCAAGGCACGCCGCAGAGCGTGCTCGACGAAGTCGTGGTCATCCCGTTCAACAAGCCGGATGAGGCCGAGCGTATTCTCCGGGCCCATGCCGAAAGCCTCGCCTGCGTCCTGGTCGACCTGATGCCGAACCGAGCCGGCCTTATTCCCGTGACGGCCGAATACGTCGCGATGCTGGAGAGGGTGCGCGCCGATACCGGCATGCTCATCGTATTGGACGAAGTCATCACCCTCCGCCTCGGCTATGGCGGCGGCCAGGAAGTCTTCAACATTCATCCGGACCTGTCGGCGATCGGCAAGATCATCGGGGGCGGCTATCCCGTCGGCGCCGTGGGTGGTGCCGCCGAAGTAATGGCGGTGTTCGATCCGACACAGGACAAGCCGTTGCTGCCGCACTCCGGTACGTTCAACGCCAACCCGGTCACGATGACCGCCGGCGAAGCCGCCATGCACTATTATTCGGCGGCGGAAATCGAGCGATTGGGCAGCCTGGGCGACAAGGCGCGGGCCGGCATAACCGCCGCCTTCGCGGATGCCGGTATTGCCGGCCAGGTCACGGGCTTGGGTTCCCTTTTCCGCATCCACGTGCACAACCGCCCCTTGATCGATTACCGGTCATCTCTGATGACAGCGGAAGAAAAGACTTTTCTCGGCGCCATACTGCGGCACATGCGGGACAACGGCATTTTCGTCAACGAACGCGGCGTCTGCTCCCTCTCGACCCCGATGGGCGAGACCGAGATCGAACAATTTCTCGACTGTTTCCGGAGCGCTTTAAACGCTGTCAGCAACGCGTCGCGGGCAGCGGAATAATATTATCGAAGGAGCGAACAATGTCGACTGACAACAATTGGGTGGTCTGGCTGAACGGAAAAATCGTGCCGGAGAACGAAGCCTTGGTCCCGATCCGGGACCGCGGTTTCAAATATGGCGACGCCGCGTTCGATACAACCCGGACCTTCGGGCACCGAATTTTCAAGCTCGACGAACATCTCGACCGCTTCTACCGCTCGCTCAACTATCTGCGCATCGATCCCGGCGTCTCGCGAGAAACCATCGAGCAGGCAACCCGCGACGTCGCGGCCCACAATCTGCAGAATGTCGGCGCGGATGAGGATATCTGGCTGACGCAGCGGGTCACGCGCGGCATGGACCCGGCCGACAAAAAACGTTGGCCCGACTATCCTGAGCGGACGGTCCTCATCGAGTCACGCCCCTTGCCCTTGCGCGAACGCGGTCGCTATTACCGTGAGGGACTGCACATCGCGACGTCGTCGGTTCGCCGTCCCGCGCCGGATACGATGAGCCCGCGTGCCAAGACGCATAACTACCTGAACCTCATCCTTGCCGAGCTCGAGGTAAAGGATCGTGACCCGGACGCCCACGCCGTGCTGCTCGATACCAATGGCAACCTCGCCGAGGGTAAAGGGAGCAACCTCTTCCTCGTCAAAAACGGCACGGTGCTGACGCCCAAGGAGCGTTACGTCCTGCCCGGGGTCAGCCGTCAAACCGCCATCGACCTCGCACAGGATGCGGGCATGACTGTCGAAGAAGCGGATTTGGATCTCTTCGACGCGATGAACGCCGATGAAATCTTCATCACCTCAACCAGCTTCTGCATCTGTCCGGTCAGCCGCGTCAATGGTGCGGAGATTGGCGACGGCCAAATTCCAGGGCCGGTCACGAAACAGCTCATCGACGCCTATGTCGACTTCGTCGATTGCGACTGGTACGGGCAATACCTAAAGCACTCGAATTAGTGTCCTGATCGTAAAATTCAAAGGATTGAATTTTGCGTGAATCAGTACACTAACTATTTGATTCTCGTGTGATTCAGATCTGATAATCCCCCGCATCCAATGCGGGGGATTTTCAAATCATCACACTAGTCGTCGTCGCTGCGTTGGTCGGTGAGCTGCGGCACCGGCTCAAAGGATTCGTAGACCGGGCGGTAGCTCTTTTCGTCGAGGAACTGCTTCAGACCCTCGTGATATGAACTCTGCATGTTGAAACGCTCGTCGTGGAAGCGGATCGCCATGTTCTTTTCCATCAGATAATCGAAGGCCTGATTGTGATCCATGGTGCGGACTTGGCGGACCGCCTGCTTCGTCGCACGTAGAACGGCCGGGCTTTTCTTCATCAGCACGGCGGCCAGTTTCTCGACTTCGGCTTCGAGGTCTTCATGCGGCACGACCTTGTCGACCAAGCCGATCTTCTCCGCCTCATGACCATCGAAGGCTTCGCCCGTGCAACTGTAATACAGCGCGCGGCGCGGCAGGCAAGCATCGGCGACCAGCTTGGCGACCAACGCGCCCGGCAGAATGCCCCAGTTCACCTCGCTCAAGGAGAACGTCGCATTGTCGGCGGTTATCGCGAAATCCGTCGACAGCAGTTGCATGAAGGCGCCGCCGACGCAGAACCCTTCGATCATCGCAATAGTGGGCTTGTCGTAATTCCAAAGCCGCTCGAAGCGCCACCGGTTCGCCGCAGCCTGGGCCTTCTTGCTTTCGGCCGGTTTATCTTCGAGTTCGCGGAAGAACTTTTTAAGATCCTGCCCGGCGCTGAAATTCCCACCCATGCCACCGATGACGACCAACTTCGTTTCCGGATCGCCTTCGAGCAATTCGAGCGCCTCGTCCATTTCGTAATGTAACTGCGGACTCATCGCGTTCTTCTTTTCCGGGCGGTTCATATAAAGCCATGAAATGCCGTCATGCTGTTTGACGATGACCTTTTCGAACTTGCTGAAATCCATCAGGCGATCCTCTCTTGAGTGTTCGTTAGTGTTACGTGGTCTCAGTCCAGCATTCTCGCAGCTTGTCCGCAAGTCGCGCAGACAGTCGCGAATGGTTATGGTTAGGTGATCGAGACTAGCAAAGAACAGCCCATGAATATTGAACTTCCCGAAGAACTCCGCATGCTGCGCGAGACGCTGCGCCGCTTCATCGACGATGAAATCATCCCGCACGAGCGCGACTCCTATGACGGGCCGGAACTCAAACCCGAATACCGTGAAAAATGGGAAGCGCGCGCGCGCGAACTTGGCATCTGGCAGATCGACGTGCCGGAAGAATATGGTGGCATGGGCATGGGGTTGCTGGCGCGAGTCGTGGTGTGGGAAGAGACCGGCCGCACCATTGCCTTTCCCCGGCGCAAGGCCTGGATCTTCGGCCACGATGTCAGCCCGATCCTGCTGCAGTTTCTCCGGGACGATCAGAAGGATAAATATCTCTGGCCTATCCTGCGCGGCGAGAAAAAGACCGCCATCGCACAGACCGAACCCGATGCCGGTGGCGACGCCGCCGCCATCCGCACCACGGCGGTACGCGATGGTGACCATTACATCATCAACGGCATGAAACGCTTCATCACCGGCGGCGGCGAAGCGGATTTCTTCAAGGTGACCTGCGTCACCGATAAGGAAAAAGGCGCGCGCGGCGGCATTTCCTGCATCATCGTCGATGCGGATACACCGGGTGTCGAAGTGTTGCGCAGGCAAGAAACAATGATGGACGATCAGCCCTGCGAGATCGGTTTTACCGACGTCCGCGTTCCGGTCGAGAACATCATCGGCAACGAAGGCGATGGCTTCAAAATCGCGCAGACTTGGATCACCTTCGGCCGCATCCGTCACGGTGCGCTCGGCATCGGCGTCATGGAACGTTGCCTGGAACTGGCAGCGACTTATGCCAAGCAGCGCGTGACATTCGGGAAACCGCTGGCCGAGCGGCAAGCAATCCAATGGCCGCTTGTCGATATCTATTCGGACATTCAGTTGATGCGCCCGCTCGTCTACAAGACCGCGCAGCGCTACGACGATGGCGAAGATATCCGCTACGATTCCTATCTCTGCAAATTTCTCGGCGACCGGAAAGGCTATGAGGCCGCAGACCGTTGTTTGCAGATCTTCGGCGGCATGGGACTAACGACAGACTTTCCGATCGAAAAGCTGTGGCGCGACATGCGCTCCATGATGATCACGGAAGGTCCAGAAGAAGTGCTCAAAATGGCCCTCGCCCGCCATGTTTTGCACGAATACGGTTAGGAGAACGCGATGCCAAGTATGCTTGATGGCATAAAGGTCGTTGAGTCCACGACAATGATAACCGGCTCGCTCGCCGGTGCCATGCTAGGCGATCTCGGCGCATCCATCATCAAGGTCGAAAATCCTAAAGGCGGCGACCCGTTTCGGGTTTTCCG